>DATCGY010000035.1:0-11642 GCA_036508635.1 Candidatus Anoxymicrobiaceae bacterium
CCTCGATGCCGAAACGCGGCAGGACGTCGACATGGTGGTATTGGCGACGGGCACGATGCGTTCCGAGGACGCCCAGAAGTTCGGGGACATGCTCAAGGTGCCGACAAGCGGAGACGGGTTTTTCCTCGAAGCCCACCCGAAGCTCAGGCCGCTCGAGACGGCGATAGACGGCGTCTTTCTCGCGGGCACGTGCCAGTTCCCGAAGGATATCGGCGATTGCCTGCTGCAGGCGGGCGGAGCGGCCGCCAAGTGCCTTGGCCTTTTGTCGAACGAGCAGATACAGCTCGACGCGATCATCTCTCACATCGACCAGGACAAGTGCAACGGTTGCCTGGTCTGCGTGAAGAAATGCCCTTTCTCCGCCGTGGTGACAGACGAGGTCGAGATCGACGGCAAGAGAAAGAAACGTGCCAGGGTGATCGAGGCCTCTTGTAAGGGATGCGGTGTCTGCGCGGCGCGCTGTAAGCAGGGAGCTGTAGAAGCACAGGGATTCACCGACGAGCAGATAGATGACCAGATCGACGCCGCGCTCGAGGAGGACCCTGGTGGCAAGATACTTGCGCTCGTGTGCCACTGGTGAACTTACGGTGGAGCTGACCAGGCAGGGGTCAGCAGGTTCCAGTACCCGGCATCCGCCAGGTTGATAAGGGTGATGTGCACGGGCAGGATAAGCCAGGAGATGATACTTCGCGCGTTCGATAAGGGCGCGGGTCTCGTCCTGGTCGGCGGCTGCCATCCGCCTGGCGACTGCCACTACATAAACGGCAATATCCTGTGTGAAGAGATGATCAAGAAGCTCAAGGAAAAAGTGCTTCCCGAGAAGGGCATCGACCCGGACAGGCTGCGCCTGGAGTGGGTGTCTTCCGCCGAGGGTTCCATCTTTCAGAAGATCATGAAAGAGATGGACGAGCGGCTTGCTTCCACTCTTGAGCCGGGTCTTTCAGGCCCGGATCGAACGGGGGGACAATAAGAAATGGACAACAGACTTACTTCCACTCTTGAGCCGGGTCTCTCCGCCCCGGATCTGGAGACGATGAGAAACAACAACGGACTTCCTTGCGCAAAGGTGGTTAAAGAATGAGCCCGGTCACTTTCATCTGCACGACACCTGGTGAGCGAGCCGAGGACCTCGATTCGCTGGGCGGGTACCTCGAGGGGATGGGATACGAAGTTTACCTGCACCGCGACCTGTGCTCACCCCAGGGCCAGCGCTTCATGGCCGAGCGGCCGCCTGACGATGACAAGACGGTGCTGGTATGCCCGCGAAAGCTTCCCAGGCAGGTTTTTGATTCGGTTCTGGACCCGGAAACGGAGTACTTTTCGTTCGAGATGGAGGGAGAGCCGAAGGAGCTGGCGTCGAGCGTCCATTCCGAGGTCATACTTGCCGCGGCCGGCCGGGTCCTCGGCACTTCGCCGATGACAAATGCGATGGTCATCGGTGGAGGAGTCGCGGGCGTATACGCGGCCCTGGATATCTCGGCTCAGGGGTTCGAGGTGATGCTCGTAGAGAGCGACCCGTCCATAGGTGGGATCATGGCGGCTTTGGACAAGACGTTCCCCACGATGGATTGCTCGATATGAATTCTCGGCCCGAAGCTGGTGGAGGCAGCTAAGGACAAAGGAATAGAACTGGTGACGAACACGGAGGTCACCGCGGTCGAAGGCGAACCCGGAAACTACCGTGTTGCTCTCACGCACAAACCGTGGTACGTCGACATAGACAAATGCACCGGCTGTGGCGCTTGCGTCGATGTGTGTCCGATCACCATGCCACACGAATGGGAGCAGGGGCTCAAGGCGAGGAAGGCTATCTACGCCCTCTTCCCGCAAGCGGCGCCGCTCAAATACGTGATAGACAGGGAGGGCTGCGTCGAATGCGGGCTCTGCATGCAGGTTTGCGGCCTCGATGCCGTGGACCTCTCCCAGGAACCGTACACGGAGGAGGTCGAGGTGGGCGCGATAGTTGTCGCGAGCGGCGCCCGTGTCTTCGACCCTTCGGTTATCGAGCAGTTCCAATACGGCAAGTTCGAGAACGTGGTCACCAATATGGAATTCGAGCGGATCTGCAATGCGGCCGGGCCGACCGCTGGAGAGCTCGTCAGGCCTGACGGCAAGCACATTCACTCGATCGCGTTCGTGCAGTGCGTCGGCTCTCGCGACCTGAGCCACAACAGGTGGTGCTCCTTCTTCTGCTGCATGGCCGCGGTCAAGGGCGGACGGCTCGTGATGGAGCACGCCCCGGGGGCCGAGGTGATGGTCTTCTACAACGACCTGCGCGCCTGCGGCAAGGGATTTGAGGAGCTCTACACCCGTTCGGTCGAGGAGGGCATGAAATTCGTGAGGTCGATACCCTCGGTACATGTCAACTGGACGTCCAACAATCCGATAATAGTATATGAAGACCCTGACGAGTCGAGAGTCGTCAGCAAGGAGATAGACCTGGTAGTGCTTTCGTGCGGGCTGGAGCCCGCGGAGGGCACCTCACAACTGGCGGAGCTGCTCAGCCTGGAGAAGGACGCGTATGGGTTCCTTGCCGAGCGTCATCCGACAGACGGGGTAGCCGAGACGAAGAGAAAAGGAGTCTTTATCGCGGGGATCTGCCAGGGGCCAAAGGACATCCCCGACGCTGCAACACACGGGAGCGCCGCAGCGGCGAAGGTCGGGGTGTTTCTCTCCAACGGCAAGCCGCAGAGAAAGGGCGGCGAGGTTGACATCCGCAACTCGGGTGGGGTCGAGCCCGAGTTTCCGGGAGGGAACGGCGGCGGGGAGAGTGGTCCGGATGCCTGAGGAGCAGGCAATCAAGGTCGAGTTCTTCGGCCCGTTCAGGGAGTTCGGAAAAGAGGCCGTTGTTCCCGCGTGCCGGCCCGTATCGTTCGACCAGTTGGTCGCGGCCCTGGTCGGGCAACTCGGGGAACCGTTCGAGGAGCGCGCGCGCAAGAGCAATACTACGCTCATAGTGAACAACAGGATAATCAGCCCAAGGCGCCGGGATGAGGTCGAAATCAACCCCGGGGACAAGGTGTCGTTTGCTCTCCTTCTCGGCGGCGGTTAGACACGACCTTCTTGGGCGGGGTCTATGGGGACCCGGCGACGGAAACACAAATATCGAGAGGTGCACGATGAAAGGGTATACAGGTAAGTTCCTGAGAGTGGACATGACGACCGGTGAGGTCAGGGCGGACGTCCTCGCCGAGGACGTCGCGCGCAGGTTTGTCGGGGGGTACGGCTTTGTAGCCCATACACTCTACAACGAGGTCCCCGAGAGTGCCGACGCGCTCTCGCCCGAGAACGTGCTCTGCCTTTGGGTCGGCCCGGTTGCCGGGACGACCATCCCGGTCTCCAGCAAGTACATCATGGGGGCGCGGTCGCCGGCCACCGGGTTCATCGGGTTCGGCATCGCCTCCGGCGGAGTCGGCTCCGAGCTCAAGGCAGCCGGTTGGGACGGCATGGTGATAAAGGGCAAGGCATCGACTCTCAAGTACCTCTACATCCAGAACGGCACCGTGGAGCTCAGGGATGCGGCGCCTTACGCCGGCAAGACCACCTGGGAGACCGAGGAGCTCATCAGGGAGGAGCTGTGCGACGACGAGGTGAGGGTGTCGTCTTGCGGGCCCGCCGGCGAGCTCATGACGTGCCTGGCCAACGTGACTAACGACCGCAACCGTCAGGTCGGGCGCTCGGGAATGGGCGCGGTGATGGGCTCCAAGAACCTCAAGGCTATCGCCGTTCGCGGCACCGGCTCCATCGAGGTGGCGAACCTGGATGAGCTGGTAGAGTTCTGCCGGGACCTCTACAAACGGTGCCGCGGCCCGGCAACCGAGAAGTATCGGCACTACGGTACGCCCGTGAACGTCCTAATCCACAACAGGCTGGGTTGCCTCCCCACCAACAACTTCCAGCGGGGCACTTTCGACCACGCCGAGATGGTATCGGGCGAGCGGATGTTCGAGACGCTCGTCAAGAAGGTCGTGGCGTGCCCGTCGTGCCCGATCGCATGCGACCACATCAACGTGGTCAAAGACGGCCCCTGGGCCGGCACCGTTTCATCGGTCGACTACGAATCCCTGGAGCTGCTCGGCCCCAATTGCGGCGTGGACGACCTCAACGCCATCACGAAGGCTGTCGAGCTTTGCGACACGCTCGGCATCGACACTATATCTGCCGGGGTCACCGTATCATGGGCGATGGAGGCATACGAGAAAGGCCTCATCACCAGCGAGGACGTCGACGGGCTGGACCTGCGGTTCGGGAACGCCGAGGCGATGGTCGAGGCCACCCGCAGGATGTGCCTGCGCGAGGGCAAACTCGGTGCATTGATAGCCGACGGCGCCGCCCGGGCGGCGGAGAAAGTCGGGCAGGGCTCGGAGAAGTTCGCCATGGTCAACAAGAAGCTCGAGTGGGGTGCGTACTCGCTGCGCTCGCTGCAGACTGCGACGCTCGGCTTTGCCACGAGCGTGAGGGGCGCGTGCTACCTCAGGTCCGGCTCATACCAGCCCGACGTGAAGGGCACGGTCGATCGTTACCATCTCGACCGCTCGCGCGGAAAGGTCGTCTACGACGGCGAAAACCTCTATGCGATAATCGACTCGCTCATCATCTGCAAGTTCACACGCGGGATCTACAAGGACAACGACGAGATCGCCAAGATCCTGAGGCTGGTGACCGGTTTTGACATCACCGCGGAAGAGATGATCAAGACCGGAGAGCGGATCCACAACCAGGCAAAGCTCTTCAACGTAAAGTTCGGTGTGGGGCGCGGGGACGACTACCCGCCGGACCGCGCATTCGAGGAGAAGATGTACGACGATGTGAACGACGGCGCGATAATCATCCGCGAGGAGTACGACGAGGCGCTCTCCGGCTACTACGAGGAGCGCAAGTGGAACGAGGAAGGAATACCTACCAGGGAACTTCTCGAGGACCTTGGCCTGGATACTAAGCTGGGGGTATAGGAAAGATGGATGCCAAGAGGATAATCGTCTGCGACACCGAGAAGTGCGCCGGCTGCGAGATCTGCGAGTACATGTGCTCCATCTTCAAAGAGAAGACGATCAACTGGTCCAAGTCCCGGATAAGGCACGTGCGCATCGAGCCCACCTTCGACATAGCGATCGCCTGCAGGAAGTGCGAGGAACCACTATGCGTCAAGGCGTGCCCACGTGACGCCGTTATCGAACTCGAGGACGGCTCCGTAAGGATCGAGAAAGACAAGTGCAACGGCTGCGGCTGGTGCATCGAGGCGTGCAATTTCGGGGCCCTCAAGCTCGACTGGGACCGCAAGTCCGTCTTTGCCTGCGATTTTTGCGCGGACCTGGATCAGCCGAAGTGCGTGGAGTTCTGCCCGTACGAAGCGCTCGAGTTCATTACGCTCGACCAGGTCGGGCACGAGGCCGGTGTCAAGGCGTTCAAGCGTATCATAGAGGAGCTTGGCTAACGGCTCGCCCCCACCGCCACCTTCATCATTGGACTACTATTGTCCCGGTCATAGATGGATGTATGCTGCAGTGATAATCAAAGGTTCCAGCGGCCGTAAACGTGTGTTTGAACTCGGAGCCAGGCTGGAGCACTCCACTATCGAATCCGGTGGCGGTAACGGTGTGGGCCGTCGAGTCGTTGTTCATCCACGAGACAGTATCTCCCACTTTGATGGTCAGCGCTCCAGGGTTGAACGCGAGATCTTTTATGGTCACTGTGTTTGCCTGCGCCGTCCCAGCGGGGCCTGTGGATTGCGTGGAACCCTTCGGTTGGGTAACCGACGGGCTTGTCCTGGTTGTGGTGGTACCCCCGCCGCATCCGGCAACGGCGATCAGTATGACAGCGGCCAATGCACACGCGAAAACCAGCAATCTCTTCTTCATTGGTTCCCCCCCATTCAACTCGCCCATCCATTCCTCGCTTTGGAAGCAGATCTTGGTTGCTTTTTATTTGACAGCCCTGACTGCTTTCCTGCTCATTGAGCATGACCTCCTCACACCGCACGAACTTCCTTGTCAGAGTCTTTTGTGACGCAAGAAGCGCGCCTCGCACCAAATGCAAATCCCCCTGCTTGAGACGGGTCTCTCCAGGCCTGGGCCGCAGCGGGTAACTTGAAGGGGCGTTGAATTTGAGAATATGCTAGTGGGGCCCGCTCGAGGTACGGGAAAAAGGATGACGGCATGAAAGCTATCAGGTTCAACGCCTCGATTCCGCGCTACGCGTTTACCCTGGCGGCGGGGCGCCTGTGGCAACCCGCATACTTCAAAGGTCCTTTCTGCACCACTTACATGGACGAACTGCCCGAGCCGAAGCCCGTCAATGAGGACTGGGTCAAGGTCCGCACGATTTACGGTGGCGTCTGTGGGAGCGACATTAACCTGATATTCCTTCACGATTCACCGTACTCTGAGCCGTTTACCACGATGCCGCTCACGATAGGGCATGAGAACGTGGGGGTGATCGCGGAGGCCGGCAGCGGCGTCGATGGTTACTCCGTGGGCGATCGCGTGGTGGTCGACCCAATGCTGCCGTGCGCCACAAGGGAGATCGATCCGCCGTGCGAGAACTGCGCGAGGGGGGATTACTCTCAGTGCCTCAGTATGCGGGAGGGCTCGCTTCCCCCCGGGTTCTACACGGGCTTTACCGGGGTGACCGGAGGCTCGTGGAGCGAGTATTTCATCGCTCACAAGAGCCAGTTGCTGAGAGTCCCCGACACCATGACGGATGAAGAGGCGCTGATTCTGGAGGCCTTCACAGTACCTCTTCACGCGGTCATGCGGAACCTGCCGGAGCCCGGCCAGACGGCGCTGGTCTACGGCTGCGGGATAATCGGGATGCTGGCCGTTGCCTCCCTCAAGGCCATAGCTCCAAACTGCCGGGTCATCGTGATTGCGCGCTATCCGTTCCAGGCCGAAGTAGCCCGTGGATACGGCGCCGACGAGATCATCATGCAGCGCGAGGTCGATGATATATACGGGGAAGTCGCGCGGCTCACGGGCGCGCAGGTCGTCAAGCCGATGATCGGCGGCCGCTACCTGAACGGCGGTCCCGATGTCGTACTCGAGTGCGTGGGCAGCCCCGGAACCCTGGACGATTCGCTCAGGATGACCAGGTCAGGGGGTACGGTCATGCTGATCGGACTCGTGAGCTTCGCTCCACGGATCGACTGGACCCCGATCTGGTTCAAGGAGCTCAAGGTAACAGGGTCCCTCTGCTCTTCCGTCGACACCTACGACGGCCGGACGATGAAGACGTTCGAGTGGGCGCGCGATCTCGTCACGAGCGGGGCGGTCAAGGTCGACCACCTGCTGACACACGTCTGGAAGCTCGAGGAGTATGAGCTCATGATCCAGACCGCGCTGACCAAAGGTGACACCGGTTGCATAAAGCAGGCGTTCGGGTTCCAGGAAGGGAAACCGGTTGGCCGTCTATGAGCACCTGCAATACCTGGTCGACCGCTGCGGCGACCGGCGCGTCGGCAAGCGGGGCAACGAGATGGCGGCGGAATACATAGAGGGCGTGCTCGAGGACGCGGGGTACCGGTGCAAACGCCAGGAGTTCAAGACGCCATCCGGCATCCAGGCGCCCAGCGCCGCAACGATGACCGTCGGTTTCCTGGCCTCCTTGCTGTTGTCGGGGTGCGGCAAGATCCGCCGCACCGCGGGCACTTGCCTCGCCTTCTTCATGGCGGCCTGTATTCTTGGAGAAAACACCACTCTCGTGCGGCCGGCGCATCGCCTCGTCCCCAAGGTCACTGGCCGAAACCTGCTGGCCCGCCCATCTGGCTCGGAATGTCCGTCCGTCCTCGTCGTCGCGCACATCGACACCGTGAACGAGGGCGCCGCCTTCAACGAGAAAAGGGTCAGGTTCGTGCCAGCCGGGTTCAAGGTGTATGCCTCGTTCCCGGCTCTCGCGTTGTTCCTTTCCCGCCCGGGTTTGAAATGGACCGGCAGGCTCTTTCGCCTGGCGATGCTTGCCGGGGTGGCCCAGATGGTCTACTGGCAGTTCCCGGGTCGGCGGAATGCCGGTGCCAACGATAACGGCTCGGGGGTGGCGATAGCCCTCGAGACGGCGCTGCGTCGGGGTGGCGCCGTAAGCGAAGGAGCGTGGTTCCTCTTCACGGATGGCGAGGAGGCCGGAATCACGGGCATGTGCGCATTTCTGGCTGCAAACCGGCCTATCGTCTCAGATACGGCTATCATCAACCTCGAGTCCCTTGGCTCAGGAGAGCTATGCTACCTCGAACGCGAAGGGATGTTGTGGAGCTTCAAGGTTCCGGGGCCGCTATGCAGCCTGATCGAGAGGTACGCCCAAACGGAGCCCGGAGTGCTCCGGGGCCGCGATATCCCTTCGTTTACCACTGACGCGCTGGCCGCACTTGCACGAGGATACGACGCCGTCACGCTCGTACGTCTGACACCTGATGGGCTCATCCCTGGCTGGCACTATAAGGACAACCTGGCGCGGATCGACCCCGGCTTGCTCGATGAGACTGCCGATTTCGTAAGTGGTCTGGTGGCGTTCCTGGAACAAACGCTGGGCTCCGGGAGCTCGATTTGCGATGTATTGAAGTGATATTGGCGTGCATGGCGGGGCATCAAACTCTCTCGGCGAAAACCTGCACTTATTGCACAGATTACCATTTTCATATATACTTCCCGATTTGGTCAGGGTGGGCTCGCTCCTAAGCCCCCAGGACCGGTCAGTCGGTGGATTGCTCGAACATATTTGACTTATAATTTAAGTAGTTCTTTCATGTATGCGGCCGCTAAGAAAGGCCGTTAGTTCAATCTATTCACCGGTAAAATAACAAGAGGTGTGGTCAGGACCACTGAGGGGTACGGTTGCGCCTTAATGGGTTTATTGAGTAAATCAGGTAATTTGGCATGTAGCGAAAGGAGACTGAAGTATGGCTGACGAGAATGTCGCGGGTGAAGAACGGATAATATATCCGCCCGAGGAACTCAGCCAGAACGCCCACATCAAGGGCATGGAGGAGTACAAGAAGATCTACGACAGGTCTATCAACGACGCGGATAACTTCTGGGCCGAGATGGGCGATACGCTGGATTGGTTCAAGAAGTGGGACAACGTCTTCAATTGGGACGAGAAGAACCACACCCTGACGTGGTTTGCGGGCGGCAAGCTCAACGTCTCCTTCAACTGCCTCGACAGGCACTGCAAGACCGACAAGCGCGACAAGGTCGCGATCGTCTGGGAGCCGGACGAGCCGGGTTTCAGCAAGACCTTTACATACCAGCAGCTTCTCGATGACGTGTGCAGGTTCGCGAACGTCCTCAAGAAGCATGGGGTCAAGAAAGGCGACCGCGTCTGCATATACCTCCCGATGATCCCCGAGCTCCCGATAGCGATGCTTGCCTGCGCGCGCATCGGCGCTATCCACAGCGTGGTTTTCGGCGGCTTCAGCTCGGATGCTCTGCGCGACCGCATCCTGGACAGCGATTGCCAGACGCTCATCTGCTCCGACGCGAGCTTCCGCAGCGGCAAGGCTATCCCCCTCAAGAAGAACGCCGACTGGGCGCTCGAGGAATGCCCCGGCGTCAAGGACATGTTCGTAGTCAAGCGCGCCGGCGTCGAGGTCGACATGGTAGAGGGCCGCGACTACTGGTGGGACGCGGAACTATCCGCTGACGGCATCAGCGCCTGGTGCGAGCCAGAGGAGATGGACGCCGAAGACCCTCTCTTCATCCTCTACACCTCGGGCAGTACCGGAAAGCCCAAGGGCGTCCTGCACACCACCGCGGGTTACCTTCTGCAAACAGCGCTCACTCACAAGTGGGTCTTCGATATCCATGACAACGACGTATGGTGGTGCACGGCGGACATCGGTTGGGTAACCGGGCACAGCTACATCGTCTACGGCCCGCTCGCGAACGGCGGCACCGAGGTCATGTTCGAGGGCGTTCCCACTTATCCCAACCCCGACAGGTTCTGGGAGATCTGTGAGAAGAACAAGGTAACGGCCTTCTACACCGCGCCGACGGTCATCCGCTCGCTGATGAGGCTCGGTGACAAGTGGACCAAGACCCGCGACCTCTCGTCGCTCCGCGTTCTCGGCACGGTCGGCGAGCCGATCAACCCCGATGTGTGGCTCTGGTACTACGAGAAGATCGGCGGAAGCCGCTGCCCGGTAGCGGACACGTGGTGGCAGACCGAGACCGGTGGCATCCTGATCACCCCGATCTCCGGCGCGACCCCCATGAAGCCCGGCTCCGCGAGCTTCCCGTTCCCCGGCGTAGAGCCTGTCATCCTTCGCCAGGACGGCACCGAGGCCGACGTCAACGAATCCGGCTTCCTCTGCATAAAGAAGCCGTGGCCCGGAATGATGCGGACGATCTACGGCAACCACGAGCTGTTCGTTAACACCTACTACGCCATGTTCCCGGGCGTATACGTCACCGGCGACGGATGCCGGAAAGACGAAGACGGGTTCTACTGGCTGCAGGGCCGCATCGACGACGTCATAAACGTCTCCGGCCACCGGATCGGCACCGCCGAGGTCGAAAGCGCGCTGGTCAGCCATGAGTTTGTATCTGAGGCGGCCGTCGTAGGCATGCCGCACGACATAAAGGGCCAGGGCATCTACGCGTACGTGACCCTGAAGAGCGAGTACGAGTCGAGAGAGGAGGATGAGGTAAGGCAGAAGCTCATACTTCACGTCCGCAAGGAGATCGGGCCCATCGCGACGCCGGATGTTATTCAGTTCACACCGGCGCTGCCGAAGACGCGTAGCGGAAAGATAATGAGAAGGATCCTTAGGAAGATCGCCGAAGGCACTGCCGATTCACTGGGCGACACCAGCACCCTGGCCGAGCCGGGCGTCGTCGACCAGTTGATCGCGGGCTCGAAGGAGCTTATGTCAAAATAGGCTGGCCGCACGGCGCATCGACAGTGAAGTACCGACTTTCCTAGGAGGAAACAAGTATGGCAGATGACATCAAGTTGGCGAACCCCGCGGTTCTGGGTTTGACTTGCTTCGGCATTACCACCGTTATGCTCAACGTGCATAACGCGGGTATCATCAAGATGGACCCCACGATCCTGGGCCTGGGGCTCTTCGTGGGCGGGCTCGCGCAGATAATAGCGGGCATCATGGAGTTCCGTAAGGGTAACACCTTCGGGACCACCGCGTTCCTCGCTTACGGCGCGTTCTGGATGACCCTGGTGTTCTGGGTTATGTCCGGAAGTTACAAGTTCATGCAGGTAGCTAAAGCTGCCGGCTTCCAGGTAGGGGCCAAAGGCCTTGCTTGGTACCTGCTGGTCTGGGGCATCTTTACCCTGTTCATGACTATCAGTACTTTTAAGGTAAACAGGGTACTGCAGTACGTGTTCATCTCGCTGACTGTCCTGTTTATCCTGCTTGCCATCGGGTTTGGTTGGGGAAATACCGCCATCATCAAGACCGCCGGTGTGGTCGGCATAACGACCGGCCTGGCCGCCATGTACCTGGCGCAAGCGGAACTGGTGAACGAGACCTACGACAAGACGGTTCTGCCCATCTGGCCGATGAAGGCGGATTACAAGAACCCCGAGGACCTCTAGTTCTCGACAGGTAAGATAACTTGAAGGCCCGGGCCTCGCGCCCGGGTCTTCTCTTTATGGGTTTAAGGGGGGTCAGGTCTTTTATTGTTTGCTACTGCGGTTAT
>DATCGY010000036.1:0-11906 GCA_036508635.1 Candidatus Anoxymicrobiaceae bacterium
ACGTTCGAAAGTAGTAGCCTCTCAAATTAGGTCGGGAACCGGCCTGATCCGCGGTGCTAGCGGTGGAAGCATAGGCCTATCCGCCGCGGGAATCAATCGGCGGCACGGGGTTTTCACTGGCGCGTCAGGTCGCGTACACGACAGGGAGGATGCTTGGCATCAAAGGCGACGAGGAAGACAAAAGATAACGGCGCCCTCGCTGAAGCTCTCTACGGCTTCATGAGGGCCCGCAAGGCGCCTGCCACTGGCAGGGAGCTTCATAAGGCCATGGTTGCGCGCGGAGACGTGACTTACGCCGAGGTATCCCGCGTGGACGAGGCACTGGCCTTCGACCCACGTTTTCAGCGCTGGGGACGCAGCAATTATTTCCTACTATCCGAGTGGCGCAGCTTTGAGAAAGGATACTTGCCGTATGACGAAACCCTCTACGAGTTCCTGCGCCGGCGCGCGCGCGAATTGCTGAAGAAGGCAGATCGCCCGGTCCATTACAAGCACCTCGCAGACAGGATAAACAGGGACGAGAACCTGGATATACCAGCCGAGACACTTAAGGAGGCGATGGAGGCGCCGGATTTCAAGAACCGTGACGGGATGTACTGGCTCGGCCGGAAGGACAAGTTCAAGGTGCTCAACATCTCGGACGCAGCACGCAAGGTGGTCGGGAACTCGAGCAGATTGTTGACACTGGAAGACATCCTCAATGCCGTACGCAAAGAGCTGCCGGAGCGAGAAGTCAAGAAAAGGACTGTCTCGGCTGTCCTGGCAGGCAAGGAATTCAAGCACCTGTACGGGACCTACTGGGGTCTGTCCGAATGGGATGAGGAACGCGTGTGTGAGATGTTCGATACGACGCTCAGGCGGGGCCGCGATCATATCGTCACCGAGTCCGAGAAGCGCAACGGGAAACTCACGGTGACTGCGGACCTGAGGCCGATGTTCCCGGCGGCAGACCAGACCATCTTCATAAGGACGCGCAGCGACTCGACCATACACGGCTGCGATTTCAAGGCAGGGCCCAAATGGTACGTCTCGGGCATGGGCGATTACTACAGGAAGAAAGGCATTGAGACTGGAGACCGTCTGACAATCTCGGTTAGGGACAGGAAGAAGTCCTTGTACGTCGTCAGGCGAGCCAGGGCGCGGCGGCGACCCGACCTTCCCCTGGCCCGCTCCAGGGTTCCCGACTGGTGGTGCACGTGCTGGCATGGCGGCTTCGATTCGGGGGCCGATTTCAACACAGTCACGATGATACTGGAAACCGGCAAGAAGAAGGCCGGGCAAGCTTTGGTCCTAGTGGCGCCTTTCTTCCTCTCGGACGCAGTATCTTTAACACTCTCGGGCGAAGAGCGCGTGATAGTCATGGCCCAGGGTAGCGCCGACCACCTGATCGCTCGGGCTGTCGCGGAGCGACCTTCGGCAGAACGCTTCAAGGAAGAGGCCGCTGCCGTGGTGGAATTCGTGTGGCCTGAGGTGTCGGAGGGATATAGGCTGGACAGGACTTGCCCCGAGTGCGGCGCGCCCCTCGTCGTGAGGATGGTGTCATTCGGTCTTCTCGACGCCTCGGTCGAGTGCTCGAACGAGGATAGCGAATGCAAGTGGGAGGAGCGCAGGTACAAGCTCTCGACGGAAGAGCTGGACCGGATTATCAGAGGCACTGGGAAACCGATCAGGAACTGGTACCCGGCCGAGATAGGAGGCGGCAAAGTCCTCGAGGACTTCTTTAGCCGGGCCTACATAAGGTCGTTCGCGCTTATAAGGGCACGCATAAGTGACGTCAGTGACTCCCCGGTCCGGCGATGCCTCATGTGGGCTTTCCTGGAAGCGCTAGAGCTGAGGGGATCGCGGTTTACCAGCCTATACAGCAAGCACGAAGGTAACCCCATCATGTTGTTCGAGAGGGCTGCAGACCAAGTCGAAGAACGACTTTCGCAGCTCGAATCAGACGATTTCTGGTTCTTTGACCCCGGAACCCTTGAGCAAGTGCTGGAGGGGACGAAGGCGACCTACGCGTGGGTGCCGTACACCGAGGGCATCCCCGACGGCGCGCTCGACGTCGTCATGACCCAACTGCCGTTCAATGGGCTGAAGCCGCTCAGCGACGAGGAGCGCATCCTCGACCTCTGGGCGGGCGGCAGGACCCGCGCAGAGTATCCACAGCAGGTCGGGGACCTCAAGGGCTACTTCGAGGAGATGCACCGGGTTCTGAAGCCTTGTGGCCGCCTGGGCATAGTCATAGAGGGCCAGGTGGGTGCCTTCGAAACCTTCAAATCGCTCAACCAGGTTCTGCAAGACATGGGTTTCGAGTTTGCGGGAGAGGTGCCCGAGGCCGGGTCGGAAGGGTTCGCCTGGCGCGAGCGGTCATTCATGAGGCAACCTGAAGCGCTCCTCTACATGAAGATGAAGAAGGGTGGAGGCGAGTAGTCATGGCTATTACGCTCAAGCGCGCACTCGCCTGGATGCTTCTAGTTTTGTTGGTGCTAGCGACCCCGCTGCGATTCATGCTTGTGGCATTTGTCCTCGGCTGGCTGGTCTTCATACTGGTACGGTGGCTTATCAGCTTGTACGCGTGAGGTGGCGATGACCGAAAATACGTGGAGGAGCGAGTAGCGCAGGAATGGGCAGATGCGCGAACTAGAACCGGCTTGAGTGGAGAAGTGCCAGAGAAAGACAGAGAGGACAGAACAGGACTATGGGATGGGCAACAAGGATGGTCCCGCCGGGCCTGGAGGAAGTGCTAGCAAAGTACCTGCCGGAGGGGACCGAGTGGTACGAGGTGAGGAATTCCCTGTCGGTGTGCCCGTTTAGAATGGATGAGCGGGACGAGGCGTATAAGACTGTCAGTTCATTACGGCCGATAATCAAGTCCACCGCATTGTTCTATTGTTGGAAGCAGGATGGCTTACTGGAGGAGCGAGAGGTTTCGCTACCGGACTGAAGCGGACACAGGAGGTACCTGATGGCATATTCACAGAGCAAGCTAAACACTTATAGGGACTGTCCGCTCAAGTACAAGTTCGCCTACGTGGACCGTCTCAAGACGCCGGACAGCATCGAGCAGTTCGTTGGCAGTATGGTCCACGAGGCCCTTCAGGAGGTCGTCGACGTGCGCCGCAAGTTCGGCAAGGCGCTCGGGTACGACGATGCATGCATGATATTCGACCGGAAGTTCGACGAGAACCTGACAGACAACATCGTGATCAGCAAGGACTACCTGACCGCAGATGACTACAAGGCACGGGGGCACGGCTACATCGAGAAGTTCTACGACATCGAGGCGCACCGCGAGCCCGGTGAGGTCCTGAGCGTCGAAAAGCAGGTCAATTTCGAGATCGGGCCTTCTGCCATGATCGGGTACATCGACAGGCTCGAGAAACAGGGGAAGATCTACCACATCATCGATTACAAGGCGAGCGACTACCCCATGAAGCAGGCCAAGGCGGATGAGGACTGGCAGCTCGCGATCTACGAGATGGCCGTGAGGGACGAGTTTCCCGACGCGGATGACGTGGTACTCGAGTGGTTCTACCTCGGGCGGGGAGTCGTAGTGCAGTCGGCAAGGACGCCGGAGCAGCTGCGCGACCTCGAGGGCGAGATCTGCTCTCTGGTTACCGAGATCGAGAACGATTCAGAGTTCCTGCCGCTGGGCAACAACTGGTGCCCATGTGAGTACGAGGAGCAATGCCAGGCGGAGAAAGAGCGCAAGCGCCTTAAGGCGAGCGAGGTCGAGCCGCCGATGGGGGACGTAGTAGAGGATTACACTCGTATTGATGCGGAAAGGTCCGAGCTGAAGGCGCGCGTCAAGGAGCTGGAATCGGACATGGCGGAACTGGGGGAGGAGCTGGCCCGCACGTGCACTGGCGCCGGCGCGTGGTCGGTAGAGGGGCCCGAGCACGTCATCGAGGTCAAGACCAAGATCGACTACCCGCTTCCCTCCAAAGGCGGCGATGTCCGGCTCGAGCTTGAAGCAGCCGTGCGGGACCGCGGGCTCTGGGAGCAGATGTCTGACATCAGCAAGTCGTTGGTGCTGGACGGCATAAAGAAGGGGCGCTTCGGCGACAGGACGGACGATGTCCGGGCGCTCTTTGAGGAAAAGGTGTCCTACGGCTTCAAGGTCTCGCCGAAGCCAAAGGGTTCGTGAACACTGACTTCCAGTGTCAGTACCGCGTGATAGCTTGGAAGATGGCGGAAACGGCGTGAATTCGGGGTGAGAGATGGCAAGGCTGGTATTCGACAAATACTACAGGGGCAAAGAGCCGGCGCCCCACCTGAACAGGGTGACGGGCGAGCGGATCGAGGACCCCGCGTACTTCGGACCGACCCACAAGCGGCTGCTGAAGAAGGGGCCTTCCTGGATACAGCCGGTTACCACCGTCAGCGCCGAGATTGACCGTGCCGTCCACGCGGCTCTCTGGGAGGCGCAGGTCTTTAAGGAAAAGAGGAAGAGCAAGGTGCTCTTGGTAGTGGCTAGAGGGGACACCCCGAGGAAGAAGCACTATATGCGGGTAACGACCGACAACTCCGGGCATCTCATCATGTCCCACACCTGCCCCGACTGCTCTGTAGGGACTGCGGGGTGCCATCATGTCATGCTTGCCGTGTGCGCGTTTGAGTCGGTAGTGGGCGGGCCGTCCGGCATTCCTTCGCTGGTAAAGCAGGTACAGGAGGCCTGCGAGCCGGATTCGGTGTACACAGGCGAGGCTGAGCGCCGGTACCTTTGCCTGTGCGATGAACTGTACTACTTCACCAGGTACACGCTCACGAACAACCAGATGTGCACGATAGAAAAGACCCCGGCCCCTAAGAAGTACTTCGACACATTCCACGGGGCAAGGGTCCAGGTCGGCGACGCCAAAGGGCAGCCGCGAGTGGTAACCGGCCAGGTGCGCGTCAAGCGCGAGCCCAAGCCTGACTGGAAGCGATACCGGGTCGAGAGAGAGCTTACCGACGGCGAGAAGGCCATAGTGCCTGCGGACGTCTACTACGTCGACTCGGCGGGAGAGGAGCTATTCGCCACCGAGGCCGCGTTCCAGCGCGACCCGCTGCTCATCGTGGGCCCTGCCGGCATCGGGAAGTCCCGACTGGCGCGGAGAGTGTTCGAGCACCTCGGTCTCCCACTTATGGTGGTGTCCGCCTCTAGCGACCGCGACCTATACAGCCTGGTCGCCGGCGTTGGGCTCAAGGGCGGGGAGACCGTCGAGATCCCCGGCTCGATTCTGACTGCTGCCCGGAGCGGCTACGGGCTCCTCATCGACGAGATCGCCTCGCTCAAGCCCGACCGCGCTATGTTCCTGAACAGCGTGCTGCAGGAACGCGAGCTGGACCTCGGCACCGAGACGGTGAAGCTGCACAAGGACTGCCGCATCGTGGCGACCTGCAACGAGGGCGATGAGTTCATCGGCTCCTTCGGGCTCGACCCCAGCACGCTGGACCGGTTCGTGCCGCTCTATCTCGACTACTTGAAGCCGCGGGCAGAAGCGGAAGTCGTGGCCCGTGAGAGCGGCAACGAAGACCAGCTGATGGTGAGCAAGATGGTCGATATCGCGGCAAAGACCAGGCGGCTTTACAAGCACGGCGAGATGTCCAAGCCCATCACCACGCGAGACCTGGTCCGGTGGGCCAAGTACTCGAAGTCCGGCAGCCCGGTGAAGGTCGCCAGGATGACGATCGTTCCCGCGGCGGCCAAGGACGACGAGGAGAAGCTGGCGCTCCAGGACATGATCGAGGAGGCGCTGGTCTGATGGGCAGGTCTTCGACCGAGAACGACATTACGACAGATGTAGTAACCGGGTTCCTTACGCGATACGTCCACCGGGTTACCGACGAGTTCGACCTGGTCGTGAGCTGCGATGACAAGAAACGCTCTTATTATCGCCCCGACAACAGGACCATCGTGATAGGCGACGTGGACGAGGACGACATCGACCTGGTGCTGGCCAAGGGCACCGCTCTGCACGAGTGCGGGCACGTGATGTACACGCCCCGCTCGCTTCTGCCGAGGCTCAACAAGCTGAGTCCTGGCGTGAGGCTGGCCTGGAACCTTCTGGAAGACGCCCGCATCGAGCTGGCGCTGATGAACAAGGTGCCCAGGGGGCTCGAGCTCCTGACCTACATGAACGAAACCGACTTCAGGAACTCGAGGGGCAGGGTCGTGGCATCGCATGAGAAGCTGTGGTCCTGCTTCTGGCAGCTCGCCAAGCTGGGCGAGCTCCGGCGCAAGGTGACCGAGCCAAAGGATGGGATCTTGACTAAAGACGAGATCGTTCGTCGGGCTGAGAAGGCAAGACCCATGATCGCCCACGCGCGGTACGAGCGTGACCCGGCGAAGCTGGTCGGATATGCGCGGCGGCTCTGGGACCTGATGAAAGACCTCTTCACCGAGGTCACGGTCCTCGTGCCCATGCAACCTCAGGCTTTCTCGGACGATGAAGGCTCCGAAACTCCCGAGGTCCACGTGGACGTAGGCGGCGGCGCCGTTCCGGGCGACATGAAAGACAAGGTGACGGTCCAAAAACCGCGGAGCAAGCGCGAGCGCGACGAGGAAGAAGATGCGCTCAAGAGGGAGATCGAGAAGGAGATCCGCGAGCGGTCTGAGGCAAGCTCGAAGGCCGAGAAGGAGCTGGAAGAGCAGGCGCGCAAGTCTAGCCAGTTCTACCGGCGCGAATCCAGCAGGTTGCCCTTCGCCGGCCGGGTCGAGGTCTGCTCGCCGAAGCCAGATGCGGCGGAGTACGAGCGGTTGAGGCGTGAGGTAATGCCGGTCGCTCGCAAGCTGGAGAAGGCCCTAAAGGAACTCGCCCGCAAAGAGGCCGCTGTGGATATGGACCGGGGCCTGCCAAGAGGGACGATCGACCCGCACCTCGCCCATCGCAGCCAGTTCGGCGACTCGAACGTCTTCAGGCGAGTCATAACCCCGGAAGAGATCTTCCCGGTGGTCGAGATACTGGTCGACGAGTCGGGAAGCATGTCGTACATGAACAGGTACAGGCATGCGAGGCGCGCAACGATAGCGGTGCACGAGGCGCTGCGCGCCCTGGGGATCAGGCACGCGATCACCGGGTTCACCTCGGGCGGCACGAAACAGTACCATCACGTCTTCCCCTACATGTTGTTCGGCGAGAAGCCCACGCGCACGGTTTCCGCCCGCCTCGCGGCCATTTCCTCTCGCGACTGCAACAGGGACGGGCTCGCGATCAGGATCGCAGGCGACTACCTTGCTCGCCAGCGGGCCAACCGCAGGCTGCTTCTGGTGGTATCAGACGGCCTTCCGAATGCCTGCCGGTACGGGGGCGCCCTCGCCGTCGAGGATACCCGCCGCGTGGTCAAAGAGGTTGAGCGTCAGGGCATCTACGTAATGTGCATCTACATCGGCCAGGTGGCGGAGAATGACATCGCGAAGATCTATTCCCACTACGCTTTCGTCGAGAGCGTCTCCGATCTCCCTGCGCGCCTGGCCAAGGAAATCCACGATTTCGCGAAAGCGGCATGATAATGGCCGGGCAATTCGTCCACCTGCATCTTCATACGGAGTACTCGTTTCCCGACGGCGCTTGCCGCATCAGCGATGTTCTCGAGACGGCGAAGATGATGGGCATGGACTCGGTGGCGATCACCGATCACGATGCGATGTACGGAGCTATTTCCTTTTATCGGACGGCCGACAATCGTGGCATGCATGCCGTAATTGGCGCCGAGATATCGGTTGAGCCTGGCAGCCACAGAAGCGGCGACACATACCCATATCATCTTGTGCTTCTCGCCAGGGACAACCTCGGCTATGAGAATCTCATGAAGCTTGTAACACTGGGGTTTACTCGGGGCAACTTTCGCCAGCCGCGGGTGACCAAGGGCATGCTGACTGAGAACGCCGCGGGACTCATAGCGCTGAGCGGTTGCCTCAAAGGAGAGGTGCCGTCGCTTCTATCAGATGATAACCAGCAAGCTGCCGAGAAGGCAGCACGAGAATACGCTCAGATGTTTGGGGCCGGTAACTTCTATATTGAGTTGTCCGACAATGGTTTATCTGCTCAAACTGTGTTGAATCCAAGACTCGCCGAACTCGCTCGAGCAAATGGATTGCCCGTGGTCGCGACAAACAACGTGCATTATGTGCTGAAGGAAGATGCAAAAGCCCACGATTGCCTTCTCTGCATACGGACAGATAAGGCTGTACAGCAAGAGGATCGCGCACGCTTTCCCACAGACGAATTCTACTTGAAGTCCCCAGAAGACATGGCCATTGAGTTCTCGGGGTACGAAGAGGCGCTTGCAAACACTGCCGAGATAGCATCGCGGTGCGAGGTTGACATACCATACCGCGTGAACGTTCCGGGTTTCAATCCTTCCGGAGAGCCAAGCCAAGATCTCAACCTCGAGAAGCTGGTCCGCAGCGGTATCGAAGCCAGGTACCGGGAGCAGAACCCGCGGATCCATTTGTGGCTCGACGAAGAACTGGGCGTAATCAGGAAGCTTAACCTTTCGGGATACTTCCTTCTCGTCTGGGACTTGATCCAACATGCGTGGGCGAGTGGCGCTATAGTAGGCCCCGGACGAGGGAGCGCGCCTGGCAGTCTCGTCAACTACGCGCTAGGTATCACCGCTGTCGACCCCTTGAGATACGGGCATTACTTCGAGAGGCTTATCAGCACAGAGCACAGACCCGTGGCGGATATCGATATCGATATAGACCTTGCCGGCCGCCGCGAGGCGGTTGATTACCTGTTTCACAAGTACGGTGAGCAAAAAGTGGCCCAGATTGTTTCTTTTTCAAATCTGAAATCACGCGGAGCCATCAAGCGAGTGTGTGAGGTGCTGGGCGTCCCGGATGCAAAGAAGGAAGACATCCTTCGTACTCTGAAAGATGATCCATGGATGGGATTGGACGCGGCGCTGCGGGACAACGAACGCCTGGACACGCTCTACCACACCGATGATCAGATCCGCGAGGCATTCGAGATCGCGAAGAAGCTCGAGAATCTCAGCGAGTGCCAGACAGTCCATTCGGCGGGCATTGTGATATCAGACGGGGAGCTCGAGAACCTTGTGCCGCTGCAGCGCACCGGCGGAGCATCTACGGATGTGGTCAGCCAATACGACATGTATTCTCTTGAAGATCTCGGGTTCACCAAGCAGGACCTGGTGGGGCTTCGAAGTCTGAGCGCCATGAGAGTCGCCACCGAAGAGGTAAAGAAGCGGCACGGCCTCGCCCTGGATATTGACTCCTTACCACTTGATGATGATTCGACCATCGAACTGATTCGCAACGGGGAGACAGTAGGTGTGTTTCAGCTTGGAAGCCCAGGAATGCGATCACTAATCCGCAGAGCAGCTCCCGATAAATTCGAGGATGTGGCCGCGCTAACTGCGCTGTACCGACCGGGGCCAATAAAGAGCGGGCTTTGTGATTACTATGTTGAACGCAAGCATGGACGGAGTGCTCCTATGCATTTGCATCCTTTGGTCGATGAGATATTGGCAGAGACATACGGGGTTATCGTTTACCAGGAGCAGATGGTGGAGATCGTGAAGCAACTTGCAGCCTATTCCAAGTCCGAGGCCGAGCTTTTCCGCAGGGCCATGGCGAAAAAGAAGTCGCTCGATGTCGAAGAAAGCAAGTTTATCCAAAGGGCGATAGCAGAAGGGGTTGCGCAGACCACGGCGGCAGAGATATTCGAGCTCCTCGAGCAGGAAGGTCCATATTCTTTCTCAAAAGCTCACGCCGTAGGGCAGACTCTGGTTTCTTTCCAGACCGCTTTTCTCAAGGCACATTACCCAGTCGAGTACATGGAAGCCTTGTTGAAGACATATAAGGGTTGCCCAAGATACTCCGACTATGTAAGTGAATCGCACCGAATGGGACTGCAAGTTCCACCGGACGATTCGTGATTGTGGCAAGAATCCTCAAGCTACCGGGGCTTAGAATAGGCCTTGGAAGAGTCGACATCTGCTGTTGAGAGTGGTCCAGCCCCGGCTACTGGCCCCAGTTAGCGGGGGGGTGCGGGGGAGCCCGAGAATAGACCAGATTGGAAGTGCGCGGCAAAGGCGGGCCGGGCACGTTTGATAAAAGGGGGAAATCCGTGCTTGGAGCAATAGCAGGAGACGTTATCGGGCAAGTCTATGAGTTCGACAATATCAAGACGACCGATTTCCCGCTCTTCAAAGACGAATCGACGTTTACAGATGATACTGTCCTCACGGTGGCGGTGGCCGACGTGATCATGCGCGGTGGGGAGTACGCACGAGCATTCAAGGAGTATTTCAATAGGTATCCGGGCAGGAGCTACGGCGGGATGTTCCAGGCCTGGGCGTCCTCGGCCGAAACTGCGCCGTACAACAGCTTCGGCAACGGCTCGGCGATGAGAGTGAGCCCGGTGGGTTTCGCGTTCGATTCCCTCGAAGAGGTGCTGGCGGAAGCGAAAACGAGCGCGGAGGTAACCCACAACCACCCGGAGGGGATAAAGGGCGCCCAGGCGGTAGCGGCAGCTATCTTCCTTGCCAGGACCGGCAAGAGCAAGGAAGAGATTAAGCAGTATGTCGAAGAACAGTTCGGCTACGACCTGAGCGAGCCGCTCGACGAGATAAGGAAGTACTACACCTACGATGTGACCTGCCAGGGCTCGGTTCCCCAGTCGATCATCGCTTTCCTGGAGTCGAGCAACTTCGAGGACGCTGTGCGAAAAGCGGTGAGCCTGGGCGGGGACAGCGACACAGTAGCCTGTATCACCGGCGGCATAGCCCAGGCCTTCTACGGCGGCGTGCCTGACTATATCGCCGATGAGGCCCTCGCACGCCTCGACGACGGCCTGAGATCGGTGGTGACCCTTTTCATGAACAGGTACTGCCTCTGAACTCCCTTGGCCTTCTCTTGAATACATGTGCTCGATAATCAGGATTATAGCGCTTAAGCATCCACTGGCCTTGGCAGCAAATCTCCTGGTCCACAGACAACCCGCCTCGAGAAGCATTATTGATAAAACCCTTAAATGGGGATGAAAGAGGGGCCCGCGCTGGACACGGAGAAACTACGTTGGAAGTATCACTGAAAAGAACAACAGACGAACTAAGTTGAGAGGAGGTATACATGGAAGAAGATGTCAAAAGCATAGCCCTGCTGGTCATGGATGTGCAGACCGGCACCGTCGATCGGTTAGAGAAGAAGGACGAATATGTTGAAAGAGTCAGTGCGGCTGTGGCGGCAGCTCACGAATATCACATACCCGTTATCTATGTAGTCGTGGGATTCCGCTCCGGTTTTCCTGAAGTCAGTGCAAGCAATAAGACGTTCAATACCATTAGGGAGAGCGCCGCGGCCGCTCTGGTAGATCCTCGTCCGGTCATCGAGCCTGCCAATGACGACGTAGTGGTTGTAAAACGTCGGGTCAGTGCCTTTAGCGGCAGCGACCTTGAGGTGATCTTGCGCGCTTGGGGCATAAAGCATCTCGTGCTCGCCGGAATCTCAACCAGTGGAGTCGTATTGTCAACAACCCGCGAAGCTGCCGATAAAGATTATCAACTCACCATACTGTCGGACCTGTGCGCCGACCTTGATGCCGAAGTGCATGCCGTGTTGTTAGAGAAAGTATTTCCTCGACAAGCTACTGTTATAACCAGTGAGCAGTGGATAAACATACAAGAGCAACATACGTCACGCCTGCGGCTCTGAGGGCGCCCGGCACGCTGAGCGGCTGGGGGCCGCGGGTGGGTTTCGATTACACGATAGTGGCTCGGAAGACCGATTCTGATAGGATGTTACAAGGGCTAAATCGCCTCGACGGGCAAATCTCTAGGGAGGTGCTTATGGACAAGACCAAACTCGGAGCGGGCAGCTACCTCCTCCCCATGCCCGTGGTGCTGGTTGGGGCCAATGTGAACGACCGGCCGAACTTCCTGACCATTGCTTACGTGGGCATTGT
>DATCGY010000037.1:0-14033 GCA_036508635.1 Candidatus Anoxymicrobiaceae bacterium
CTCGTGCTACTCATCGGCATCATCGGGCTGGTCGTCGCGACCGTGCTCGGCACGATAACGTTCGGCGCCGCTTTCGGCGCGCATATCACTTTCGCCGGGTATTTCGCTTTCATCCCCGCGGCAAGCGCACTGTTCATCGCGATAGCGGGCTATTCGATCTTCTTCTCGGCTATACTCAAGGACGCCCGCCGCGTCGCGATGGCAGCGGGTGGGCTTACGCTCGTCTTCTACATGCTGCACTTCGCGGGCGCGTACTCCAGCATCGCGGACAAGATCGACTGGCTCGGCATCTTCCATTACTACGATGTCTTAAAGGTGCTCGACAGCGGCAACGTCCCGGTCAAGAGCATCCTCGTCCTTCTCGCATTCGGAGCCGTCGGTTTCTCCGCCGCCCTTCTCGCCTTCCGCCACAAAGACGTCAACTAGGATTTTCATCAAGCTGGGGGTCATGGGGGTCAGGTCTTTTATTGTTTATCCTTTTCTCGTCATGGGGGTCAGGTCTTTTATTGTTCGTCCTTTTCTCTCTGGTTTTTCAGAATGTTGCTGACGGTTGAGTAGTGCAGGTTCAGGTGTTCAGCTATCCTGCTTATTTCATACCCGTATTTCTCGTGGGCAATTGCCATTTGCCTGTTTCTGTCACCCAGGCTTGAGACGTCGGAGAAGATCTCATCGAGAGGAAGTCTCACTGGATAGCGTTCCTTCCTTATGATCTCCTGGCTCCTGTTCTCCTTCTCTATGAGATCTTTCACTTCAAGTGTGAAATCATCGCTCCCCAGGATGAATCCGGCTTTCAGGTCTTCCCATATCGTTTCATCTTTCTTATCACTCACGAAACTCCTGAAAAGCTTTACCGCTTTATCCCTGTCGTGCGAGAAGCAGGACAGGATGAGATCCGGTTCCGTCAGGTGGTTATCTTTTGTCCTGCCCACTGTTGTTTCATGATAACTGCTCCATCTATAGACGGATGGATCATCTACGAGGCCTGCCCCCACCGGATTCCTTACGATGTAGCGGACAAGGGCGAGGAAGTATTCGTCTTTGTCGCAGATGATCGCCTTATACCTGCCCTGAAACAGGTGACCCGTTCTGTTGAGTTTCTTGTTGAAGCCCTGGGTGTAGATACCGTTTATCTGCCTCATTGCCTCGGATAGGTTCGGGCGACATGTCTCAACCAGCAGGTGATAATGATTGTCCATCAGGCAGTAGGAGTGGATTATCAGGCCGTACCTGTTCTTTATTGATTTCAGTACAGAGATGAACAGCTCTCTGGAAGAATCGTCTTTGAATACTATCTGCCCGTTATTTCCCCTGGTTGTCACGTGGTAGAGGGCACCCGGGTATTCTATTCTGAGTGGCCGGCTCATAGGAGCAGTCTATCATATGCTTGTATTGGTTAGCAATAAACAATAAAAGACCTGACCCCTTGATGGTGTGACCCCTTGATGGTGCTTGATGGTGAGAGGGTCAACAATAAAAGACCTGACCCCTTGATGGTTACCGGCCGGCTATCTCGTCGAGGATCTTGGCTCGTGTTACGAGTATGGAGGGGATTGTGGCCGAGATGATAGCGACAAAGATCACAGACCAGGCGCGGGCGTTAAAGTCGGCGGCGTTGGCTATCAGCTTGACGTCACCGATGGGTATCGCGAAAGGATGCCAGTTGAAATAGGGCACAATGATGCCAAAGAAGATCGCGAGCCCGAGACCGACACCCAGCACAGAATAGACGATCGCCTGGAAAACGTAGGTGGTGCGGATCAGGTATGACTTTATGCCGATAGCCCGGAGTATGCCGATCTCCTGGCGCCTGTGGTTGATCTCCACGTAGATGATGATGAAGATGACGACGGCGGCTATGAGGAACCCCACCGTGGTCAGAAGCGCGTTGATGGTGATGAAGCTGCTTGTAACGCTCTTGGCGACGCCCGCGGAATCCTGCCAGGGTGAGACGGTCACTCCGAGGTTCGCTTTCTTGATCTCTTTTATGACCTGGTTCTCGAGCTCCGGCTTGTCGGTGCGGACGACTATCTTCGTGGCCATGTCCGTCATCTGCGGGGCCAGTTTATCGAGTGCGCTGTTCGTGATATAGGCGTTGTAGTCGGACATCATGTTCTTGGTGAAGTAGATTCCCTTTACGGTGAAGACCTTGCTGAACGCGTTGGTCGACAGGACCACCTTGTCGCCCACGTTGGCGCCCTTCAGGGAGGTGGAGTTGAGCTCGACCTTGGGGCCGCCGGCCACCTGCCTGCCGATGATTATCTTGTCGGTGTCGCCGGGCGAGAGGTACGAACCGTGCGACATATGCTTCGAGATAATCAGCGTCTTGCTGTCCAGTGCCGGGTCGACCGCGTATATCCCGTAGTTGCCCTGGACCGTCCCCAGCTTAAGGCTCCCGGGGACGAGAGTCTGGTCGCTCACGGCCTTCACGCCGGGGATCTTCTCTATGGCGGCCATCTTCGCCGAGACCCCGTCCAGGAAATCCCTTCCCGGCAGAGCGCTTACGGTGACGTCGCCGGCGGAAGTCTGTATCACCTGCTTGTCCGATGTCTCCGTAACGCCGTGAAAGAGCGAGTTCACGAAGACGAGATTGATGAAGGCGACCGACATCAGGAATATGGTCAGCAGGAGAGTCCACTTGTTGCCGCGCTTCAGGAACCGCCAGATGAGAAAGAACGGGATGCGAAACTCGTTACTCATGCCAGCTCACCGTCCGCAAGCCTGATGAGACGGTTGCCGTACTGGGTCTCCTCCTGTTCGTGCGTGACCATCACGATAGTGCGCCCCTGTTCTTCGTTGAGTTTCTTGAAGACGTCAAGGACTTCGGCCGCGGCGACGGTGTCGAGGTTCGCGGTGGGCTCGTCGGCGAACATAACCATCGGGTCGTTTATGAGCGACCGGGCGATGGCAACCTTCTGCTGCTCGCCGCCGGATAGCTGCGATGGAAGGTGCTCGTGCTTGCCTTTAAGCTCAACCGCCTCGAGGAGCTCGGCCGCTTTTTTCCTGCCCGGTTTCGGGTTGCCGATCATCATCGCAGGCAGGAGCACGTTCTCGAGAGCGGTAAGTTCGCCTATCAGTGCGAACTCCTGGAACACGTAGCCGAGGTCACGGAGCCTCATCCGCGAGCGCTTCTTCTCGTGGAGGCGTGTCACCTCGATGTCGTTGAAATGGATAGTTCCCGATGTGGGGAGGTCGAGCAACCCGAGCTGGTGCATGAGGGTCGATTTGCCGGATCCGTTGCGTCCGGTCACCATCACGAAGTCGCCCTTATCGATGGTCAGTGAGACACCCTTGAGGGCGGGCACCTTCACCTCTCCCAGGTCGTAGGTCTTTACAAGGTCTTCCACCCTGATTAGTACATCGCCGGACATGTGTTACTCCTCCAGTCTGGCGTCGATCTTTTCGAGGAGCGTGAGAAAGCCCTGTCTTTCCTGCAGGTTGACCTCCTCGAATACTCCGTTCAACTTTTCCATGTGGCACCCGAGCATCGCCTCGGCATACTCCTTGCCCTGCTTGGAAAGTGATAGAAGAACCATTCGGCGGTCGGTATCGGCGTGCCTCCGATCGATCAGCCCTTTGTCTACGAGCCTGTCCGCGGTCCTGGTAGCGACCCCCTGCGAGATCTTGAGCAGGCTGGCCACCTCGCTCATGCTCGAGGTTCCGTTCTCGAGCAAAGCGTAAAGCATGAGGACCTGTGGATAAGATAGCTCGACCTCCGGGTGCATATCCGCGCCCGAGCCTCGAAGATTGCGCATTATGTGCAAGATGAGAGTAATCGTCTGGCGCGTGAAGCTCGATACGCTTGCTTCCTGTTTATGTGCCATTCCGAATATACTCCTTTTGCATTGTTTGCGTTATGCAAATATACTCTCCCGCAAACGTCCCGTCAACATCTTTTCCCCTCCCCCTCGAGTGGGGAGGGTCAGGGTGTGGCTGGCGCTAACGCCCCCCTTCAAAAAATGGGGTCAGATCTGTTTTTTCAAGGGGGAAATCTGTCGAGCAGGATAGGGGTTCAAAAACAGATCTGACCCCATTTCTTGAAGGTTACCAACTCTTGCATGTAGCCTACGACGCAGGTGGGCGACATGATGAACTGGTACAAGAGTACGAACATGACAACGCCAAGCCGGTTCCGCCGCACTTTCAGACCCAGCACGTTGAAGATCTTTTTCTCTTTCCAGTACATCACAAAGACGACAAGGAACGTCAGCGGCAGGACGAGCAGGGTCAGCGGGCCCACGATATAAAACCGCCCTGTCATGGCGAATTTCGACTACCCACCACCCAAATCTTATATAATTGCTGATGGTCGGCGACCATTGCATGCCGGCCATTGTTGCGTTCTATCAACCAAGGGCACCAACGAACACGGCAGGTGGTAGCAGAAGATGAACGGACCATCCGGCACCGCGGCACAGCTCAAGAATCTCAGTCACGTTTTCAAACCCAGGTCGGTCGCCTTCGTCGGGGCGACGGAGGGGATGCCCAAGTGGGGATTCGTCATATTCAACAACATCATCTGCGGCGGGTTCGAGGGTAAGCTCTACCCGGTGAACCCCAGCAGGGAGACGGTGGCGGGCTACAAGTGCTACCCGACGGTCGGAGACATACCCGACGACGTGGACCTGGCCGTCTTCACCGTGCCCGCGAGGTCCGTCATAAGCGCCCTCGACGATTGCGTGGCAAAAGGCGTGAAAGCGGCCGTTGTCATCACCGCCGGTTTCAAGGAGCTCGGCGATGAAGGCGCGGCTCTGCAGGCCGAGATGGTTGCCAGGGCTTCAGCCGCCGGTATCGCCCTGGTGGGCCCAAACGGAGAGGGCGTCAGCTGCCCCTCGTTCGCGCTCTACTCCTGGATGCCTATCTTCTACCCGAAGCCCGGGCCGATCAGCGTTGTCGCTCAAAGTGGCAACATCCTCAACATGTTGATAGGCCACGGGCTGGACTCGGGCTTCGGGCTGTCCAAGGGCGTATCCAGCGGTAACGAAGCCCAGTTGAAGACCGAGGACTACCTCTGCTACTTCGCGGACGACCCCGATACCGACGTTATCGTGTCCTATGTCGAGGGTATCGAAGACGGGCAGCACTTCTTCGAGCTCGCGCGCCGGGCAACCAGCCGCAAGCCGGTAGTCATGCTGAAGGGAGGGCGCTCGAACACCGGGATGCGGGCAGCGATGTCCCATACCGGGGCGATGGCCGTTTCCGACAAGGTGTTCGAATCGGCTTGCAGGCAGGCGGGCATAGTGCTGGCCCGGAGCATCAGGGAGGCGGGCATCACCGCCGCCGCCTTCGTCAAGCGTCCCCTTCCCCAAGGCAAGCGCGTAGGCATTGTGACCGGTGGAGGCGGGCTCGGTGTGATAGCCGCGGACGCGTGCGCGGATTACGGCCTGGAGGTGCCCCGCTTCTCCAGGGAGACCCTCGAGAAGATCGCGGGATACCTGCCGGACTACTTTGTCCCCGGCAATCCTGTCGACCTTGTGGCGGGGCTCGACCTCACGGTTTTAAAGCCGATTATCGAGACCGTGATGCGGAGCGGCGAGGTGGACTCCGTCATGTTCATCTTCGTGGAGTCGCAACGAAACAAGGGCCCGAACGTCCAGGAGTGCGGGGGGACCGGAGTCGATATGGGCAAGTTCTGGGACGTCGCGATGCAAGCCGTCCGTCCCCACCTGGAAGAGCTGAACGTGCTGGCTCGCGAGAGCGGTATTCCTCTCTACTTCACAGCCAATGTCGATTCGGGAGGCATCGCCGGCAAAGACCTGATGAACGGCGATTCGCCGATGATTTTCAAGGAAGTCGAAGCCTCCTGCGCCGCGATCAGCGCGATGGCGCAATACCACGAATACCTGGAGCATTCGCGCACCGGCGAATAAACCCGCGCGGGGTTTCGGGATCCTCGTTACAGTTCGTCTCTCCATGTGACAGACCCGTACCTTCGAGAGACCTTCTCGTGCATCTTTTCGCGATTCGGTGAAACCGTTGATGCTACACTCAAGTTGAGTCGGAGGGCGTTCATTTCCCACACTGGATTCATGGAAGAGATACATCAAGCAGCTAGAATAATAGCGTCATCCAGCGATGTGCTCGTCTTCAGCGGCGCGGGGGTCTCAGCCGAAAGCGGCATACCCACTTTCAGAGGCGAAGGCGGGCTCTGGGAGCGATACCCTACGAACATCTACGCGAATCTTCCGGGTCTTGCCGGCGTGTTCCTGCTCAGCAAAGACAGGATCGCCTCGTTCTTCTCGGACGCGCTACGTCCCCTCGTCGAGGCGAAGCCCAACCCCGCCCACGAGGCCTTAGCGCGTCTCGAAGAAGCCGGCAAGATCTCGGCTATCGTCACGCAGAATATCGATGACCTGCACCTGGCCGCCGGCAGTAGAGAAGTGCTGGAGGTCCACGGAAGCGCCTACAGGGTTCGCTGCTCAAGATGCGGCGCCAGGGAAGGCCGAAGCCGCAAGGACATCAATGACGTCCTTGACAAGCTCGACGTCCCGACCATCAGCAGGCGGCAGATGATATCCGCTCTTAACGAGTTCTCCGGCAATTGCCTCTGCGGCGGCCGGTACCGGCCCGATGTCGTGTTCTTCGGCGAATCGCTCCCGATGGAAACGATCGAGGAGGCCGCCGACCGCGCGTCCAGGTGCGACTGTCTCCTCTCCGTAGGCACATCGGTCCTGGTCTACCCGGCGGCGACGGTGCCCGCTATCGCTGCAAGCTTCGGCGCCAGTGTCATCGACATCAACCCGTGCGAGACCACCCTCTCGTCGACAGCCGACGTATTCGTAAAGATGAAAGCCGGCAAAGCTATGCCCGCCATCGCCGACGAAGTCCTTCGCCTCTCCAACTAACTCCTCTTCCCTCCCCCGAGGGGACCCGGAGACGGAGTCAGGTCTTTGAAGAAGGGGTCAAGTCTTGGGATGTGGGGTTGCAACCGCTGGCATGATGTCTAGAAATACCCCACATCCCAAGACTTGACCCCTTCTTCGAGTACATCATTATATAATTCCACCATGGCCAGGCACCTACTGATGAAAGCTGAAGTGAACAAGTGAGCACACATCAAGATGATTCGAACGCCGGAGCGGACGACCGCAAACCGCAAGGCGGTGGGCTGTCCCTGCTGGTCTGGAAGATGTTCAACAGGACAAAGGGGTTCCTCAAGCGTATGGGCTTCAAGAAGCTCCCAGGCTCGGAGCGCATATACGTCTTCCTCAAGAGGAGCCTGAGGCCTCGCGGAACCGTCCTGCTGGAATCGCACGGGAACAAGATGTACGCGGACGCGAAAGACGAGGGCGTGCTGCCGCTGCTGCAGTCGGGCGGCATCTACGAGGAGTTCGAGACCGGACTCTTCATGCAGATGCTGGCACCGGGCATGGTCGTGGTCGATATCGGAGCTAATATCGGGCACTACACCCTGATTGCCGCTAGGATCGTGGGCGACACGGGCAGGGTGTTCGCTTTCGAGCCGGACCCGAACAACTACGGCCTCCTCGTGAAGAACATCGAGATGAACGGGTTCTCCAACGTCACCGCCGTCAACAAGGCCGTCTCAAAAGAGCCGGGCACGATCACCCTCTACCTCGACAAGTACAACCTGGGAGGTCACTCCTTCTCTCAGGAAAACGTGCTCATCAGCGCGGGCGAAGTCTCTGTCGAGACTACCTCGCTCGACGATTTCCTCGCGACTGAAGGAGCCGCCGCGCGAGTGGACCTGATCAAGATGGACACCCAGGGCGCGGAGGGTTTCATCATAGAAGGCGCACAGCGGGTGCTCGAGGAGAACGAGCCGGTCATGTTCATGGAGCTCTGGCCCTTCGGGTTGAGGAACGCGGGTTACGACCCCGCAACGCTCATCGTGAACCTGGAGAAGCTGGGGTATAAGTTCAAGGTGATCGACAGGGACGGCGAAGAGGCCCGGGAGTCTGACGCCGGCGCAGTCATCGAGATGTGCGCGTCGATGAAATCCGACGACCAGCACGTCGACCTTTTTCTGCAGGTCTAGCTCTTTCTGTTCATCAGGTAGTTGACCGCCGCCGTGACCCTCATGATAGACATCGGGAAAACCCTGTTTATGTAATACATCAGGTACGCTTCCGGTCCCAGCAGGACGAGGAACCTGCCCTTCTTTACCGCCTTCATCACGCGGTCCGCGGCATCTTTGGGGTCCATCGCGTTGTTCAGGATCTCGGCGAAGCGGTCCTGGAACTTTCGCTGTCTTTCGTTTTCCGCGTGCATGCGCGTATGCGAGATAATGTTGGTCTTCATCCCCCCCGGGCAAACGAGGGTCACGCCTATCCCGTACCGCCGCACCTCGGCCCAGAGCGATTGCGAAAACCCGACGATCCCGAACTTGCTGGTCGTGTAAGCTATATGACCCGGCAGCGCCACAAGACCTGACAGGGAAGCCACGTTTATCACGTAGCCCGCCTTTCTCTCGACCATCTGCGGAAGAAAGACGCGGGTGCCGTACATCTCTCCCATCAGGTTGATGCCGATGATCCACTCGATATCCTCCACGGGAATCGTCTGGAGTCCGCCCCCGACCCCCACTCCGGCGTTATTGACCAGGACGTCCACGCGTCCCCATTCGGTCAGGACCTCGTCGGCGAGCTCGGACATCGCCTCGTAGCTCGAGACATCCACCTTCCTCGACATGGTCCTGGCACCAAGCCGCTCTGTCATCGCCGCCGTCTCGGACAGTTGTTCGGTGTCTATGTCGACCAGGACGAGGTCGGAGCCCTCACCCGCGAACGACAGGGCAAGCTCTCTTCCGAGACCCGAAGCCGCGCCCGTAATGAGGACCACTTTCCCCTTGAGACCATCGCCGCTCACGCTACGCTTCCTGACTCCCATCTTTCCTTCCTTTCCTCTTCTCCCCTCCCCCTCGAGGGGGAGGGTCAGGGTGGGGGTGTCATTGAGGCTTCCCCTCAGACCCGATCCTCTCCAGCCAGTTCGCGACGTAAGGCAACACTGTCTGCCCGACCTCGAGCCCGTGCAGGATATCCATGTGGCCGTACCTCGCGAAGCACTTATAATCCTTGATCTCGCTGGATACCTGCTCGTAGCCGTCGCGATACAGTACGGCCGGGTGGACGGCGTCGACCTCGCCCCGCAACGAACAGGATGGGAGCGGTCACGAGGTCCATGCTCTTCGTGAAATTGTGCTGCCCGTCTTCGTCGCTGCCCCCGATACTCGCCCCGCTGATAAGGTCCCTGGTGAGGACCGCGTTGACCAGTTGGTACAGCTCCCGGACCGATACGTCGCTCATGCCTGAGAGCGCAAAGAAATGCAACTTCGCGCTTTACCTCGCCAGGAAAGGGTACGACGTCTGGGTCTGCAATTTCCGCGGGACCGGGACTGGAGTCGCTCCGGGGTTCGGGTATCTCTTCCCCCTCAGGGTCAGGCCGTCCCCGGTGACCGCCTCGAACAGCTCGGGCGCGAAGTCGTCCGGCGCGAACTCCGGGTATAGTGGGGAGACCTCGTCCCCGGAGCTCAACAACCTGCTCGCGATGAAGCCGCTCCCGAGAGCAAATCCGAGCGCGGCAAGAGCCCGCCTTCCCTTCATGACGCCATCCTTTCGTCGGAGTGCCGGGCGCCCCCGCCTACCGCATCACCATGTCCAGCATCTTGTCGACGAACGTCGGGTCGCCGATCTCTTCGGCGTCAAGCTCGGTCATCAGGATGAAAGTGAAGTAACACCCCACGAACAGCCAGGCCGCACCTCGAGGATCTACGTCTTTCCTCACGTCACCCTTGTCGATGGCCTTTTTCACCATCGACTCGGTGGCCTTTATGTTCATCTCCACGAACCCCTGTAGCTCCGAGAAGAAATCCTTGTCAAATGAACTGTTGAGGATGAAAGCCAGGAACTTCCGCATGCTCGGGTTTTCGCGAAGGAACTCGAGGTAGCTCTTCGCGACGCGTCGAAGATACTCGCCCGGCTCGTCTGCCGTTTCCCAGTAGATCACTGCATACCTTTCCGCAAGTAGCTGCGTGACGTATCGGAAGCATGCAAGGAAAAGCTCTTTTTTGCTGGAGAAGTAGCGGTAGATGGTGCCTTCGGCGATTCCAGCCTCCCGCGCGATCAGCGCGGTCGTCGCCTTGTCGTAATTCGTGCGGGAGAACACCTCTATCGAGGCTCTAATCAGGTCCTCGTAGCGCGACGCTTTGCCAGGACCTCCCGCGGGTACTGTCTCGAGCCCGGGATCCGTGACCGCGACCGCCGATGCATGCCCGGCCTGGCGCGCGTTGCCGCTGCTGCTATTCATACACACCCTCTTGTCAGTATAAGTGAGTACTCACTCACCCAGGACAGACAGATAATAAAGCTGCCGCATTCCCCTGTCAAGATTCTCCCCTGCATGTAGAATCATAAGCATGTTCTCTCCCCTACCCCTCGAGGAAGAGGGTCAGGGTGGGGGTGTAGCGGTGGGTTGAAGATTTGGGATTCCCTGGTAGGCCTGTATTCGAGATCCGAAGAGGTGCAACATGGCAAACCACTCTAAGAACCGAAGAAAAGCCCACGTCGAAGGAATCGGCAGGAAGACCGAGCTCCTGATGAGAGGGTTCATGAGGCTGCCTCTCGTCAACCGGTGGCACCCGTGGCTCAAGGAGAGCAAGACCGACATGCGGTGGCTCCCCATCAACCAGGACATCGATATGCCGGGCGACGCCCCCATGCCCGTGGACCTGCTCCACCGCCTGATCGACGAGGCGTCACACCGAGTCATCATGGACTACTGCGGGTGTCGCAAAGGCTGGAAGTGCAAGGACTATCCGCACGAGATCGGTTGCCTCCTGATGGGAGACTCCGCGCTCGAGGCACAGCGGTTCCCGTTCCGAGAAGTAGATCCGGAAGAAGCCCACGAGCACGTGCGCAAAGCCGTGGCGGCCGGGCTCGTACCCATTGTGGGCAAAGCGCGTGCGGACAACTTCATATTCAAGATCAAGGACCGACACCGCCTCCTGACCGTTTGTTTCTGCTGCGAGTGTTGCTGCGTAACCCGCTTTGCTTCCTACGCGCCTCTCCAGTACCTCGAACCGACGTTCACCGTGCTTGACGGCATATCGGTCACGGTCGACGCCGAGAAATGCAAAGGATGCGGCAAGTGCGTCAAGCGGTGCTATATCGGCGCGGTGGAGGTCGACGGGCGAAAGGCCACGATAAGCGAGTATTGTCGCGCGTGCGGCCGTTGCGCCATCACCTGTCCCACCGGGGCCATCGAAGTCAAGATCACGGACCCGGATTTCCTCGAAAAGGCCCACGAACAGATACGCTCTTACGTACAGTACGACTGAGCCTCCCCCCCTCGAGAAGGAGGGGGGAAAACTTCTTTAGGTGGGGTTGCGTCTCAATAGTTGCATTGTCGCGCGAAGGCAATACAATTGCATACTAATGGGACATGGAGCGCGGGTGAGAATCAAGAGAACCTTTTTTGTGCGATCACTGGCATGGCTGGGCCGTCAAAAGACCCACCTTGTTATCCTGGTGACAGCTCTCGCGTTTATGCTCGTACTGCTTGCGGGCTTCCTTCCTTTCGGGCTCGCGTCGGACGCGTCAGCGTTCGGGCGCTTCCCGTCAGATGTCAGCATCGGTGGCGTGAACGTCAGCAATCTCACGCGGCAGGAAGCCCTGGCGAAGTGCCGCACGCGGCTATCCGGTCTTGCCGCAAAACCGTTTTCTCTGACGACCGACGGCGAGGCCATCTCAAATACCTCTGCCGAACTCGGGCTCGAGCTGGATATCGAGAAGATGGTAGATGAGGGGTACCGGACCGCCTGGAGCCCCAGCATCATAGAGAGGATGATCAGGAGGTTCCTGAGGAGACCGAGAGCGCTTGACGTACCGGTCTATGTCAAGTACGACGAGGCAAAGGTCCGTTCTTTCGCACAGAACGCGATGGTCCTCATAAACTGCAAGCCCCGAAACGCATACCTGGACGTATCGAGCGGCTCGGCCCACATGGTGAGCGCGAAAGATGGCCGGCAAGCCGACCTCGACCAGGTGCTCGCCGCGGCCAACCAGGCACTGAACGAGGGCAAGCGCTCGGTTGAAGTCCCACTCGTGAAGCGCACCCCACCCGAGGTCCCGCAGACAAACGTCGGTAAGTTCATCCTCGTCAACCTCGACACGCACACGCTGTCGCTCTACGACAAGGAGACCCTGCTCGCTAAATACCCCGTGGCCACGGGCTCCAAGCAGTGGCCCACGTGCATCGGTCAGTGGGCAATAGTCAAAATGGAAAAGAACCCCACCTGGTACAACCGCGGCTCGACGTGGGCCGAGAACATGCCGGCCTCGCTTCCGCCCGGGCCCAACAACCCGCTCGGCACAAGGGCGATGACCCTCAACGGCGGCGGCGTGCTGATACATGGCACGAACGACACCGGGTCCATCGGATCCTCCGCTTCGCACGGCTGCATAAGGATGTACATAAGCAACGTCGAAGCTCTTTTTGAACAGTGTCGGATAGGGATGCCCGTCTACATCATCAAGAAGAGCGGCGAGCCGGGCTTCGACTGCTCCCGCAAACCATTCTGGCAATAAGGCGACCAATCTACTGGTTCGGGGGGTATGCGGAATGGGCGGCAACGCTGTTGTTATCGGTTCCGGTGTCGGCGGCTCCGCGATATCGGCCCTGCTGGCGAAGCAGGGGTACGAGGTCGACCTTCTCGAGAGCCACTCATTCCACGGGGGCCGCTGCGCCTCGACCGAAAAAGATGGCTTCGTAGTCGACTTCGGAGTCCACATGTTCAGCCGGGGAGCATCCGGTCCCCACAGCGAGGTCAACCGCTCGCTCGGTGGCGACCTCACCTGGGTCGCCAAGGACCCACCTTGCAGGATAATGGGCAAGACCGAGTTCGATTTCCCTCTCGACATGCGGTCGCTCGTCAGGCAGGCTGGAATCGCCCGCAAGCTGGGAGTGCGTCCCAAGAATTACGCCGGCGCGTACCGCCTGTTCCGCGCGCTCATGAGTGGTAAAAACGTCGAGCAAAACGATGGGACGTTGCTCAGTGAATACGTCTCACGCTACACCGACGATGAGATGATCCACCTCTTCATCACGTGCATCTCCCAGCTCTACTTCGCGATCTCTTACCTGGAGGCTTCCGCGGGCGAGTTCATATGGTCGTTCGACAGGATGTTCAACGGAGCAAGCTTCGGCTACCCGATGGGTGGCTCGGGCAACATACCCGGCTCTTTCCTTCGTGCGTTTGAGCGCTACGGGGGGTCGCAGCATTACGGTGAGACGGTCAAGCGGATACGCGTCGAAGATGGCGCGGTTAAGGGCGTCGAGACGACCGAAGGGTGGTACGAAGCCGACCTGGTCATATCAAACGCCGGAGTGCGAAACACGATCGATATGGTGGGCGTCGAGCAGTTCCCCGGTGCATACGTGGACAGGGCCGAAAGCATGGTCGACTCCAACGCTTACATAACGGTGAAGCTGGGGCTCGAGCGACAGGTCGTGCCGTACCCTGTCGTATTCTACCTGCCGGACCTGCCCCCCGAAAAAGTGTTCGCGCACCTCGACACTTTCACGGTGCCCGATGATCCTTACATCTTCATGCCCGTACCCAGTAACCACGACCCCACCCTGGCTCCCGCGGGGGGGCAGCTCGTGATCGCCGGCACGGCGGCGCCATCCGGCGCTTCCGAAGAGCTCTGCAACGCGATACTGGACAGGGTCTACTCGCGCGTCTGCGACCTGTTTCCCGGAATCGAGAGCGCGATTCTCTGGCAGTCGCGCTCGACGTCATCCGACACCAGGCGCCTGACCGCGCACAAAGCCGGTGAGTGCATAGGGCTCGCACAGGTGCCCGGGCAGGTAGGCAGCGAACGCCCGGGGCACCGGACGCCGGTCGAGGGACTCATGCTTGTCGGCTCGGACGTCGGCGCACGGGGTATCGGCACCGAGATAGCGTCGGGTAGCGCTCTAAGCCTTGCGGGGATGGTTGCCGGGGTGTAGCAGTCATTAGCGCACGCGGGCGTGGCGGTTGCGCCGCTCTAAGGTGAGGCCGATTCCGCCTTCACCAT
>DATCGY010000038.1:0-2904 GCA_036508635.1 Candidatus Anoxymicrobiaceae bacterium
AACACCGGGACCAACACCGGGACCAACACCTACAGTAATCCCGGGTACAGTTACAGCGAATTCAGAATCATCGCTGGCATCGACTACAACAGGTGGAGTGCTTCCGGCGACTGCCTCACCCTGGTACGACATCCTCCTCGCAGGCGTTGTTTTAACGCTGGTCGGAGCCGTAGGCCTCCTGAGAAACAGAAAGCGGTATGCATAAAGTAAAACTACTATGGGGCAAGCTGGTTACCATCCTATTCCTGGGATTTGTGGTCCTGGGAATAGGATGTAGCTCCTGGGCATTGTTCAATATATGGGGTCAAATGTGTCATGAAGGCCGGAATCGTGTTAATATCACAGCGTTTGGAAGCGGTATATGAAGGATGTCGCGTCATACAGAGGCCGAGAGGGTGATAGAATTGTTTTACTGGGCAGTGGTCTTCCTGATTATTGCGATAGTGGCGGCGATCCTGGGTTTTGGTGGGATAGCGGGAAGCGCAGCCTGGATTGCCGAGGTCTTGTTCGTAGTATTCTTAATCCTGCTGGTGGTCTCGCTGATATCCGGGTGGCGAGGGCGGCGTTAGATATGGATTCGAAAATGATTGGAAAGTGAGGATGACAATGGACACGGACAAGATCAAGGATATCGGAAAGAAGACTTCGGAGAAAGCAAAAGACGCCGGGAAAGATCTGGAAAAGGCCGGCAAGGATGCGAAGGCGGCAGTTACCAAGACTGGGAGAGAAGTAAAGAAATCGGCAAGAAAGGTGAAGCGAGAGGCCAGCAAATAGGGTTTGAGATGGACGCGTCCAAGCCTCGCCTCAGGGCGAGGCTTGGATCGTTGTGCGATCATGGGCTCGAGTGCCCTAGTAAGCCTCGGCAGCGTAGCGCGCCTGCGACTCGCCCACACCTCCGGCGACCGCTGCGATCAGCGAGAAGACCGCGAAGAGCCAGAGGCCCGCTCCGGGAGAGAGCGCGATCGGCTTCAAGGTATAGATCATGACGATGCTCACTGTAATGACCTTCCCAAAACCGTTACGGTTAGCGGCAACTACGTGCGGAGGGCAATCGAGGAGCCGGTCAACCGCATCGTGGAGATGGTGAAGGAAAACCTACCCAGACCGCAACTTACGAGCGATATCAGTAACCGGGAAATCGTCCTCGTTGGCGGTGGTTCTCTGCTTCGCGGCCTCGAGGACAAGCTGAGAGATGAGCCCGGATTCCCCGTGCGAGTCGCGGAGGTCCCGACGCGCTGCGTAGCGGTAGGCTTGGGCAAGATCTTGGAGGGTGGGCTCAGCACTATTCGAAGCGCGCGATAAGGCCGATTATCGAGCGCATTTGAGTGCGCTCGCCTCGATGAGACCAACCGTCACCGACTGTCCTTACGAATAATTGGATCGGGCGGCCATGATGCGGGGTGGAGGTGGCATCCCTTTCGTGTCACTCGTCCTCGTTAGACTTGATGATGCTAATACTGCTGAAGCGATTCAGGAAAGGAGGTTGTTGGTAATGACATCGTACCAGACATCGAAGAATCCGGCGGTCGTGCCCGTCCCGGATGCCCCTGTGGAGGCGCCTGCGCGCCCGGAGGCTCCGTCCCCCACGCCGCCCGCTCCCGCGGGTGAAGGCGCGCCTCTCAAGCCGCTGCTCAAGAGGCCATTCGCTGGCGAGCTTCCGGATCTAACCGAAGTTGACTAGCGAACGCACGCGACAGGTGAACGCGATGGAACATCAGACAAGCCCAGGCGCAGTTGGTTTCCCAGTCGGTGGGCAGGAGGAACATGCTTTCATCTGGATTGCTCCAGACAGAACTGCTCCCGCCAGCCCAGGCCGGCCGCTGGGCCAAAACCCTCTCGGGTCGACCGCCAATCTCCTGTCCCTCCCCGACAACGGATTCTTTTCCATTCCTAACGGTTGGGACGCGAGGGAGCTTATGGCGGATGCGCTTGACGACCAGTGCTACGAGGACGGCGGCTTCGTGAGACGCTTTCCGGAGCTCGATCAGACGCACGCCATCTTTACTGCTGCTGGCGACTGCATATCTATTGAGGCTGTTGGAGACAATTACCTGGTCGCAGACCTGGCGACGGGCGAGCGAATGGAGCCCACTCAGGTGGTCGCCTCTTCATCAAAGCTCAAGGGCACCCTTGGGCGCGCCATCGCCCGGGTTGATATGGACGGCAGCGGATTCTTCGCGACCACTCATCCGGGATCAAGTCCGCGCTACGGACGCAGGGAGCCGTTTCGGCTATTCAGGCACGTGAACATCTCCAACCCTGTCCCCCTCGACGATGCGGCGATGGGCGAGTTTTCGAGCACACTTGCCTGCCTCGTCATGTTGCTGGGCTCCGGTGGCCTTGGGCCGTCGGGGTTCTGCCTGTCTCCAGTTGCCGCAGCCACCGTCACGCGCCGCGCTTTGCGGAACTGGTTCGCTCCCCCATATGTCGTCGTCGAGAAGAAGTGTAATGTCCTTTCGGTGCCACCTGACGTGGAACCACGGATGCACGTGTGCCTCGACCCCGCCTTCACACCCATGGGAAGTGCTATAGGATTCTTCTGCGTTCAACTGCTGTACACGATGCTCAGCAACAACCGTGGCCCTCTAGGGGGCAGAAGCCTCAGCAATCCAGCTCAAGCGGCGCACACCTGGGCAAGCCGGCCTGGAACCAGCTGCTCTCTGGCAGGCGGTGGGAAAGCGAACGCCTGGGACCTTGCCCGCGAGTTTGGGGGGCGGTTAGAGAGGTTCCGCAGAGATGTCCGCATGGACAGCGAGCACGAGGCTCTTGTCGAACTGCTTGCCAGGGGAGTTGCGGCGGCGGTCCGCGAGGAGACGGAGGAAGGTTTCCTTGCCACGCACTTCGAGTACTATCGCAAACGGGACCTTTATGAACGTACCCTTCGCCAGAGCTTTGGCATCACCC
>DATCGY010000039.1:0-24808 GCA_036508635.1 Candidatus Anoxymicrobiaceae bacterium
CGTCGCGGTGCCAATCAACTTCATGTTGACGCAGAGAGAGATAGGGTACATAGCGGGCGATTCCGGGGCTCGAATAGCGATCACCGACAAGCTGGTGTTCGAGTACCAGATGAAAGAACAATCAGCTTTCCCGACCATTGAGAAGTGGGTGGTCCTGGGCAAATCCGAAGGGCTCGAGGGCGAGTTCACGGAGCTCACGCCCCTGATAGAGAGCGCCCCCCCCTCTTTCCCACAGCAGAAGAAAGACCCGGACGAGCTGGTGGGCATTTTCTATACGTCGGGCACTACGGGCTTCCCGAAGGGCGCCATGATGACGTCCCGCAGCCTCCTCACCGCTCAGAGGCTGACAGCCGCCATTATCCCCACCACCCCAAAGGACATCGGGGTGATGGCTCTTCCTCTCGCGCACCTGTTCGGTTTCGGGCTTACGCTGATATCCATCTCCGGGGGCCTGACCGGCATGTTCGTGCGCTCGTTCGACCCCGACCGAATCCTCTCCGCAATCGTAAAGAGCGGGGCGACGATATTCGTCGGCGTTCCCGCCATGTACCAGATGATGCTCGACGCGGGGCTGGACAACTACGACCTCTCACACGTGCGCATCTGGGGGTCTTCCGCGGACGCCATGCCCGACGAGGTGGCGATGGAGTTCCGCAAGAGGGGCAGGCTCAAGATAGGGCCGCTCAATCTCGACTCAATCTTCCTGGATGCTTACGGCATGGTCGAGCTCTCCTCCCTCGCCTGTCTGAAGATGCCGCTTCCCGGCATCAAGTTCCCGCCTAAGTGCGTGGGCTTCCCGATGCCACCGATAAGGGCGCGAATCCTCGACGAGCAGGGCAGGAAGGTAAAGACCGGTGAGGTCGGCGAGCTCGCCATGAAAGGCCCGTGCGTGATGAAGGGCTACTGGAACAAGCCCAGGGAGACCGCCGAGCTCATGGCAAATGGCTGGTTCCGCACCGGTGACATGGCCAGGAAAGACAAGATCGGGCGAGTATACTTCGCTGACCGCAAGAAGGACGTCGTAAAGAGCGGCGGCTACTCCGTGTTCTCGGTAGAGGTGGAGCAGGAGGTGCTCGAGCACCCGGCGGTCATAGACGTTGCGGTCGTCGGTATACCCCATCCCACCAAGAAGGAAGCGCCTGTTGCGATCTGCATACTCGAGGCGGGGGCTGGCGTATCCGAAGAGGAGCTCCACGCGTGGTGCCGCGAGAATATCGCACGATACAAGAGCCCGCGCCGCGTCGTCATCATCAGCGAAGAGGAGATGCCGCGGACAGCCACGATGAAGATCCTCAAGCGCGAACTGCGCGAGCGATACAAGGACCTGTTCGCCGACGAATCCGAGTCGGCAGAGCGCTCCGAAGCCGAAGCCGGCGCCTAGGCCCGGGAACATTGCGACGAAGTTGCCGGGTACGTGGGCTCGGCTTAGAGGAAAGAGAAAAGCGAAGCTAGCTCGGTTAGCTCGAGGCTCGCGCCAAGGACGTCTCCCGTCAGGCCTCCGATCTTCCGTCGCGCGTAGAGGGCCACCAGCAGCGAGACGGCGAGCCCCGATACAGCGTAAGCGGCGTGCAGCCTGAAGAGGACGGCTACCGGGACAATCCCGATGGCAGTTGCGATGATGAGCTCCCTTGCCCCCGAGCTCGAGATTATCATGCTTCCCAGGCCTACGTCTTTGGCAGGGCGGAACAGGCAACAGAGCAGCGTCAGGGAGTACCTGCCCATGACCGCGGCGCAGACGAGGGCGTCTCTCGCCGCGTTATACCTCAGAGTGGTCAGCAGCGCGAACTTGCCGATCAGCAGCAAGCCGATGGCCATGATGCCGAAAGCTCCCGTGTGAGAATCGTCCATGATCCTCAGGATGCGGGCGCGGTCGCCTCCCGCCATGAACGCGTCCGCGGTATCCGCCAGGGCGTCCACGTGAAGACCGCGCGAGAGGAGCTCCCACACCGCGAGAGCAATGAAAGCGCGCACAGGATATGCCAGCCCGTGGCAGGCGGTCCACACCCCGTAGAGCACTCCACCGATCAGCCAGCCGGCGAGCGGGTAGTAAGCCGATGAGCCTTCGAGGACTTTCTTCCCCGGAACCGGAACGATGGTCAGGAAGCTCAGCGCCCCGCCTATCCTGCCCAGCTCTTTCCTGATCGCGTCCATCACTTCTCCAACTCCTCCAGTGCCCTTACGAGTGCGAGGTTATCTTCCGTGGAGCGCACGGCCAGGCGGAGGTAGCGCTCGTCCAGGCCCGAGAAGGTGGATGCGTCACGCACCAGGAACCCTTGCTGGAGCAGCTTCCTCGCCAGCTCGCCCGAGGTCAGCCCGGGCCGTTCGATCCGCACCAGCAGGAAGTTAACCTCGGAGGGGTAGACCTTGAGAAACCCCAACCGTTCGAGCATGTCGATAAAAGTCACGCGTGCTTCGGCGACGAGAGCAGTCGTACGGGTCACGTATTTACTGTCGCCGAGCGCGGCCACCACCGCAGCTTCCGCCAGGGAGTTTATCCTCCATGGTGGCGCCGAATCTTCCAGATCTCTCACCGCGGCCCTGGGAGCGAGCAGGTAGCCGGCGCGGAGCCCCGCGAGACCAAAATACTTCGTGAGCGACCGCGAGACCCATATGTGATCGACGGGCCGTCGCGATGCTGTACGCTCCAGCGGGCCGTCGCAGAACTCGATGAACGCCTCGTCGACGAGCAGGACCGCTCCCATCTTCAGTTCCCGCGCGATGGCGAGTACGCTTTCGAGGGGATGCGAGACGCCGGTAGGGCTGTTCGGGTTACAGAGAAAGACCAGGTCGGCTTCGCGAGCCTGAGCGGCGAGTCTGCGGGGCTCCAGCGCGAAGCCGTCGTCCTCGAGCAGGAGATGCTCTTCCACCGCCGATCTCGAACTCGTGGCCGCGAGCACGTACTCGCAGAACGATGGGGAGATGATTAGAGTCCGGCGAGGACGGAGCAGGTTGCAGGCCAGGTAGAACAACTCGGCGGAACCGTTTGCGGGAAAGATCTCTTCGACCGGTCTGCCGGTATAGCTGGAAAGCGCCGCCCGCAGAACGGGGTAATCAGGGTCCGGGTATGAGGCCACGGTTTCGGCTGTGGCCGCGCGGACCGCTTCGAGCGCCGCGCGGGGAGGCCCGAGGTGGCACACGTTAGAGCTGAAGTCTACAATGCCGTCCGGGTGAGCCAGGCGCTTGCCACCGTGGTTCCTGTTCACGGGCGCCTCCCGACCGTCAAGAGACTCAAGAGACTCAAGAGCGTGAACGCACAGATAAAGAGCAGGCAGGCCTGTCGCGCGAGAGCTACCGCCTCCGTTATGCGCTCGGGTTCAAGGGGCTCAAGGGCGTCTCCCATGTACTCGCAGGCAACCGGCACACCGCGGTAGCGGTTCGTTCCCCCGAGGCGCACCCCAAGGGCTCCCGCCATCGCCGCCTCGGGCCACCCGGCGTTGGGGCTGTCATGCCTTCGAGCGTCCCTGCAGGCGACGCGGGCGACCCGCGCGGGGTCGCCGCCTCTCAGCCACGATGCCGCGGCAAGGGCCAAGGCCGTGATCCGCGCCGGCGCCAGATTGAGAACGTCATCCAGTCTCGCGGATGCCCAGCCGAAACGCATGTAGCGCGCGTCACGGTACCCGACCATTGAGTCCAGGGTGTTTGCGGTCCTGTACGCGGCGGCACACACCGGCCCCCCGGCAAGCGCGTAGAGCAGGGGCGCGATGACCCCGTCGCTCAGGTTCTCGGCGACCGATTCCACAGTTGCCCTGACAAGCTCACCGCAATCGAGACCGTCGGTGTCCCGGCCGACGATCGCCTTCGCTCCGTTGCGGGCGTCGGGAATCCGGTTTTCCTCCAGTTGAAGCTGTATCTCCAGGGCGCGCCCGGTCAATTGTCTGAGCGATATCGTGTTGTAGATCAGGATCGAACCCGCGAGAACGCGTCCCGTGGTCGAAACCCCGCCCGCGGCACGGAGGAACAGGGCGCTCACCGTCGCGGTGGCTGAAACGGTCACCGAAGCAAAAACAACCCCTCCTGTGTAGCCGGAGTCAGCCGGGTAGAGAGTTCGCTCCAGACGAGCTATGAGACGGCCGAGCCACTTAACGGGATGCAGCTCGTCGGGAGGGTCGCCGAACGCCACGTCCAGGGCAACCGCTATCGCCGCCATCACCAGTCGCTCTCTATATCCTGTTTTCGATGCCAAGAACATCGCAGATATACTCCATATCCAGGTTTTCCCTGATCGAAATACCGAGGTCCTCGATGTTCCTCTCCGCGAGCTCGAGGTAGCTCTCCGCGACTGGCTCCATACCGAGCCGGGCGCGGAACGCGTCTACGGCGGCGGGGTTGTCGAACAGACCGTGCAGGTGCGTTCCAAAGATATTTCCCGCCGCGTTGGTGGCACCGTCCTCGGACTTTCCGTCAGTGTGGTTGAAAGACATCGGAGCCTGGCCGGTGCCGGCATTGCCATCGTGGAGGATCTCGACCCTGCCGGTGTGTATCTCATAGCCCGTGAGCTCTTTTCCGAGCAGTCCGGGAAGGACCGGGATATCGCGTATTACGTTGGCCTTCACCTGCCTCGTGGTCTTTGGACTCCTGTAGATGGTCTGGACCGGAAGCAGTCCGAGCCCCTCGTACTCCCCGGTGTGAGACTCGAGGCCTTCGGGGTCGATGAGCTCGTTCCCCAGCATCTGGTAGCCGCCGCAGATACCGATGACGACAACGCCACCGGCTGCCAGGTTGGTCACGGCTTCGGCGATGCCGGTCTCCCTCATCCACTCGAGGTCGCTGTAGGTGTTCCGCGAACCGGGGATTATCACCGCCTCCGCCCCCTCGAGCTCGGAAGCACTTCTGACCCACCGCACGGGGACCGCGCGTGCCATGGGTGTAAAGTCGGTGAAGTTTGAAGTATGGGGTAGCTTGACCACGGCGATCCTGGCGCCGGGCGAGCCGTAGTCGCGGAGCGTGTCCTCCTCGTCGAGGCAGGAGCAGTCCATGAAAGGCAACACCCCGAGCACTTTCTTACCGCCCTTCTTCTCAAGGATCGTAAGCCCGGGCTTCAAGAGGTCGAGGTCCCCGCGGAACTTGTTGATGACGACGCCCCGCACCATCTCCCGTTCCGACGGCCTGAGGAGCTCGAGCGTCCCTACGACCGAGGCGAGCGCCCCGCCCGTGTCGATGTCGGCCACCAGCAGCACCGCCGACCCGGACATGCGAGCGACCTTCATATTGCAGATGTCGTACTTCCGCAGGTTTATCTCGGCCGGGCTGCCCGCGCCTTCGATGACTACGACATCGTAATCGCGCTCGAGGTCGACGTACGATTGCTTTATCAACTCCAGCGCACGCGAGCGCGCGTCCTTGACGTAACGCATAGCGCTGTAGTCACCCTCGGACTTGCCGAGCATGATGACCTCGGCCCGCATGTTGTCCTTGGGCTTCACCAGCACCGGGTTCATCAGGACCGTCGGCTCGACGCGAGCCGCCCGGGCCTGCAACTCCTGCGCACGGGCGATCTCACCACCATCCCTCGTGACAAACGAGTTGAGGCTCATGTTCTGCGATTTGAACGGAGCGACACGATAACCCATATCCGAGAATACGCGACAAAGGCCCGCCGCCACGATGCTCTTGCCTACGTGGGAGGCGGTTCCCTGGACCATCAGTGCCACAGCCATCTACTTCACCTTCATCGGTATGCCAGAGACCATCATCAGCACCTCGTCCGCGGTGGAGGCCACTATCTGGTTGACCCTGCCGAGCACTTCACTGAACTCGCGGGCCAGGTGGTTGTCGGGGATGATGCCCAGCCCCACTTCGTTGCTGACCGCGAGGCACAACTCGTGTTCGCGGCGCAGCAGCTCGATGCCGGCCGAGACTTCCAAGGCGATCTGTTCTCCACCTATCCCCTCGGTGAGCCTGCGTCCGACGTAGAGCGTGAGGCAGTCCAGGAGTGCAACCTCTTCCTCCCCGGCGACGTATTGCTCGAGCGTTCCGTCCGTGGCCTCGGCCGTCCGCCAGCCGGCGGGGCGTTCCGCGCGGTGCTTCGCTATGCGCTCGACCATTTCTTCATCGGAAGCGTGCGCCGTGGCTATGAAGAGCACCGGAGTGTCGTGCGCCATCGCGAGTTCGAGGGCACGCGTGCTCTTGCCGCTCCTGATCCCGCCCGTTATCAATATCAGCTTTCCCATCAGACCCGCTCTCCCAGATCGACCAGCACTGCCTGTGTATCGCGCAGGTACCTCACATCCACCAGGCCCTCGAGTAGCCCGGTTGCGAGTCCCGTGAAGTCCCTTTCCGCTACCCCCTCGAGCACCCATACGTCTTTGCCCATCACGGCCGCCTCCCTCAGCGAGTCGAGGTTCCTGATGTTTCCGGCACCCAATGGCACATCCGTGAGCAATACCAGGTCCGCCTTCTCGACCAGGGACATGTTCTCACGATATGCCTCATCGGTAATAGGCGTGAAGGGGGCTTCGGCCGCAATCGGGAGCCCCAGTTCGCGCGCCGTCACTTCGTCGGTATCCATAGCGTTGACCACTCCGACCGAGACGGAATACCCGAGGTCCACCAGCTCTCTCATCAGGTGCGCGCCGGTCCCGCCTCCACAGAGCAGGTGGACCTTCTCTTTCCTGGTCGGGCGAGACCTGGGTGAGAACGTCAAAAAGGTGCGACCGGCATGGCGATGCAGATATGCGCGCACCCCGTAGACGGCCTCGATCGTCTCGGGTGTCAGAACCTCCCCGGTCGGTCCCGAGTCGAAGAGCTTGCCTTCAGAAAAGACCAGCATACTCTCGAAGTAGAGGAGGGCAAGGTTGAGGTCGTGGAGTACGCATACTATTGTCAGCCCTTCGTTGTTGAGCTTCTTAAGCCAGTCGAAGAGCCTTAACTGGTACGAGACGTCCAGGTGCGCCGCCGGCTCGTCGAGCAGGAGGAGTGACGGCTCCTGCGCCAGCGCCTGCGCGAGGACGACCATCTGCTTCTCGCCACCCGAGAGCTCGGGGAAGCGCCTGTCCTTGAGGGCGTCGATCTCGAGCTTCTCGAGGAGCTCGTCGGTGCTCAACCCGTGGCCCTCTGATCCTTTGCGGGCGTAGCGCCCCATGTCGACGACCTCGTGCACGGCGAAATCAAAATCGAGGGTGAAGCTCTGGGGGACGAGGGCGACTTCCCGCGCGAGGCGTTTCCGGCCGTAACTCCGCACCGGTTTCCCAAGCAGCAGCGACTCGCCCTCCTGCGGCGTAAGGATCCCGTCGATGATCTTTAGAAGCGTGCTCTTGCCGCTTCCGTTCGGCCCGACGATCCCGACGAAATCACCCCTTGCGACCTGGAAAGACACGTCGCGCAACGCGGGCGTCTCGCCGTACGAGAAGCTCCCGTTCCTTACCTCTATGACCGCGGCGGGGCTATCGGGGGCATTGCCGCTACTCATATTACGCAGTCTTCCTTCTCAGGAGGTACAGGAACACAGGCGCTCCGAAAAAGATGGTCACGACGCCCACTGGTATCTCCGATGGCGCGAATGCGACGCGGGCCAGGAGGTCCGAAAGCGTCATGAGCGACGCGCCCACGAAGATCGACAGGAAGAGCACCTTCCTGTGATCCGGTCCGACTATCAACCTGCAGATGTGAGGCACCACGAGCCCCACGAAACCGATTATCCCGGATACCGAGACGGCCAGCGCGGTGACCGTCGCCGACACGAAGAACAGGACTCTCTTTACCCTCTCGACCTCGACACCGAGCTCGAGGGCGCGCTCTTCACCCTGCAGGAGGATGTTCAGCTCGTCGGCGAAGAAGAAAGGCACGATAAGGAACGGGATTATCATGAGCGCGATCTTTACCTCGGTCCAGCCCCTGCCGGAGAAGCTTCCGAGGAGCCAGAAGACAACGGCGTGCAGGTCGCGGCCCGACTTTATCATGAGGACCGATACGAGCGCGAAGAAAAGGTACGACATCGTGACTCCGCCCAGGAGCAATCGGTAGACGTTGAGAACGCCCCTGGTGCGGGCGATCGAGTAGACGAACATGAGCGTCGTGAAACCGCCGGCGATGGCAAGGAGCGACAGCCACGGTATCGCCGGCATGTTGAAGAAGAAGGTCAGGGTTGCCCCGAACGCCGCTCCCGAGGAGACCCCCGTGACGTACGGGTCGGTCAACGGGTTGAGGAACAAGCCTTGCAGGATCGTACCCGCGAGGGCGAGCGCCGCCCCGACCAGCAGGGCGAGCAGTACCCGGGGCATCCTGATCTGCCAGAAGATGGTGCTGCTCGCATCTCCGGATATCCTCCCCTGGAACAGGTACTTGAAGACCTTTCCCACCGATATATTCGCCGGACCCAGGGCGAGCGAGAGCAGGGCGGCGAAGATGAAGAGCGCTATCACCGCCGCCCCGATCATGATGGTGTTTCTATTTGACTTCTGACTCTTCACTTTCCCTCGAGACTCCCGCTTGCTCGAACGTCGCCATCTGGCCGAGCAGCTTCATCGCCGCCTGGATCACGGGTATCGCGAGAGCGGCCCCGGTGCCCTCTCCCAGCCTCATCCCGAGGTTCAGGAACGGGTCGAGACCGAGCTCCTGGAGGGCGACACGGTGGCCGGGCTCCTGGGACAGGTGCGACGCGAACATATATTCGACAGCGAGCGGGCACAGCCGGCCCGCCAGCAGAGCGGCCGCCCCGGAGATGAATCCGTCGACGACCACCGGCACCCGCTTCGCGGCGCAGCCGAGCATCACCCCCGCGAGGGCTCCTATCTCGAGCCCGCCCACTTTTGACAGGACGTCGATGGGGTCGTCAGGTCTCGGCTTGTTGAGGTCGAGCGCCCGGCGGATCACCTCGGCCTTGTTCTCGAGCGCGGCGTCGTCGAGTCCCGTTCCCCTTCCGACGAGGGACAGGACGGGAAGCCCGGTGAATGCCGCTATCATGGCGCTCGAGGCGGTCGTATTTCCGATTCCCATGTCGCCGGTGGCCACGATATTCGCGCCCGCGTCTATCTCGGAGACCGCAACCTCCGCTCCGACGAGCACAGCTACCTCTGCTTCCTTCCTGTCCATTGCCGGGCCGCGTGCGAAGTTGTTCGTGCCCGCACGTACCTTTCTGTTCAGGATCATCGAATGGTCGACGTCCGCACGCGTGCCGACGTCCACAACCACGACGCGGCCCCCAACGTGCCGGGCCAGAACGTTGATTGCTGCTCCTTCCGCCGCGAAGTTGAGCAGCATCTGGCCTGTCACCTCTGACGGATAGGCGCTGACCGCCTCTCCCGTCACCCCGTGGTCGGCCGCGCACAGGATGATGGCGGCTTCGGCCGGCACCGCATCGCGACCGGTTATCCCGCACATCCTCACGGATATATCCTCGAGCTGCCCCAGGCTCCCAGCAGGCTTTGTCAGGCTTGCCTGCCGCTCCCATGCGGCCTCCATCGCCGCCACGTCCAGCGGCTCTATGCTCTCAATCAGCTCATCGATCTTCATTTTTCTTCTTCCTTATAATGTCCGTGAAGGGGTCAGGTCTGTTTTTCAATCCACATTCTGTTTGATCAATATCCCGCTTGAAAAAACAGACCTGACCCCGCGCTACCGCTGGGTCTTGAACACCTCGGGGTGGAACATCGCCGCGAGTTGCTCGAGGCCATCGACAAGCCTCGGGCCGCTCCGGACAAAGAGGTTGTCCTCGACCACGTAGACCTTGCCATCCTTGACCGCTTTGATCGTCTCGTAACCCGGACGCTTCATGATGTCACCCGGGTTTGTCTGGGTCCCTTTGACGGCGATATACACGTCGGGATTATCTTGCAGGAGCGTCTCCTGGCTGTACTGCGGAAAATCGGGGCCTGCCGCCGCGCCAAGGTTGGTTCCACCCGCCATTGATATCATGGAGTCGATGAGCGTTCCCTTTCCGGCCGTCATCAAAGGCTGTGCGTATATCTCGAAGAAGGCTGTTGGCCTGGAGAGGTTCTTGGACTTGCTTTCGACGGTGGTGACGCGCTTCCTCAAGGCGTCCACCTTAGCCCCGGCCTGGTCCTTCAGGCCCATTATCTCGCCTACCCTCTCCATGTCCGCGAACAGGCCGTTGAAGGTCTTGGGGTCGACTACAAAAACCTTGATGCCGAGTTTCTCCAGGTTGGTTACTGCTCCGGCCTGAACTCCTCCAGTAGCAATGACCACCTGGGGGTTACGCGAGGCTATCTTCTCGACGTTCGGTGTCGAGAAGTCCCCGATCTTTACCATCTTCTTTGCCGCGGGGGGATAGTCACAGTACGTCGTGACGCCAACCAGTTTCTTCTGCCCACCGATCGCATAGATGATCTCCGTGTTGGAGGGGGCGAGTGAGACGACCCGATCCGCCGGCTTCTCCATCACCAAGGTTCTTCCGTTGTCGTCTGTGAGCGTTATCTTTCCCGAGTTCGACCCGGAAGTGCCTCCACAACCGACAAGGCCCACCGCGAGCCCGAAGACCAGAACGGCGATCAGAAATACTCCCGTATAGTTACCTGAAAACTGCTTCAAACTAAGAACCTCCTTGCCTGGCACGAATATGTCGACGATCCGCTGCCGCGCTTCCCGCGCGGCTTCCTCCTTTCCGGCCGGGCGTGAAAAAACCGCCCCTCGTCTCCGAAGGGCGGTCGTTTAGTCACAAGTGGCCCAATGCTCTCCCGTTCGCGAGGACGTCATGGGAATCCGCTCAGGCAGGTCTCCTGACTTGGTTCATCGCTTCCCGCCCTTCCCGGTTTTCACCAGTGGTTAATGCGGGTCGCTCCCCTTCACAGTGGCGCGTCCGTGCCGGATTCTCACCGGCTTCCCTATTGAGGCCGAATGCCACCTGTGCGGCTTGTTATTCAATTGTCTACGAAATTCTATGACTTGCCGCCCTCCCGGTCAAACTGGCAGTGAAGCGCGGCGCGTGGCCTTGCGGTTTCGAACCACACCGCCCGCGACCAGCAGTGCGCCCAGCACCAGGAACGAAAGGGGTGTCCACTTCTGGTCGAGGTCGAGAAGGGGAAAGTATTCGGCGCTCGCGTCGACATCACTTTTCGTCGATGAGGTGTTTCTAGCGTACTCGACCTCGGCGAGCTTTTGAAACGGTGGCGTCTGGCCGGGCGCGTTCTTGACGTAGTACACGTAGCTGTACTTCGGCACGTAGACGACCGTCCCGGTACGCGGCTCGACCGATAAGGTGGCGTCCGTCTTCATGTAATACTCCAGCTCGATCCTGGCGCCGTCTGAAACCGGGAGGTTGGGGTTCCCGGTCATGGACTTTGCTTCTTTACCGGTTACGGATGCCGGCAGTCCGGTGGGCGGTTTCGCCATCTTTTCGATGCTCCCGCCGAGCTTGTAGACGTAGACTCTGACGTTCTTCGAGACGTTGCCGTCGACCCGCCCTTCTTTTACGTAGGTGCAGGCGATCAGCTTCTTCAGGTCGTCGTCCCACATCGGGTACAGCTTCTTCTCCGCTCCCATGGGCAGCTTGATGGTGAAGCCGGTCCTGTTCACACCCGGCAGGTAACCCGGCACGTTCTCGCAAGTCCGGCGATTCAACGCGTAAGTAGTCGGAGGTCGCAGCCCCTCCTGGACCTGTCCTGTGACAGCGTCGCGCACGGTAACGCGCTCATCAACGACGAGGACTTGTGAATCACTCCTGGACGGAACGCCGACATCGTGGCTAGTGATCTTGAGAGGTGTTGTGACCTGCTGGCCCCGCGGATAGAACCGTGACGTCACCCGGTCCGCAAAGACGGTAAGCTTGCCTTCGTAAACGTACACGTTATTGAGTTTGTCGGGGAGCTTGATGAAGAGCGGTGCGATACCCCACGCCCAAACCGGAGCCATCACCAGAAAGAGACAGCCCACGAGAGCTGCGACGAGCCCGGGCCGCGAAAGCCCGCGTTTTCCTTTAACTTTTACAAACAGCGGCGGGCGTCCGCCGCGATGCTTCTTTTCTCTCATCACCTCATAGTATCGGCGCAACGGCGGCGCTCGTTGATATTGTGATAATGACGGTTCGCCCGTTCGCTTATATACTTTACCGGGGTGTGCCGGGCCAGCCGGAACGATATCGGAAGGAGAGCGCAGGACAATGCCCGTGATCAGAGTTTTTCCGTCAGGGATGGACATGCGTTTTGAGGCAGGTCGACACAGCGATCTGCTCGATCTGCTGACGGCTAACGGTGTGATCATCGACAGCGAATGCGGCGGCAAAGGTTCTTGCGGTAAATGCCTCGTCGAGCTACTGTCGGGTGCTCTGCTGGACCGCGATGGCGCTCCCGCCGAACCGGAGCGTGGCGACATGTACCTTGCGTGCAGGGGCGTTCCCGCGGGTGACTGCGAGATCCGGGTCATCGGCCGGCCGGGCGACTCTTCGATCCTCGACGGGCTCATCGCCGGCTCGATCGGAGTAGTAGCCGGAGGGGCTGGACCCGCTGACCGTCTTGGGCTCGCCGTCGACGTGGGTACGACCACCGTCGTCGCTCTGCTGGCGGACCTGGATACGCGCGCTCCCGTCGCCGTCCGGAGCGAGACGAATCCCCAGCGTGCCTTCGGTGCTGACGTTGTCTCCCGGATAGCGTACTCGTGCGAGACGGCAGGTGGCCGGCGTGGAACCGACGTGCTGCAGGAGACGGTCGTCTGCTGCATCAACCGGCTCGTCAAAGCGCTGTGCGACGAATCGGGACAGGACGCGCGCCGCATCGAGCGCGTAGTCTGCGCCGGTAACACGGCAATGCAGCATTTCCTCGTCGGGATTACTCCCGAACACCTCGGCATGTACCCGTACGAAGCGGAGTTCAAGGAGATCGAGCCCGGACCCGCGCGTTCGGTCGGCCTGGAACTCGAGCCGGGTGCCGTGCTGCAGGTCCTTCCCAACATCCATTCTTATGTGGGCGCCGATACCGTCGGATGCCTGCTCTCCATCGAGCGGCGGGCGATCGGGGCCTGTACTCTGATGATCGATATGGGCACCAACACAGAGATGGTGCTGGGCGCGGATAGAAAGCGCGTCACGTGCTCGGCGGCCGCCGGACCGGCGTTCGAAGGAGCTCACCTGGAGCACGGGATGCGGGCGACCGCGGGCGCGATCTCAAGCGTTTGGACCGACCGGCATGGCAACTTCGAGTATCGCACGGTAGGCGCGGCGCCTCCCCTCGGGATTTGCGGGTCGGGAATCGTGGATGCTGTCGCGACGATGCGCAGGCAGGGAATCGTCGAGGAGTGCGGGCGCATGCCCGACAGGGCACAGTGTGTCATTGTCCCCGCCGGGGAGAGCGGCACGGGCCATGACATCACGGTGACCCGCAACGATGTGCGCGAGATCCAATTGGTCAAAGCGTCGATCGCCACCGGGATCGGTTTTCTGCTCGAAGAGACGGGCAGCAGCATCGAGCAACTTGAGCACATCTACGTCGCGGGAGCATTCGGGAACTACCTCGACATAGCCAACGCCAGGTTTATCGGCCTGCTGCCGGACATTGCCTCGGAAAGGTTCGAGGCTGTCGGCGACGCCGCGTTGAAAGGCGCTTACATGGTCCTGACCGGCGGTGCCGAGGCTCTCGAGAGGGTGCACGCGATAGCGTACGGCACAGACCACCTCGAGCTCGCGACCCGTTCCGGTTTCCAACGCCGTTTTCTGGACAACCTCGACCTCGAGACTTACTGATAAGGTGGCAATCCTGATGAACGCACTTTCAGAGGTCTTTTCAGGCGGGATGCGGCAAGTCGATACGGGGAGCTGTTCCGGGTGCGGGTGATCCTCTTCGTCGGTTTCCTGGGCTCAGGCAAGACCAGCCTCATGCTGCCACTGGCGCGGTTTCTGGTAGAGCGGTGCGAAGCGGGAGACGGCAGCACGCCCGTTGTGATCATCGAGAACGAGGTCGGAGACGTTTCGGTCGACGACGCGGTGCTGCGGCGGGAAGGCCTGTCGGTGCGAGAGCTTTTCGGCGGGTGCATATGTTGCCAGCTCACCGCCGACCTCACTTCATGTATCAACGACATCCACGCCGAGATAGATCCGCACTGGGTGCTGGTCGAAGCGACCGGGCTTGGAACTCCTCAGCCGATAGTCTCGACTATAGACAAGTACGGGAAGGGGGTGGAGCGGGTGACGACACTCGCGGTCATCGACGCCGAGCGCTGGAACGAACTCATCGTCGTGGTCGAGCCGTTGGTCACAAAGCAGGTAACCGGGGCGGACGTCGTCGCGGTCAACAAGACGGACCTGGTAGACGAGGATACCCTGGAGGAAGTCGCCCGCGGGGTCGCCGCGTTAAACGAGCGGGCAAAGGTTGTTCGCCTGTCGGCGGGGGAAGGGGTCGGCCAAGAGGTATGGGAAAAGGTGATCGGACCGTGACCGGGCACCGCGAACACCCTGAAGAAGTGGAGTCCTCGGTGTTCAGCGCTTCGCTGGCGCTGGAGCTCGTTCCACCCGCGACCGCTTCGTCCATGACCGCCGCTCTGAGGGGATGGATAGTGGAGATCCAGGATTGGGCGCGCGGGAAGGGATTGCTGGTCGGACATGTGAAAGTACTCGTGGAATCGGACACCGGGTACATTCGACTCTCGGGCACCGGGGGCCCGGTGACGTCAAATGCATCGGAGTCCTGGGAGCCATCTCGTGTCGGACTTTTTGAGGTCAAGGTGGCGGCAATTGTCGTTGGCTTCGCTCTTCCTGAGTTCGAGGAGCTCGCGGGCAACGCGCTTGAAAGAGCCCTGTCGAGGTTGCTGCCTGAACGTTGATCCGGCCGTTGCTTGGAGGGGAGATGGGGAAGACGAAGCTAAGATCGGCGGTGCCCGGAGACTCGCGACGGATCTCGTACCTCTCTTACCTCGCCGGGCAGGGTCACGTGCGGATGTCCGCCTACGACTTGCTCTTTCCGGGACAGCCCGTCGGACCCACGCCGGAGCGATTGGACGAGATGGCAAGCGTCCTGACTACCGATACGAGGTCGTGGTTCCACTTCTCCCGCCACACTGTTGTTGATCTGGAAGGTCAGGCGGTGGCCACGCTCTGTGCATTTCCCAGGAAAGAAGGGAACGCCAGGCCGCTGTACATGGCTTTTCGCGAGGTCGGCTGGACGGAGGACCACGTAGACCGTATGCGAAAGGAGATGCAGTCGTTCACTTCCGCCGAGATAGACATACCGCTTGATTCATGGGTGATCGAAGACGTCGGCTGTTACGAGGAGTACCGCAGGCGAGGTTTTGTAAAAGCCCTGCTCGAATCCGCGGTCGACGCCGGGAGGGAATCGGGATTCCGCAACGCGAGGCTCTCCGTGTTCATTGGGAATGAGCCCGCGATAAAGGCTTACGAGTATTTCGGATTCGTCATCACCGGAGAGAAGCGTCACCCCGACTTCGAAGCAGTCTTCGGCTGTCCCGGAACGTACCAGATGACCCTGAAGATGTAAGCCCCATCCGATCCACCTCGAAAAATCCACCCCCACCCTGGCCCTTCCTCAAGGGGGGAGAGCCATGGTGGGGGTGTAGATGATTGTTGGAGCCCAGGCCTAGAGCTTGTTCCAGTCGTTGAGCAGGATACTCGAAGTCGCGATGCCCGACGTCATCACCAGCGGCACGCCGCCGCCGGGGTTCGTGCACTGGCCTGCAAGGTACAGGCCCTTGACGGACTTGGAACGGTAGCTCGGGCGGAACGGCCCCATGTTGCCGCCGCTCATCTCGAGCCCGAAGAAAGCGCCCTCCGGCAGGCGGAGCCGTCTCTCCAGCTCGACCGGCGTTACCGAGTCTATCCACTCGACCTTGGAGCGCAGGCCCGGGAACGCCCTCTTCTCGAGGGAGTCGACACAATCCCATGCCCATTCCTCGGCGATGTCGTCCCACTGGTGGTACTTCAGCTTGTAAGGTGCGATATAGATCGAGGAAAGCACCTGCTTGCCCGGGGGGGCGAGGTCGGGGTCGGAATGCGAGACGCAGCTTATCAGGAAAGCGCCGTCATCCGGCCTGTACATGAGGCCCTTGTCGTAGAACTCGACCCACACATCGTCGAACTGGCGCCTCTCCGTCAGGATGACCGTCATGTGCGAGCGCACCGAGTCGAGCTTCTCGCTCAGGCCGAGGTAGAACGTCGGCGCGGGGATGGAGCAGGGCTGGTTGCGCACCGCGCGCTTGACCGCGTAGGGGAGGTTTTCGACGCCGACGAAATCCTCGTACGTCGTGCGCGAGTGGACGTTTGAGATAACCGCTTTCGCCGATATCTCGCTGCCGTCCTCGAGCTTTACACCCTGGGCCCTTCCGTTCTTCATGATGATCTTTTCGACCGCGGCGTTGAACCTGATCTCTCCGCCGAAGTTCTCGGTTATCTTTCCGAGCGCCTGGGGGATGGCGATCATGCCGCCCTTGGGATAGTAGTTTCCTATCCTTCCCATGTATGTGATGTTCGAATACAGCGCCGTGCACCTGTGGGCCGGAAGAGCCGCGTAGAGGTTTTCCCAGCCGAACATGAGGCGGATGCGGTCGTCTTTGAAGTAATGGTTCACCGCTTTGTCGAGCGTACGCGTGGCAAGGAACGCGGTGGGCGCCAGCGCGGGAAGCACCTCTTTGTGGAGGCCCATCTTGGCGAGCTGCGTTATCTTGCTGACGTCGCGGAGACCGGGCAGCGGGTTTGAGATCGCGGCGAGATACAGCTTGAAGATCTTTTCCATGTCTTCGCTGTACTTGTAGTAGCCCTTGACGTCCTGTGGCGAGATCTGGTTGACGACCTCGGCCATCGCGTCCACTCCCTGGGGCAGCGTCACGCGGGTGCCGTCGTGAAGGATAGTGTCGTAAACGGGATCGAGTATGCGGTACTCGAGATAATCCTCGAGCCGCAGGTCGAGCAACTCGAAGAGCTTGTAGTAGAGCTCGTGGGCGATCACGAAGATGGCGCCGACGTCAGGTTGAAAGCCCTCGTGGTTATAGTTGGAACAGCAGCCCCCGATGCGATGGCTCTGCTCCAGCACCAGGACCTTCAATCCCTCCTTCGAAAGGAGCGATCCGCAGGTCAGGCCCCCGACGCCGGATCCGATAATGACGACATCATAGTCGTAACTTGTCATTAGAGACCTCCTGTCAATGTCCGCGCCCGGGATGGCGCGGCTCCCCGCCTACCTCAGACGAAAAGTCGGAATGGCATCTCGCGAGCCTCGGAAAGCAACTTGCGGATCCGGGTCCTGCGTTCCTCTTCGAGATTGAACGCCCACAAAGACCCGAGCAACGCGGCACCGAGCAGCAGGGCAAGGTTAGCCGCGAGCTTGATGGACTTCTTTGGGCGTGGCTGGACAGCACTGCCTTTTGATTTACGGCTCATCTTCAGGCACCCCTTCTCTCGCTTGCAGACCGGTACATATTCTATCCCATGAAATGCCTTTGGCAAGTAGATTTGTACTGAATGGTGTTTTTTAATTACCGTAAGCCTGCCACGACGGTACAGGGACGCCAAAACCAGAGAATCCGCGTTATGTTCCCCGTATGCCGGGTCCCCGGCGTGAGGTGGTTCATCGGTGCGCTGTCAAAGCCCTGGAGGTCGTTCTGGCGCGTCGGGAGAACTAATGGAGTACCCGGGAGAAAGGCGAGAAAGGTTGTGACGGTTGTGTGGAGAAGAGCGTTCGGTGTAGTGCTCATGGCGGCGCTCGCTGCGATGGCACTATGCGCGTTTGGTCCTTCACCGGCCTTGGCTTCGGGTGGCAGCGACTCCCTCGGCGCCACGGCGCTCGCCACCGACTGGTACTTCGCCGAAGGCACGACCAGGGATAACTTCACGACTTACATGGCGGTGATGAACCCGGCTGCCAAGGCAACCGACGTCACCTTCACCTACATGCTGGCCTCGGGCAACCCCATCACTGTCACCCACACGGTCGCCGCGAAGAGCCGCTACACCATCGATATCTCCGCGGACGTCGGCGCCAACCAGGACGTCTCCACGTTCATAAAGAGCACCCTGCCCGTTGTCGCGGAAAGGCCGATGTACTTCAGGATGCCCGCCGACCGGACGGTGTGTCTCGATCCAGGTCATTCCGGGCATACGGGGAGCGAGATCGACCCCGCGACCTGGCTCAACGTCGGTGACAACACGGGCGCGAGTGGGGAGCTCGAGTCCAACTGGGACCTCGCATGCAGGGCGAAAGCTCTCCTGGAAGAGGCGGGGTTCGAGGTCAGGCTCACAAAGGGCAGTGCGACGGCTTACGCTTCGCTCCGAACCCGGGCGGATATCGGCAACAAGTGTGACATCATGGTGCGGTTGCACTTCGACGATACGGGCTTCACCGGGGTCATGCGCCCACCGGCGAATGCGGCAAGGTGCCCGACGTCCGACCCGGGGCGAATAACGGTTGTAGACCCGGCCGTTGCGGCAGGCAGCAATGAGCTTGCGACCTATCTCGCGCCCGCGCTTGGACTCACGGTGAAAGACGATACCGGGGGGACGAGCCAGGGCAATAGTACGCCGCCCGGCCATCCGACCTGCCTTATCGGCAGCCTGCTCTCACGCGTACCGGTGGTCTGCATCGAAAACCCTGCGTCGGTCGCCCTCGACCCCGTGGGCAGGCAGCGGCTTGCCGTCGAACTTGTGAAGGGTATCGAAGCGTACTTCCAGGCCAGGTAGTCCGGGTCATGCCTATCCCTGGCCACGGCGCCTCCCGCCACCGGTACCGGCGGGCCAAGCGGCGGATTGCCCGGGCTCGAATATGCGGATGCTTGCCGGTTCTGTCGGGCAAGTCTGCTCGCAGGCGCCGCAGCCGGTGCATTTGTCCCCAACAATGACAGGGCGCAAACCATTCGCGTCTATCGCATTGAAACGGCAGCGCTCCTTGCAGACGAGGCATGGCTTGCCCAGGTAGCCCAGGCACGTCTGCCTGTTCACGTGTGCGAGGCCGATCCTGACCTCACTCGTTCGCTGCCGTTCGATGGCCTTCATAGGGCAGACCCGCGCGCATGCCTGGTCGCACTGGTCGAATATGCAACCCGCCGTGCGAGGGTAGAACCGGGGTGTCCAGAGGTTGCCCAGGCCATCCTCCAGGCCCATCGGCTTGATACAGCCGGCCGGGCACGTCCGAACGCACTCCTCGCATCTGCTGCACGCGGCCAGGAACTTCGACTGGTTCTGCGCGCCGGGCATCCGCAGCACGGGACCCGACACCTGTCGAAGGCCGACCCCGTAGCCCGCGAGCAAGATCGCACCCAGGCTCAACGAACCGATGAACTCCCGCCTGTCCACAGTAAGCCTTCCCGCACCTCGAGGGGAGAGAAAGCATTCTTGAGCCTGGTCTCCACCTTCTTGAGCCGGGTCTCTCAGGCCCGTGTCTGGATTCGCATGCACGACAGATGCGACACTGCTAACGCCGTCCCCACCCTGACGTTCTCCCCCCAAGGAGGTCGTCGATCTGGTACGCGCGCCTGCTCTGCCCCTGGAGGCATAGACCGGAAGCCCGAAACTCTGGAGCTCGAGGGCTCCGTTCGAGGGACATGCCGCAACGCAGTCTCCGCAGGCCGTGCAGTCGGCCGAGCGCAGCTTGCCACTTTCACGCTTCAGGAACGGTTCGGCCACCTCGAAGTCACATGACTTATAGCAGGCTCCGCAATCGATGCAAGCGCCCGTATCTTTCACAACCGAGACGGGGCTGATCAGGGCGGGCAGCCGCTTGCTTACCAGGGAGACAAGGCTCATCAGCGCGCCCATGGGGCAGAGCGCCTCGCACCAGAACCTGGGCCTGTAAGCGAGAGCAAGCAACAGTAGCGCGAGAAACAAGAATGGGACCTGGGGGAGCAGTATGTAATATACGCCGCGGTTCATGACGACAAGCGGGCTCGCGAAATACAGGAGGTTTACCCCGGCCAGGCCGAGCCCAAGCACACCCGCGAGGATGAGGTATTTCAGCCGCACGTGCCTGCGAACGAGTCCGGCTTTTTCACTGGCGAGGAGCCCTTTCATCTCACGGCCTTTGGGTTCGTAATACCTCAACTTCCGGGGCTTGGCCGCGCCGACGACGTCGAAGCAGGTGCCGAGTGGGCAGATCCAGCCGCAGAAGAACCTGCTCGAAAGCATGGTGAGCCCCAGCAGTATCCACGCGGGCCAGAAGTGAGCCGCAGCCGAGGCGCTTCTCGCTGTTATGAGGGAGTAGATGCCGGATAACGGGTCGAGACGAAGCATGAGATTGGACGGAGGCGTTGCAATCGGGGGATAAGCCGCTTTGAAGGCCACCACAACGAATAAGGCCAGGAAGGTGATCCTGACCGCCCAGCGCGCTATGGAGACGCCCGCCCCGCTATGCTTTCCGTGATGTTCTTCCAAGTCAGACCCTCGCGATTCTCAACCTGTTATAGTCGATCTCGCCAAGGCCTGCGCGGTTCGCATACTTGATATAACCGATCGCGGAAGGGGAGACGCCGAAAAGGGTGCATGCGTATGCATCCGCTGCAACTACGTCGCGGCTGGCGATGACGGTGTTGGCTGCGCGCGTGGGCCCGGGCCCGCCCGGGCCGTTGTCCAGCAGTATTGTGGTCGCGTCGACCACTGACAACCCCGGCCTGACAAGGGTGTTGAGATCGGCGATACCCTGGTGCAGACCGACGTTGTGGATGTTTGACATATCGGTCACGACGCCGATGAAGTTCTTCATGCCCAGTGAAAGCCCCGCGCTGCCGTGGTGCTTGGCCTTGGGGACGGTTACCACGAGGTTGGCCTTGAGGACCTCGGGATAGATGTTCGTTTGTCTCAGCGCGATGCCTTTGGGGACCGCCGCGTCAACTCCATGGCCGCTATCGCCTGCTCCGAAAGCCAGGATCTCTCCGCCGGCCTGCTTGACCGCGGCACCTATCCCATTGCTCGCAAGGCAGGTCTGCGCCGCTCCCCTGAGCGTATGGTCCATGACTATCACGCGCGTAGCACCGGCTTCGCGGCACAGGGCGACCACTTGTGCGGCAACTTCAGGGTGCGTACTCGTCCCCGCCTGGGGCCCGTCCATAAACGAGGCATTCGGCTTTACGACCACGGTGTACCCCGGTTTTACAAACCTTCCCATCCCGCCGATCGCGTCAATCGCTTTGCGCGTTATCTCCGCAGGGCTCGGCCCCATCGCGACGGCAAGATCGGCCGCGGACGTCGCCGCGGGCTGCGTCGCCGGGGCGCTGGAAGGAACCGTGGATCGGACTACCGGCTCGGCTTTCTTCCCGCATCCAGCCAGTGCCCCCAGCGAGCCCGCCAGCAGAAGGCCCCCCGCCCATCGCCCGGCTTTCTTGATGAATTCGCGCCGCTCAAGGCTGCCCTCGAGGGCGCTGCGCGCCAACTCGATCTCTTCTTCGCTGAAGAACCCTGGGTCGAATATATCCTTCATCTCTTCTCCGTTCGAAGAATACCCGTTCTTTTGAAGACTACATTCGTTCAGCTTGCCTCCTCAATGATAAACGACAACCCGATAAAACAAGCGGTTTATCGCAACCTCTCCTCCGCGAACCGCACCTACAGACCAAGTACTTGAGGGCGGTCTGTCAGGCCGCCCGGACCCGGGCCTGAGAGACCCGGCTCAAGAAGAGAGGGAACCAGACCATAGTCTTCCTATTCTCTTTAACTGCAGGGCGGGGGGTAGGTTACAGGGGGTACCTGTCGAAAAGAAACGATTGCCAGTTACGGCTATCTGTGCTCATTCTGGAAGGGGATGATAGGTGTGGAAATGGAAGAGCATGTCTGCCAATCGTGTGGGGCGCCCGTTAAGCCCGAGGACTACGCCGAAGGCAGCGAGAAAGGCGACTTTTGCAGTTTCTGCATGGTTCACAACGAGTTCGCCGCTGATAGGGACCAGGTCAAAGCGAAAATCGCTCAGACTCTTGTTGAAACCAGGGGTCTCAACAAAGAACAGGCGGATGCCGCCGCCGAAGAGCAGATGGCAAGACTCGGCAGGTGGCAGTAGTCGTTCGGACGAACGTCCTTTGGAAAATCGAGGGGATTCATCTGCACGGTGCTTGAGGTGAAACCGAGAAAGGTCCTGGCTTCTTTGACTACTTCTTGAGCGCGGTTTCGCTATACGTGCAATCCGGGTCCCACAGCAGCCACTGCCTGATGCCCAGGGCTTCCGTAGCGTCTATCTGCCGTCGAACCATGTCGGGCGTGTACTTGACCCTCAGCGAGAAATCCTGGAGCCACGGACGCAACGTCGCGGGAGCCCCGGCCATGACCCTCTTGAAATCTTTCAACGACTTCGACACGATTTCGCCGGGGTTGCTCTCCGGCGATTTGATGCCGTACTCGCCGGTGTTGTAGTGAGACGGGTAGACCATAGGAGATATATAATCAATGCGCTTTGACACACCGGCTACGTCCTGCCCGATGCCCATGCTGCCCTGGTTGCTCGCGGTAAGCCCGAAAAGGTCCGCCGAGATGAACACGTTGTACGGAGCCAGTTTCTCCCTTGCGTATGCGAGGTAACCATCAATCACCTCTGTTTGATTACGTGAATCCTGGTGCGGATACAGGCATGTGCTGGTGTTTCCGTCTGAGGGGAACCTCACGTAGTCGAACTGGATCTCGTTGAAGCCAGCCTTGGCCGCCGCAACCGCTATAGAGAGGTCGTAGTCCCAGACTTCCTTGGAGTACGGGTCGAGCCATACGCCTTTGCCCCAGACGCCACCGGCTTTGTCCTGCACCGCGAGGTCCGGTCGGCCCTTGCCCAGCTTCGGGTCTTTGAAGCAGACCACCCTGCAGATCGCATAGACGTCGTCGTACCTCATCTGGTCGACCAGGCCTTCCAGGGAGCTGATATACTTCGTTGTCGCGCCAACCTGCTTTGCCAGAGGGTTGTCCAGATCGAAACCTATCTGCCCGGCTTCGTCCTTCAGGTCCACCTCGAGTGCGTTTAGCTCGGTCCTCCGCACCAGTCCGATCATTTTACTCATGCTGGTGTCACTGCCGGCAATGTAAACGGAGACGTGCGCCCCCTTGGCCTGAACGGTTTTTTGCGTCACGATGTACGAGGCAGCTTCGTTGCCCGCGGAATCCGTCGCTGATATCTTAAGGCTGCGTACCCGCGAAGTCGTGCTGGCGCCTTCGAAATTGCCTTTCGAATCGACGGGCAACGTGATGTTATCCACCTTGACGATAGACCCCTTGTCGGTCGTTCCCTTGAACGAGATCTTGACCTGGCCCGTTCCTTTAATATCCGTAACCGTTTTGCTCGTCATGTTGAGCTGTGGTGGCTTGGTGTCAACCACGAACCACCAGGTTGCTGTCCGCTTTCCGGTGAGTCCTCCACCGTCAAGGCGCAACGTCGCAACGTGCTTGCCGTCCTGGAGCGGAACGTTCGCGGAAAGCGACTTCTTCTTTATCGAAGCGTTCATGATGGAGTTCTTGCCATCGACGAGCAGAGCCAGTTGAGAGGGAGTGACCTCGCGGGTGAAGGTGGCCTTGATGTTGGTCACCGGCGTCTTCACGTAGTTCCCCTTTGCGGGGCTTAACCCACCAATCGGGGAAGGTACGATGAAGAAGAGGTAGTAAATGAAAAACGCCGCAAGGCCTACAGCCACAAACCCGACCGCGACGTGGACGCCGGATATGCTGAAGCCCCTCGACTGCGACTTGCCCCGGGAGCGGTCGCGGGGAGGCCGGGAAGATCCCTCCCTCGAGTGCTGGACGGGTGGTTTCCGCGGCCGGACTGACCCCTCCACACCCTCGAAATCGAGTGTAGGTCGACGGCCACCCAGAAACGAGTCTCCACCTCGTCTGTCCGAGAAAATCTGTTTTTTAGCCATTCATCGGCTCCGGTTCGAGGTCCGGTCTCCCGCTCGAGCGATCCTAGTATCCGACATATGTAACACCGTGGGGAAGATTGTTGGCGAGCAGGCGCGTCTCCATGTAAGCGGGAGCACAGATCGTGGCGCTGTCCCCGTCGCTTATGAACCTCTGCTCGGGATGGTCGTCGAAATAGCGCAACCAGTAACCGGAACCATCAGCCCCCGAACCATCCTGAGCGTCGTAATCCATCGCCTGGATCCTGGGCACGAGTTTTCCGGGGTTCTTGTAATGGTATACCGGGTAGAACGGGTTGGAACCAACGAGCAGCGCCCACTTGTTGTGGTACGTGGTTCCCTCGTAGGAACCGTTATACATGAGTGCCTGATTCTTCGGGATGGAGCCGTTGGGAAGGCATAGGATATCTACCTTGACGTTCGGATTGACCGCGCGCATGTTCTTGATGGGAACGGCGACTTCTTTTTGAACCTGCTCGTCGGTAGCACGCGCGAGCAGTGGGTGCGTTATCGTATGGTCACCCAGCTCAAACCCGTTCTCGTAGAGATAGTCTACCTTTGCTTTCTGGTAGCTCGGTTGTTCGAAGAGCGTGGGCAGGTAATTGAATAGAGCGGTGTACCCGAAATCGGGGTGCTCCTTGTGAAACGCCTGAATGATCCCGAGCGCGCAGTTGGGGTCGAGAACCGTCTTATTACCTTGTTTGAGGTACCTGATCTGGCTTTCCGTAGAGTCGTCGAAACTTAACACGACCGGAGTGGTGCCCGCCGGCACGTCTATCTTGCCGGCCATCAGGTCGTGGAAAGTCACCAACCGGTAGCCTTTCTGATACAGCGTCTGCAAGTCTTTCCTGAAGTTCTCGATGCTGCGGGTGTAGTTGCTTTCCTTGTCCAGGACACGGTGGTACTCGAGCACCATCACCATTCCCATCTCGTTCGGCTTAACCCCCTTCTTGAGGAGGCTCTCGACATTGTCACGAGACAGCGGCTTCTGGTCTGTGCCGCACCCACCTGCAATAAGCGCGGAAACGGCGACTATTAAGGCAAGTGCGAACAGTCCTCTTGTGGTCCTGGTATTCGGGCTCGTTTTTTTCATGATCAAAGATAATACAGG
>DATCGY010000040.1:0-6032 GCA_036508635.1 Candidatus Anoxymicrobiaceae bacterium
CCTCGGACGGCACCGGCTTCAAGGCGAAGTACTCTTTCGAGCCGGCAAGCATCTCGAAGAGCGAGAGCGAGGGAGTCACCACGTTCTCGTTTGACGCGACCGCGCTGCCCGATAAAGCGGGTGTGCCCTACGTCCGGGTAACCGCCGAAATCACTCCCACCGCTACGGACCTCGAGCACGGGGACGGGACCAGGATATCGCAGGAGCAAGCGCCGGCCTGGACCGCGGCGACATCCTGGTGGCCGGCTTCAGACGCAGTGGTGAAGCAGACCGCCGGCTGGCTCAGCGGTGAGGGCGCCGGTGGAGGACATGTCTGGGCTCAGGCTTACATCAGTGGGAAAGGTTGGGTATCGGTGGACTGTACCAGCGACCACGTCGGCGCGGACACCTCGTATCTCCCCTTCTTCGAGACCTACGACGGTGCGATGCCTATCGTATACGTCCGGTCACCGGCCTAGCTGGAACGGCCGCCAGTCACGTCGGCCCGTTACCACCAGATGAGCCAGCGAAGTTTCTCGCCGATCGACTTGAGCAAGCTATCCGTCCACGCCTGCTTCCTCGCGTAGGCCGCGCCCCTGGACAGGTCGAGGTCCCTGTCTTCGCCGATCGCCTCAACGTGCATCCTCGGCTGCCTGGCGAGGCCGCAGAGCTCACAGACCAGCACGCCGCCCGCTTTCCTCTGGAACTTGTGAGGGCACTCCCCGCGCGCCCCGGGAAAGTCTTCCATCTGTTCTCCCCGGTCTACAGCAGCCGTTCCAACTCGATTTTATCAAGTGAGGAGGGGACCACGGCAAGGCTGTCGGTCCTTTTCGCGCCGCGTCATTGCCCGTGCCGGGTCGCGACCCTTATGATGAATCACACGGGATCGGGTGGGGTGCTTCAGGATCTGCAGAACGGAACTCGACATGACATCGGAAACCGCGGGGCGACCAGGTGTGGTGACCATACCACTGCTGTGTCCGGATTGCCTGATGAAGAACTCGGACGTGCCCCTGGGGGACCTGGTGGAGATATCGCTCGATCAGAAAGCATCACCTGCTCCTCGTGCGGCGCGGTCTACAGAGTAATAGAAGGCATCCCGATCCTGGTGCCGGGGCAGTATGCCGGTCCGAACAACACTCCGGCGGAAGCAATCGATAGAGAGCACCTCGAGTACGAGGATGAAGCCACCAGGCGCGTTGCCCGGCTGCTGTCCGGGAACCGGAAGAACCTGTCTCTCGATGCGGGCTGTGGCAAGGGGACCTACTCCGGGGAGTTCGGCGAGAACCTCGTCCTGCTCGACGCCAACTTCTTCTTCGTAAGAGAAGCCGTGAAGAGATGCGACCGGGCGCGTTCCTGCTTCGGCGTCGTCGCCGACGTACGGTGTCTGCCTTTTTCGACGGGCACGTTCGACCTGGTATTCAGCTCCAACGTGATCGAGCATCTGCCCTCGTCGGACGTGACGTGCGCCATCGACGAGATGAAAAGGACGACCCGTGAGATACTGCAGTTGGACACCCCCAACGAGCACGGATTGGTAAGATTGCTCAAGTCGGCGATGGCCAGGGTGGGGGTATACGGGGGAAGCGTCTACCAGGACGAGTCCCTGCGTCATCAGACGGAGTTCTCGCCCGCGGCGTTGCGCCGGCTGGGCTTCGATGTGTCGGGCTGCATCGGATGGGTCACGAGAAAGCGCATTCGCCTGGGCCCCCTGTGGAACCTCTAGGACCTGGTGGTGTCGCGGGTGCCGTACCTGGCGGGGACCCTGATAGGGATCTGAGGAAACCGACTTGTGAGTACTGGTGACCGGCGGGGCGGGCTATATCGGATCGGTAATGGTCGGGATGCTGCTGGACGCTGACTGCGACGTACTAGTCGTTGACAACTTGTCCAGGGGACACCAGGAAGCCGTTCCCGATGTAGCGATGGCAAGGATCGACCTCGAGAACCTGGCTGACCTGCGCGCGAGCTGCCTGGAATTCCAACCCGAAGTCTGCATGCATTTCGCAGGCTCGAGCCTGGTGGAAGAATCGGTTCGCGATCCATTGAAGTATCTGCACGGCAACCTTGTGGGGGGCCTCAATCTGCTTCGCTCTCTCGCCGACTCCGGGTGCGATCGTTTGATATTCTCGTCATCCTGTTCGATCTTCGGGATCCCGGAGTCGGTCCCGATAACCGAAGAGACGCCGGCTCAACCCATCAATCCATACGGGCTCTCCAAACTGTTGTTCGAGAATGTTTTAAGTGAATATGCGGCGCGTGACGGGGTCAGGTTCGTTTCCTTGAGATACTTCAACGCGGCGGGCGCATTCATCGAAAGAGGTCTGGGGGAGGACCACGAGCCGGAGACACACCTCATTCCCAGGGTCATCGGCGCCGCGCTGGGCAAAGAGCCTCAAGTCATCATCTATGGGACTGATTATCCGACACCCGACGGCACCTGCATCAGGGACTACGTTCACGTCGTAGACCTGTGTCAGGCCCACCTGCTGGCAATGGAACACCTCACCCAAGGCGGCGAAAGCCGGTTCTTCAACCTGGGAACCGAGAAGGGCTACTCCGTTCGCGAGGTGGTGGATTCGGTCGCGCGCGTTTCAGGGAAAGAATTCCCTGTCGTCGAGACGGAACGGCGGCCCGGCGATCCGCCCATACTGGTGTCTTCCTCCCGGAAGATCGTCCTCGAACTGGGCTGGAAGCCGCGATTCATAGACCTGGACCAGGTCGTCAAGACGGCTTATGCGTGGCACTCATCACACCCGGAGGGCTATCTACCGGGATGAGCCAGCAGCTTCCTTGTCGCTTGAGACCATTGCCACTTGATGTAGGTCCCCATGTACATCAATTGAGCATTTCCTCTTCTCAATTACCTATCTTCTAGCTATCACAAGTGGGATATTGATTGTTTCTTCTTCACCGACATACTTGGGATTTAACATTAATCCGCCTACTGTGGAATACAGTAAGTTGCTGGCTGAGAATCTGTTTCGCTCTTTCTGGTTCCGTTTCCACAGCCCAACCCGATAATAAGACCTAATGGCATATCGATGAGCTGTTCCCCCGAATCGTTTTCATCGTCACCAACATAAGCAGAACTCCCGAGAATGTGGTCCAGTTTTACAACAAGCGGGGCACATGTGAAAGTGGATAAACGCTAATAAGCTACTTGAACCCTGTGGCTATTAAGAAGTTTCCATGCCTTTTGTCAATAGTACAAAAGAAATCAGAAAGACTTCCCCAGAAAGGGAGGTATCCTCGACTATGCATCTCAACTTGCCGAAACCCCACCTTCTTCAAGAGGTCGAAGAGACCTTTGTATGCGAGGACGCGTACGTGTCCTACTGTTCCACTGATTCCTGTTTCCTGGTAGGGTTCCAAATCGAAACCGAAGAATTCCTCCCTTGGTATATCCTTATGCCAGATAAGGGGATTACCAAGAGACCAGCCATTTATATTTGTGGTTGAGAAAGGCTGCCAGCCGAAAAACAGAGCACCTATGTTCACCCATGATGCCAGATTCTCAGTCAATACCAGCAATTGCCCTCCGGGAACGAGACATCTATAGCATTCCTCGAGATAAAGCCTCGTGTTGTGAACATGCTCGATGCTCTGGCTCGAGAGAATGAGCTCAAAGTGGTTATCAGGAAACGGCCAGCAACTATTCATGTCCAGCTGGGTACAGATAATCCCTCGTTCCTGTGCATGCTGCTTCATTTCTTCGACATATTCAATGCCGTGGATTTCCCTTGAAGCCGCCACCTCGGCAAACTCTAGCGTGAGCTCGCCAGCACCACATCCTACATCGAGCATTCTGTTAACGTTGAACATCTGAACCAGGCTCTTGCCAAGTTCATTGGTCTTGACAAGTCCATCTCCCCAGGCTTTTGGGGCAATTATCTTTAAGAAATTTCGCATCTTCACCCCCGCTGAGATAACACAATACCAGCACTGCCAGCGACCAAACTGCAGCCGCGTCGCCCACGCGTCTTGTAATCCCCAGCGACAGACCCGCATAAAACACGCCGTTCTCTCGGCTGCTTTCGGGGTGGCTGGGTGAACAACCTTGAGACGTCGCCTGCCTCAAGGGTGTACTCAAGCCATGTGTTCTCTATATCGTTTCCAGTCGTTCATATATTTGCCATGTGCTGACAATCGCCTCGGATATCCCGTCAGCCAAACCATTAACCATGTCAACTGTCGAGTCATATAGGAAAAGGCCTATACTCCATTCGCTCATTGCCAAGCTTATTAACTTCATTGAAAGCGTACAACCAAGCGCCTCTGTAAGTTGTCCGGCAGTCAAGCACATCAAGCTAACGGGTAGTGCGATTGATTCTTGAGCAGAGGTAGCCTAGGCTCAGCGCTCCGAATTCGCAGGGTTTCATGAATAACATCCCTGTGCCTACCAGCGGGTGGTCAAGGAGCTTCCGGGGGCTGCGAAAAAAGATTGCGAAACGCTTGACTAGATTCACCTGTGCCATGAAATTCGAATCGTTATCTTCTCGCGAGCGGTAGATTTCGAGTCCCTTGCCATAGTAGTATTTCTTTCTTAGCAGGTCGAAGAACCGAAGATAACCTTCGTTATGGTAGAGGAAGTCTTCTGTTCTAGCTATGGAGGGCTGCCCGTATCTGGCTCTGATGCGCGCCGGAAGGTCGTAGTCCTCGGTTCCAGTGTTTTCTTCGTCATAGCCGCCTACCTCAAGAAGAGTTTCTTTGTCGAAGAAACGGGCCGCTTCCATCCAGTCCAACCCTAGGTAGTAGGAGCGCTCCAGAGCTTTGCACCGCGCCCAAAAACCTTTCCCGAAAGACTCCTCGGGAACCACAACCGCCCGCACCTGATCATCCGTAAGGAGCGCCTGAACGCAAGATGAAACAACGCCAGGCGAGATTTCCATGTCGCTATCCAGTATGAGTATGCATGAGCCCCGCGAGGCATCCACTCCACAGTTCCGCTGAGCACTGCGTTCCGGCCCTCGTTCCAGTACTATGTCCGCAAGTCGCTCCGCAATCTCCCTGGTCCTATCTGAAGACGAGTTGTCCACCACTATAACTTCCACGTCCCGGTAGCGCTGCTGCCTTACTGAGTTCAGGCAATTTGCGATTGTAGCCTCGTTGTTTCTCGTCGTTACTATAACGGTGACAAGGCAATTCTCCGTTTCTCTTCCCATAATTAACCGACATCCTTCATATACCGCTTCCAATGCCGTGATTTTACTACGAACCACTCTTTCGGGCACGGTTGACTGGATTCTAAAGCATGCTCGCCGACCGACCTCTCCATGTCACCTCCAGGCCTTGTGTTTTCCCACTGTCGTGAGACAGTCGCCCCGCGTTTGAATCCCATCAGGCTTCTTCCGCTCGCACAGGCTCAAGGCGGGTGCCCTCGCTCAGGCCCTCCCCGGGCGGTGCATTCGGGATAGCATCTACCGGAACAGCGACTTCAGCCATCTGAAAGACGCCTGGAGTGAGAGACTATCTTGGCTCCAATCTTTATAAGCTTTAGTTGGATGCTGGTAAGGGACCAGTGGGACGCCTCTCTTGGAAGAGCGAACCGATGGAGGAAGTTCCCGAGGTTGCCCGCCAGCACGAACAGCGCGAGCCTCACCCGATTGGAGGAGAACCTCGCGGTAAGACACGATTGTGGTGGCGATACGCCAGTTGTAGGCAGCTTCGAACCACATAGGTTTTATATGTGCCTACGACCGATGCGGAAACTTTCGCCGTGCAGCACGACTTCACTCGGATTTAATTCGTAGATCCGTCAGTACGATAGTCCAAAGCCTTTAGACGGCTTTCCCAGCCAAAAGCGATGACGGCAACTAGTGCATATCCAACTTGTTCTGCCAAGTCCTCTCAAGGAGAGGTCCGGGTAATATCCTATTAGGTGAAACTACTTGGAGCTGCACTAGCTCAGGGGTGGCAACAACAATCATAAGTGCCAGCAGTATGGTTAAGGCGAGATGAACCGACTCTGGAAGTATACTGCAGAAAAGTGACCTGACCCCAATGTTGCACAAATCAGAACAGCGGCGGGATGCGGGCAGTGGTCCGGTGGA
>DATCGY010000041.1:0-4584 GCA_036508635.1 Candidatus Anoxymicrobiaceae bacterium
CGTGCAAGACCGCACCATGACATGTGGTCTTAGACGAACTCCTGCTTTGGAGAAGAGGGAAAGTACAGAACTTTGTGGGCTTGACTTTCCCTTCCGCTATATGATTTACAGCGCGTGTCATAACAACCATACGAGAAATGAGCCTTCTGTAACAAGCATTAGTGTGTGCCACGTGGGCACGAGGCCTAATTACTATTGATCGTATTCTGGTGAGCACAATAAAACGTATTATCGCCCCCAGGTTGTGCACGATAAGAGCCCTTATCGTTCTCTAGACATATTAGCCTGGTATTTGCGGCGGTCTTGAAGACCGTTGCGCCGCGGGGCTGGGGGCACCGCGCTCCGATAGGAGCGTGGGGTGGTTCGAATGCCTCTCCCTCCGCCAGTGATATGTCCCGTTGTTAAGGGATATTCGGGAGATATAGTAGAATTAGCAAGCGGCAGTCAAAATAGGGGAAATCGGCGAAGTGCCAAGATTCAGGCCGGGTGGTTACTACAGGCGAGACGCGGGCAGAGCCTCTGCGGCGACACCCGAATTCCTCCAGCAGGTCGAAGAACTTGAGCGGAACCGTGATGTCAAAGGGCTCTCAAACCTCATATACCGCACAAACAGGCCGGAGAAAATCGAGCCGGCGGCAACGGCGTTGGGCGAGATCGGCACGAGTGATGCAAAGGCCGAACTGCTTGGGTATCTAGTTGCCCTGAACCCCAAGAGCGAAAAGATATGGCCTTGTGTCCTGCCGCTTCTCGGGCAGGAGGACGTCCCCGAACTCCTCGAACACGAGAAGTGGGCTACCCGGAATGCCCGTAAGGCCGCGAAGTACAAGTTGCCAGTGGAGGCACAGGAAATCCTCGTCGCGTACGTCAAGGACCATGTTTCCGATGCGTCCGAGGAAACACTTCGAAGGCTCGAATAGTGAAGGAGAGTGCGAGTTTGGTCGATTCACCGAGGCCATCGTTCATCGAATCCCCCCGTCTGCCGCCGACTGGAATGTTACCCGCTACTTGAGCCCTTCGAGGATTACCCTGCCCTGCTCATCGCCGAGGGTCGTAGGCTCCGAGGTCCCCGGCTTCCTATTGCCTGCTCTCACTATAACGACCGGCTTTCCCTGGGAGCGGGCCCTCTCAATGATCTCACCGGTGCCGCCCTGGCCCTGGGCGCCCTCACCATCCCATACGGCAACGAGGACATCGCAGTTATCCACCACGTAGTTGCCGCCGCTCTCGTACCCCTCGTTCCGCGTTGGAGCATCGGGCAGCTGGACTACCTCGTCCGCTTTATCGAGGAGCCGGTCGAACTCTTTTCTCGATTCGGAGCCCTCGGCCCCGAAATCGGTCACGTAGTCCGCCAGTTCGAACGGTATCACCGCGACTATGCGCGAGCCGGGGATGCCGAGCGCCGCCTCCGCCACCAGCCTGTCGGCACCTTCCGCTAGAGACGTGAGCACCGTCGGGGGTTCGCCACCGAAGGCGACCATGATCTCCTGCAGCGCGGTGTTCAGCCCCGCGGTAATCTTGTCAATATCCATGAGGATACGGTGTCCGGTAACGCCCACCTTCATCCAGGCATCACTCCGATTTCTCTACAAGCTTGTAGCCGCCCTCCCAGAGGGCATCGGCAAGCACCGCTACGATCACCCGGTTCTTCTCCTGTTGTTCGGTGGAAAGCGATTCAAAACAACGAGCTACATCGTGGAGATGAATCCGCATGTCTTTATCCGGTGAGTACTCACAGCCCTCGATCAAGCGGTTCCGCAGCCACATCTCGTGCTCTATGCGCATGAGCTTGTTTAGCTGCGAATCGTCGAGCTGGACCGGGCTCTTTTCTCCCTTGTCCTCCGCCCTCTTCAGGATGATGTCGTAACCTATCTCCTGCAGCATCGCCAATGTGGACCTGGCCGGGACCCTGTCCAGGTCCTTTTTCGGTTCGGAGAGGTCCAGCCACTCGTTCAGCAACTCCTCATGGGACCTCTCGGGATGTGACATCTTGAGGAAGGCCATGTGGCGCTCCCTTGCGATGATTTCCACAGTTTCCGACTCCATATCCCCGTACCGCACGTGGTCCATGAAGTCGGGGGTCACGTGAAGGTGGAGAAGGCGCGGGGAAGGCAGTTCCGCGACCCCGAAGAAATCACGCCCGGTAAGCGAGCTCATGTTCACTATCGCTTCCAGCGAACGGGCGCGGTGGAGGAACAACTCCGCCCGCAGGAACGCACGGACAACGCTGCCGCTCACGGCCGCCCTGCCGCTCGTCGTATCTATTAGGTGGGGGTAGTTCCGCTGGATGACCGACCGCAAGAGTATAGCCCTGCGGATAAGGTGCGCCACGTCGGGATCGGGTGGCTCGTCCGGATGCTCGCCGGCATCCACGTCGTCATTCCCAGGCGCTCCAACGGTTTCGGTGTACTGCGGATTCGGCCCCTTGATATTCACGTAGCCGCGCAGTCGACTGATAAAATCCGGGCCCTTTACCTCTTTGAACTTCTCATCGACGTCTTTTCTGTTCGACCTGTCGAAACTCTCGAAGTCGGGATATACGCCACCTGCGAATACGAATATCGCCTTGCCGAACGGGTGCGAGATGCCCGCCTCGCGGAACTCCGCGTCCTGCATCGGGGCGAGGAAATCCTTGAGCCACTTGAGGTTGTCGGAGTCGAACTCGTCCCAGAACACCAGCGGGATATTCCCCTTGAGCGACGCGTCGCGCACCTGGTGGAAGGCCTGGTGCAGTTCCTCCTCCGACTTGAACTGCGAGAGGTTGAACTCGAGAGACGCCGGCCCTTTGCCGAACAACTCCTCTGCGAGCTGCTTGATGGCGAACGACTTCCCGGAGCCCGGAGGTCCGAACACAGCGATAGAGAGCGGGTTACGGTCTGTTTCCCTGGCGCTGTAAGAGAGGATCAGCGAGCGTATCTCGTTGATGCGCTCGATCTCCTCCCGGTCGACTGTCAGGTACTTGCCGTAGCGGGCCTTGGGTGCGGAGGCCAGGGCTTTTTCAGGGCCCTCCATAACCACCTGCATCGCCTTGGCGGCGACGTACTCGTAGCCCGGCCCGGTCAGGTCTTCAAGGAGGTTGCTACGCATTTCACCGTCATCGTCGCTGTCGTTGCCCGTCAGCCAGCTCTTGGGGAAAGCCGCCCTGAAATCGGTCTCCGGCAGATCGGCATCCTCGACATCATCCGGGGGGTGCAGGATCTCCTCTATGCTCTCGGTGATGGCTTCCGGATTGAAGCTTTTTCCGATATCAGCCGTCTTGGAGCCGGCTACCGGTCCGCCGCCGATATCGTGGCCGTGGCGCACAGCCGATATGGCGCGTCCGAGGGCGACAAAGAGAGGATAGGTCTCGGGCTCGAGCAGGTGCCTCGTCACGGCCGCCGAGATTATCGAGAGCCCGCCGAACGTGTTCCCCGGGCGGCGGGCGTACCATACCCCTTCGAGCTCTTCAGGATGGTACAGGAAGCGCTTGAGGCGGCCCTTCTCATAGCAGGCGGCGCCCGCCCCGCTGAAGTAGACGATAACCCTGGCCGCCGATTGAAGGTAGGCGGCAAGGTGGCCTTCCTTGAACTCGCGGTCCAGTTCCTCTATAGCAAGGTCCCAGGACAGGGCCTCTGATATTGCGGCGTACTGGGTCCGCAGCCTGTTGACCGAGAGCAGGACTGTGAGCCTGTCTGCGTGCTTCTCAAAGAGGGTACCCCAGAGGTCTCCAGTGCCCAGAGGCACAGCGGCCTTCAGGAGCAACTGGGTCGGGTCGCCGAACTTCTCAAGGAGCCCGAGCCACAGTTCACTGTTATTCCTGAACCCGAGGTTCTCATCGTCTATCAGGACCAGGTCCGGCTTCTCCTCTGCCACATACGGGCCAGGATCCCTGTCTTCACTTGGTTTCTGGCATCCCAGGAACCGCTCGACACGCCAGACCTTATCCCGGCTGCCCATCCGGCTCTCGAACTGCGACCACAGCGAGAACGCCTGGGCGATTCTCTTGTTGTCGCTCGCCGGCGGACCCGCACCCTCGTCGAGGCAATCGGCGTCGGCGTCTATATCCGAGCACGCTTTATCCACTAGTTCCTTCTGGTACCAGGCATTCCCCGGCCGGCCCGACAGGACGGCGTTGGGCAGCAGTTCCGAGTACGAGAGGTGCGTTCCGGGCAGCCGGACAAGGTTGTTATCGTAAACGAGGTCACCGATTACCAGCACCTTCATAGCCATTAATAAACCCCCCACATATCGCCAGGTGATACGCGCTGCCGACACGAGAAATACCTGTATAAGTCTACCATTTGACGCATCGATGATACTTCTTCCCCCGCGACTGTTGCATCGTAAGACAGAACCGTTCTCAAGAGGTCTCCACCTGCGCCAGGCATTTCAGGTTGGCGATGCCGCTTCCCGAAGCGCTTTCTATCACGCCGTAGGTCAGTAGATGCTGGTAAAGGCTCGGGTCTCCTAGTGTCATGTCAACCGTGTAACGTCGTACCTAATATGGTATCCTATCTTCATACTCAACCCGGGAGGATTGACTATGAAGAAGTACATCGTGACGCTTACCAACGACGAGCGGGAATCTCTTAGCGAGCTTGCTTCCAG
>DATCGY010000042.1:0-7854 GCA_036508635.1 Candidatus Anoxymicrobiaceae bacterium
CCTCACCGCCAAGCAGTTCGAAGGCACCCCGCCCCAGGTGCAGGTGCGCCACCTCGAAGTATGTGTTGTAGAGCAGCGCTTGGGCCTTGCTCTCAGCCGACTTGTGAACCCGGCCTGGTCAAATAGTGAAGCACTCCGGCAGCGTTGACGTCGAGTATTCCCCTGAGCACCGGCGCTTCCGCATCCGTTACCCCCGGGACATCGTTGAAGAGCAGAGCCCCTAATTTGTCGGCGGCGCGTTCCTCAGGATCAAGGCGGTCCGCGATATCCACCCACCTGCGAACCTGCCGCTCGAACTGCTCGACGATAGCCACCGTATCACGCGATGAGCCAAAGTGCGGGAAAACGATCACCTCAGGGCGGAACTCGAGCAGGCGCCTGGCGCCGGCAAGCGCACTGGTGGAGCAGCCCGGCGAACATACAATCTATCAAGCCGTTGAATTGTGCGTCACGCACTTCAGTTCCTCCAAATCTATCTTATCAAACCCTTGTTCCCAGATGGGTTGACATTAGGCGTGCAAGCTTAGTGCCATCCCGCAAGGTTGTCTTTTTAGCAACTTGGGTTGACAAATGTGAATTAGTCAACTAATGTTGCTAGTATGAACAAAACCGATATCAAGATACCAAAGGTGAAAGACGTAGCCGATGGCCTCGCCGCGGTAGTCGCGTTGAGGCGTCTGGCCGACCGGTTGGAGGACGCCCAGGTTGAGCGAGCGATGCGGGAAGGTTGGAGCTGGCCGCAGGTCGCCGAGGCCCTCGGCGTCACGCGGCAGGCTGTTCACAAGAAGCACGCCAGGCGGCTCGCCGACGCCGGCGTTGAGTTGAGGAGACGAAATGCTTAAGACACGCGCGACACCATTCCATCACGTAGTCCTGTCAGCCAGGACCGAAGCTCGCACGACCGGCTCGCGCACCATCGAGGCCGAGCACATCCTTCTTGCTCTCGCCGGCCAGGAAGGTACCGCCCGGGAGATACTGGAATCGGCGGGTCTCGACCATGAAGCGATCCGCGCCGCAATCGAGCGCGAATTCGAGGAGAGCCTGCTTGCGGCTGGGGTCTCGCTTGAGGGCTCCAGCCCCGTATCGGAAAACTGGAGCCCCGACTTCCGGCCCCGGTTCGCGCGGTCGGCGAAGCTCGCGCTGGAGCGAGCCGCGGCTCTGGAACAGAAACGGCTAGCTCCACACCTGGAACCGATCCACCTGCTGCTCGGGGTCCTCTATGCCAGGGCGGGAACCGTGCCACGCATTCTCGCGAGAGCTGGAGTAGACACCGCTGATCTCACAAAGCGCGCCGAAAGCGCCCTGTCCACGGCCCGCGGAGCTCGATAGTCTCCACGGTTTGCGGGCTCGAGTGCCTTAAGCCTCGGCCGCGTAGTCCACCTGCGAAGCGCCTACAGCTCCGGCGACCGCCGCGATCAGCGAGAAGACCGCGAAGAGCCAGAGCCCCGGTCCGGGAGCGAACGCGATAGGCTTCACGGTGTAGATCATGATAATGCTTACGACCGAGAGGACGAGGCCGAGAATCCCTCCGGTCAGGACGAGGCCGTTCGCGCCGCCCCATCCGGTCATCAGGGTCACCGCCCCGGCGATGACGAGTATCCCAAAGAGCAGCGACCAGAAGCCGGTGAAGACGATCTTCGACGCCCCCATCGAGAACAGGAAGTTGCGCGTCGTCCCAAACCCGCTCGAGAACATCATCGACCACCCGGTCATGCCGCTCCCTGAGATCCACACGAGGAACGTCGATATGATCATGACGATCCCCGAGGCGCCCGCCAGCGCGCCGACGATGGGAGCCGTCGGATAAGGAAAGTACCTGCGCCGCTCGACGTACGGCTGCTGCACGATCTCCACGCGCTCTTGAACCGGCTGCATGCGAGTCATGTCGTCGGCCTCCTTTTCAAGGTTTTATCTAACTTCGCCATGGTGTCTTTGACCGGTGTTGTCTTTATTCCTCATCCAACGCGAATATCCTATCAACGTGGAGACGGGGGTCATGAGATTGTCGGCTCGTATTGTTATAATCCCAGCATCGGGTGACTTAGTACTCGGCCGGTTGTGGCAACTGGAGAATCCGTAAGGTTTTTTGCGATGAGCCCCATTGCGCGTCTCGAGTGGCTGTTTTCTTGCCGATACTCTTAGTAACACGCGGGGCTCTTTTTCAGGGGCCCCATACGCTCAACGTCGGGAGGAGACGTATTTGACGGCCAACAACAACGAAGTGGTGATAGTAGGCGGCGGGCCCGGCGGCTCGTTCACCGCGCTCCACCTTGCCGCGCTGCGCCCTGAGCTCGCCGAACGCATCGTGCTCGTCGAGGCAAAGCCACAGGGGCGCGCCAAGTTGTGTGCGGGTGGGGTGTCAGGCAGGGTGCTGAAGGGTGCGGCCCGCGATCTCGGCATCGACCTGGCCTCGCTCCCCGGAAAAGACAGCGAAGGGCTCGTTATCAAGTTCGGCGAAAGGACCGCGGTCTCGGACCGCCACCAGGTTGCGCGGGTAATACGGCGTGAAGTGCTTGACTCCCACCTGCTCGACTGCGTTCGTGAAAAAGGGGTCACGGTCGTCACCGGCACACCCGTGACTAATGTCACCAGAGTGCCGGGGGGTATTTGCGCCCACACCGGCAACGGTAACTACACCGGCAGGGTAATGGTCGGAGCCGACGGCATGCATGGCGTCACCAAGAAAACCCTCGGAGTCTGCAGCGGCACTCACAAGGAGTACCTCTACATGGTTGACCTGCCAGGCTTCGAGGTCGACTCGATGCTGATGCTCGATTTCTCTCCCACACTCGCCGGCGTGCCGGGCTACATGTGGGTCTTTCCCGAGGAGGGCGGCGCCAACGCGGGCATAACCGGCGGCGCGCCCAGGAACATGGCGCACGTCAAGGAAGAGTTCCAGCGCCTGCTCGAGAAGAACATCGGCCAGAGGCTAGACGAGAGAAAGGTCAAGTTCAAAGTTTACCCGGAGAGGTGCTTCTCTTTCTCGACCCCGTCCTACACGGAGAGGGTCGTTTATGTCGGTGACAAGCTCGGGGTTGCGCCAATTACCGGCGAGGGCATAGGCATATGCTTAAGCTCGGGGAAGGCCGCGGCGCACGAGATCCTGCGCGCTCTCGATACGGGCGATTACTCCTTCAAGCGGTACCCGCGCCGCCTGCTGCAAGCCGATTTCGTTCCCACCTGGGCTATGGAGCGCCTGCTCTACCGGTTCAAAAGGCCCGGGTTGTTCCACCTTTTCATGCTGTTCGTAACCGAGGAAAACAGGCCGAGGGGAGAAAACTTCATGGACGCGTTCTGCGAGGTTTTCTCGGGCGACATCTCGTCGTGGTCGCCCGCGGCCTGGTGGCAACTCCGCAAGCTGCTACCTTCGCGCCGGTTGATGAGCGAAGAGCTCAATAAGATGTCAGACAAGCTTCCATGGCGGTGAAGATATGCAAGAGTACGAGAAGAGAGTCCTCAGGAAGGCCGCGCGCGGCCGGGTGCACAGGCTCTTCCGATGCCCGCGGTGCATGAGCCCGCTGCTGTTGATGCTCCTTTTCAAGTGGCATGACGGCGTCATCTCCTTGCGGTTGCTCAACCGCGACTTCCGATTCGCGTTCATGGAGAGCGACATGCTCAACGAGGTCATTGACCTGCTCGTCGAGCGCTTCGGCGAGGAGCAGGTGGCCAAGATTGCCAGGAAGGCCGAGCGTGGCTCCGCGACCGGCTACATATCACTGTTGCTGGCGGCGGACCAGTGGTGGCTCAAGCCGATCTCCTACGTTCTCAGGTACTCTTTTCTGCTCAACTACATACTCGAGCTCAACGTTTCTTTCCTCGGGTACGGTGCCGCCAACCTCATCGAAAAAAAGTTGCCCAATGGCATGGTATTAATACGAAACCCGTACAATAAGATACTGCTCCAGGCCGACATCGAGGCGTGTTACATGCTGGCGCGCGACAGAGACATAACGATCAGGTTCGACCCGGTGTGCAACGACCAGGGCATCTACGTCTACTGGGGCAAGGCCGAGACCGAGAGGTTGCCCGGATCTTTCAGGCAGTACACGCTCCAAACCAAGCCGGTCGCTTCGGTCGGCAACCCTTACGGACTCACGCGGTGCCCCCGGTGCGGTGTGCCGTCCAAGGTGTCGAGGTTCTGGTGGGACTCGAGGTCGGGGGTGATCTCGCACAAGGACACGGGCAAGAGGCTCATCTTCTGGCCGTGCTACGCGCTCGAGCGGATACTGGTCGCGCTGCACGAGCAGCTCGGCGACGAGGCCGGAGAGCTCATTTTCAACACCGTAAAGGAATACGAGAAGCGCAGCATCAGCGGCGGCGGTATCGGCTTCACAACCGAGGAGCAGCTCGAGTTCATCATGGCGGACAGGCGCGGTCAGTACGAGCTGCTTCTCAAGCAGATGTCGTGCATGGGTTTCGGTCATGGAGAGGTGGTGCTCGAGGAGCCCGACCGGGTCAAGGTGACCACGACTAACGCACTCGTGCCCGAGGTGAGCTCGGGATTGATCGCGGGCATGGCCGAGGCGCTCGAGGAAAAGCCCGTCGAGGTTTCGTGGGAAGAGGGCCCGCGGACTACTACCTACACCCTCCAACTCTAGCGCCGGAGCGGGTACGGATGTGGCGGGTTCAACTCCCGCGACTAATTCTCCATGCCCTTGGGTATTATGGGGAGCACGAGCTTCGTAGAGTACTGAGGGCCGTAGTAAACGCTGATCGTTGCCTTTCTCATTTGGGCGCTGTCGGTTTCAAGCGCGCCCGTTTGCAGGTTTCTGGAATACGTGGGGAACCAGGAACCCATGAGGTAGACGCGCAGCCTGTGGCCTTTCTTGAACGTGTTACCGGTAAGAAGATTGTCGAACGACAGCTTGACGACCTCACCCGGCTCGAGCAGTTTGCGATCGGGGGTTTTGTCCCGGTAGCTGGCCCGTATTACTTCGTGTCCGGCGCTCTCGAGGTTGAAGGCCGTCCCGTCAGGCGCAACGTCTATCAGCTTCAGGTAAAGATCAAAGTCGGGGGAGTCAGCGGAGACATAGACCTCGGCCCCGACGTGTCCCACCACCTCTTTGTCCTCGCTGAACGGCGCCGTCTCGAACGTGAGCACGTCGGACCTGTCGGCGAGCTTCCTCAGGTCGAAGGCCCCGAAGTTGGTGTAGAACTCGTCCTTGACCGGGTTGGCGGGATCGGATACGAAACCGACGGCCGCGTTTTGTCCCCCCGGCTCGGCGGAAATCGAGCCTTTCGCGCCAGCCGCGTGGCCGGATCCCAGGTACAGCGGCTCCTCAACGGCCTTACCCGGCGGCCAGGCGTTTTCCGCCTGCCACGTGTTGTCACCCATCACGTAGTACTTTACGTTGGGCCAGCTTGTCACGCCGTTGCCGATTCCCTTTACGTAGTGGTCCAGCCAGTCGAGGACGACCTGGTCGTAGTCTATCTTCGCTGAGGCGCCGAACTTCCTGTCACCGGAAACGGTAGAGCCCGTGGCGTCAACGCCGTGGATCCAGGGGCCGATCAAGAGCTTCGTACGCGGATCTTTTTCGTCCGCCCTGGCACCGAGGAGGCCGAGGTAGTTCGTGATGGCGCCCTCGGAGCCGTACGGCTCGTCGTACCAGCCGGAGAGATTGAGCACCGCCGCTTTCACCTGAGGGTACTTGTCGCGTAGGTTTCCCCACTCCCACCATGGGTCGTAAGGCTGGTGCTCGAGCCACGTATAATGGTAGAGCTCGGTGTCCTTGAGATACGGCATCTGCAGGCTGGGAACCCAGCCCTGGATCGCATCATCGCCGCCGAGCTTCTTCCACTCCTTCTTAGCATCATCAATGGTCTTCGGCCCGGGGAGGTTCTTCTTGACGCGAGCGTCCGGAGACATATCCACGTACGACCAGTTGGCCCATGCTGATTCGAACACCCCGCCGAAGTAGACGAACTGCGGCCCTATCGTCGAAAAGCACATGGCTGGAACCATTGCCTTCAGGTGCGGAGGGCTCTCGACCGCGGCGAGCCACTGAACGGCACCCGGATAGGACAGCCCGAAGGTGCCGACGCGTCCGTCGGACCACGGTTGCTTCGCCGCCCACTCTATAGTGTCGTAGCCATCCTTGCCCTCGTTTTGATACGCGGTGAACTCCCCGCCAGAGGCATAGCGCCCGCGCACGTCCTGGATGACCATGGCGTAACCGCGCTTCACGGCATCGTTGAAAGAGCGCTCGTTGTCGGGATCACCTTCGTTCTTGTTATATGGAGTGCGGAAGATCAGCACGGGGTACCTGCCCGTGGCTTTCGGCCGCCGGACGTCCGCCCGGAGGATCGTCCCGTCACGCATCGAGACGGGAACATTCTTGTTGACGAAATAGCCCGTGCCTTTTTGTGGCCCACCGCATCCGGACAGTTCAAAACCAAGCATCGTCATCACGAGCAGGAGCAACATCAAACCGACTGCGATGCGCGCAGAAGACCTTACACTGCCCGGCTTTCCGCCTCGACAGTAACATCCACCTGGAAACCCGGTCATTCTCATGAATCGCACCACCCAGTATGTATGCTTTTTTTTACGATCCACCGACCGGAGCAGCACGGTACCAGTCCGGAAAAGTGAAGCGTGCTGGCAGGCGCTCCGCGGGCTATTTCACGTAGATACCCGAGCCCAGCCACCAGGTATCATCGACCTTCATGACATAGCCGACCTTGGGCTCGACCTTCCCAGTCTGCGGGTTGTCCCACATGTAGTCGAGCCAGCCGCTGCCTTTCTTCGCCTGCTTTATCAGCTCCTGAATGACCATCACACCGTTGGGGTCTTTCATGTTGATGAGGTTCTGGCCGACGAACGCCTGGTTGCCGCCGTGAGCGATGACGTTTCCATCGAAGTCGTAGGCGAAAATGTACAGCTCGCCCCTGTTGAACAGCCCCTTGGGGTTGCTGAACTCCGCGAGCGCCTTCTCCTTGCTGTTAGCCTTCGCGTAAGCGACCGCTTCTTTCACGATGTCCACCACGTCTTCTTTTGTGGCCTTCGCGTACAGCTGTGCGAACAGGACGAACTGACCGTTCTCGACCTTCAGCATCACCGCGCCCCGGAGCGGGTCCCGGGAATCGGCCGGAAAGCGCATCTTCCCGGTGACGCCCGTGAACTCCCTCAACTTCATCAGAGAATCATGCAGCGCCTGCCGGTCGATACTCTTCGCGCCCTCGAACCCCTTTTTGACAAGGCCGACCGCGTCGTATGAAAGGGCGGCGACGTCGTCGGGTGTGCCCTTGTATTTGGCCTCGTACGACTTTACGAACTCCTGGGTGCCTGGGTCGCTGGACTGGGGTGAGTACATGTTGAACACGTACGACCCAACGATCTCCGGGCTGGACTGGGCGATGATGTCGGGAGTGCTCCAGGCGTCGCTGCCTATGATCTGCGCCGTGATGCCCGCCCCCTTCAGCTGCTTGAGCAGAGAAGGGACCTCGGTGTAGTAAGCGTTGAGAAACAGGACATCGGGGCCGGCGGCCTTAATAGTCGCGAGTTGCGCGGCAAGGTCGCTGTCGCCCGGTTTGAAGGCCTCGTAGGCTACAACACTGCCGCCCGCCCCGGCGAAGCTCTTCCGAAAATCCTCCGCCTGGGTCTTCAGCACGTCAGCGGTATCGTCGAAAAGAACGGCAGCCTTGCCAGCCCCCAGGTTCCCGCGCGCGAACTTCGCCAGGTGCTCCCCCTCGTAAGATACCGTCACGCAAACCCTGAATACGTACTTCTTCGGCTTGCCCGCACTATCAAGAGTGGTCTTGAGGCCGGTGGACCACGGGGTAACGAGCACAACGTGGCTCTTCTCCGCCTCGTCGGCCGCCGGGACGGCGTTGCTGGTCGAGTTTGGCCCGACG
>DATCGY010000043.1:0-5915 GCA_036508635.1 Candidatus Anoxymicrobiaceae bacterium
GGGAAAGTCCCGGCAGATACTCGCGGACCTCGACGCCGTGGGCAACACCACGAAGGCGATCACCAAGGGCGTTGCGATAGGGTCCGCGGTCATCGCGGCGGTGGCGCTGTTCGGCTCGTTCCTGACGGACGTCTCACTGGCGCAGGCGCGGCTGGGAATCCCGACCGCAACGCGGCTTCTGGCAACCGGCATCAGGATATCCACACCCAAAGTTTTCATCGGCCTGCTTATCGGCGGGGCGATACCGTGGCTGTTCTCGGCGCTCACGATCAACTCGGTCTCTCGCGCGGCGTCACTCATCGTCCACGAGGTGCGGCGCCAGTTCAAAATTCCCGGCCTGATGGAAGGCAAGGTCGACCCCGACTACAAGAAGGCTGTCAGCATCTGCACGAGCGCGGCGCAGAAAGAGCTCCTCGGCCTGTCCATACTCGCGATGTTCACGCCGATAATCGTCGGTCTCGTGCTCGGGGTCGAGGGCCTGGGCGGCTTCCTCGCCGGGGTCATCGTCTCGGGGCAGTTGCTCGCGGTCTTCATGTCCAACTCCGGCGGAGCCTGGGACAACGCCAAGAAACTTGTCGAGGACGGCCATTACGGTGGCAAGAACTCTGAAGCCCACAGGGCGTCGGTCGTCGGGGACACCGTGGGCGACCCGCTGAAAGACACCGCGGGGCCGGCGCTGAACCCGATGATAAAGGTCATCAACCTCGTGGCCCTGCTGTCTGCGCCTATAATCATCCGGTACACGCACTTCAGCTTCGGGCTGGCCGCGGTGGTGACGGTGATGTTCTCGGCGGTGGCCGTCTCGGTCTGGTACTCGAAGCGCACCGGCGAGCCCGAGTACGAAGAGATAAGCGCCGACGTCGTGAAGCACGAGCACGAGGAGGGCCAGGTTGCTGTCAGCGCACCGGTCTCGCTACCGCATCCGGCGGTGACGGGACAGCTCATGCCGCACCCCTCGATAATCATGAGGTACGGCAGCGACTACAGGAAAGCGGGCGAGTCCTTCGTCAAGCTGAACGAATCCGAGGAAGAAGCGGAGGCACAGGCCGACCAGGACTAAAGCCGCCAACCTCAATCATCCAGCAGCCCCGCGGCTACGAGCGTGTTGTGCACATGGCTCACCTGCTGCGGGGTCAGCTGCGGCAATGGCGATTTCACTTCGACCCTTATGTCGTGACCGAGCTGGCGCATCGCTTCCTTGATGAGCGCGTGAGGCGTTGGAGAGCCTGCTATCAGCGGACCCACCGTATAGAAATCGGCCTGCAGCGGCGCGGCGATCTCGCGGTTCCCTTCGGACAGCGACTCGTAGAGCAAAACCGCCTTGTGCGGCATCACGTTCGGCAGCGGGCATATCGCGCCACACGCTCCGACCTCCATCGTCTGGGTCAGGTTCAGGCACATCCCGGTGAAGACGCTGAAATCATCATCCGTGGCGTCGACGAGCGCTCTGACCTCGTCGACATCGAAGATAGTCTCCTTAGCGCCCACCACGTTCGGGATGCTCGCGATACGGGCGATCTGCTCGGGCGTCAGCAGGAGGTGGCTGTTGCCCGGGAAGTTGTAGTAGAGGAAAGGTATGTCTACCGCTTCGCACAGCTTCTCGTAATGGGCAAAAACGGCGTCCTCGTCCAGTGGATAGAAGAGATGCAGCGCGGCGAGCGCTCCGTCCGCCCCGGCGCTCCTGGCATATCTCGCCATCGCGATGGCGTCTTCGGTACCTCTCTCGTTTATCCCGACGATGACAGGGATCCGGCTCTGACACTCGGCGACCACAGCATCGATGACGGCTTTCTGCAGGCCGTGAGTAAGGTACGGGCACTCACCGTTGCTTCCCAGGACCACGAGACCATGCACCCCGGAGTCCACGAGGTACCTCGTCATTGCCGCCATGCCGCGCCTGTCGATACCACCGTCGGCGTCGTAGGCCGTCATCATGACGGTGAATATCCCCTGGAACTTTTTCATCGCAGGCACCTCCAAGATGTCTTGTCTCACTGCACAACGATTGTATACGAGGCCACGACAGAAGAAAGAACATCCACGGCCCTGCGTGCGCAAATTGTTTTCCGGGTATGATTTTTCCATCCCCCATTGGTTGCCCTGATGATTAACCTAATGGTCAAGACAACATGGCAGGCAAGCTGCTATGTTATGGTTAGATACAACGCGAAACGTCTGTGGATGCCGATTCCAGAGGTGCAAGGGGAGGCGCGGGCGAATCATGTTTTGAGGAGAGTTCATGGCAGGGCTTTCCTTACGCGCCACGAAATTTGTTTGCGTAGACGTGAAAAAAGACGATAATATACAAGAAGTGACTATGTTGGCCTCGGTGTCGAAAGATGGCCGGGTATGTTTGGGCGCGATTTGCCGGACACCTGCCCTGCAAGGAGGTTTAGCATGAGAAGGTATGTTGGTCTGCTCGTGTTAGTGGCACTGCTCGCAGGGGTTATCGCCGCTGCCGGATGCGGGACGACACAAAAAGGCACTACCACGCCCGAAGGCCAGGTCCAGTACAACTCCTCAAAGAAAGAGGTAACCGTTTCCAATAGCAAGGGCGAGGAGAAGACCTGGACGGTGAAGTCCGAGAGCGAAGCCGCGCTCGGCGTACCGGTGCCGAGCAACGCTCAGGTCGAAAGTGGCTCCGTAGCTATTATCTCAAGCACGACGGGGGCCGAGAAGTGGTCCGGAGCGACGTTCTGGTCCGATGACGATGTTGCGAAAGTCATTGCGTTCTATAAGGACGCGCTGTCCGGGATGACCGGCTACACGGATACGTCCACCGACGCCAACGGCGTGCAGATCGGGCTTTTCTCGGTGAGATCCGGCTCTGACGTCAAGTCGGTTGTTATCGGGGCCGGCCAGGCCAGCGATCCCGGAAAGACCAAGATAGTGGTTGCGACCGCAGCCAGCGCCGAGAGTTCGAAATAAGGCGACCACCTGACGATAGATGCACGAGACGACGCGTTCGCTTGGCTAAATCGCGGAGCTCAAAGGGGGAGCAAGAATGAAGTCCTTGATCAGGAACCGGATGGCGGTAGCAGCCATAGTCGTCGCCCTGGCGATTTGCCTAGTTTCAATTACAGGGGCGCTGGCAGCCACTAGTGAGGGCAACTCCGGAATAGCAGGCCTGCAGGGACCTACTTTTACCTTCGGGTTCGTGAGGCTCGCATCGAACGTAGGAGAAAACCAGCCCTCGGGCGCCGCGGCGGATTTCTACAACTGCGCTCCTTTCTCAATCACAGGCTTCGCTCTTTCAAAGACGAGCGGCGCGCTACACGTATGGCTGTCCTCGGGAAGCGAGGCCGTACAGCAGCTCGGCTTCAAGGAAGGTGACATCGTGGTCATCTACTGCTCAAACACGCAGGTACAAAACATCAATAGCGGCGACTTCGTCCAAATCGCGGGATTCACCGTAAGGGGCCAGCTCGTCTACGCTTACCAGGCCGTCCTACCCGCTCCATTCTCTTACTAGAGAAAAGCGCCGGAAAGGCACCCGCAACAGGCATAAGTACCGCCGGTCCTCACAAGACCGGCGGTTTTCTTTGTGCTATTTCGCCAGGCGGATTGCGGCGGCAGGAAACTAGAGAGACAATTCTCTTGTGAGTCGAGTCGGCAGGAAAGGATTGGATTCCCCCGGTCGGCTCGCACCATTGGGGGACCTGGGGCCCGTTAGGCTCCAGCCGGACCTAGGAAAGACCGGGTATCTGGACATGCTCATTCACAAGCTCTTCTTGAGGTATTTCAAGACCGGCGATGACGCCGGGTTCTTCCTCATGCAGGCACAGGACGCTGTCGACTGGCTGGGAAAGAGCGGCATCGCCCTTGACGGCGGGACATCGGCGCTCGACCTCGGCTGCGGTTACGGCCAGCTCGGTAGTGAGCTCCAGAAGAAAGGTTGCCTGGTATCGTTCGCCGACGTCGAGGACCTCCTGCTCCCGGATATCCAGCCTGAGAGTTTCAGTATCGTCGACGTCACTCGGGACGACCTCGGCGCAATCGGAACTTACGACCTGGTTGTCTTCTCCAACGTCCTGGAGCATATCTCAAGACCGGATTACTTTATCGCAAACGCCCACAAGCTCCTGAACCCTGGCGGCAAGCTGTATCTTTCGTGGGTAAACTGGCTGTCTCCATGGGGCGGGCATCACTTCTCCGGCTTCCACTACCTTGGACCCAAACGGGGCCATCTCGTGTACGACAGGGTCATGAAAAAACCCAGGGCACACACACCTTACGTAGACCTTTTCCCGACGAGCATCGGTGCCACGCTCGAGATGATACGGATGAACTCAGAGCTGCGCATCCTCACCGTCGTTCCCCGTTACTACCCGGAGCTGCGATTCATCACGCGGATACCGGTTCTCAGAGAGTTCCTGACCGGCAACTGCGCGATACTGATGGAGAAGGTCCGGGGCGGAGGTGATACAGATAGCTGAGCAATTGAGCAAGCGTGAGAAAAAGCACGACCCCGGTCGGCCGGCGGCCACCGGCTCCGTGCTCGACAGCTCCCGCGAGGAAGAGATGAGCCGCTGGGAACGCTTCAAGAAACACCTGGCGTTGCGCGTGCTGCGCATGGGGATCGCGCCTTACAAGCTCCTCACCGCCTGGGGCAACCGCACTCTCGACTACGAGATAGGCGAGTTCTCCTATGGCGCTCCTCGCGTAATGTTCCCTCACGGAAAGCTTAAGATAGGGAAGTTCTGCTCAATCTCATGGGACGTCACCATATTCCTGGGCGGAAACCACAGGTTCGACTGGATCGCGACGTATCCGTTCCCCCACTCGACAGGCGATTTCCCCAACGCCGCCGGGATAAAAGATTTCTTCGAGACGTCCGGCGACGTCACGATAGGCAACGACGTCTGGATCGGGAGTAACGTCCTTATCCTGTCAGGCGTCACAATCGCCGACGGCGCCGTGATCGGCGCGGGTTCGGTGGTGACGGGAGACGTCGGGCCTTACGAGATCGTCGCGGGAAATCCGGCCAGAAGCATCAACAAGAGGTTCGGCGACGAAGCGATCGCCAAGTTGCTCCAGGTCAAGTGGTGGGACTGGCCGCTCGAGAAGATAAACGCACACCTGGATGTCCTCTGCAGCGGAGACATCGACCGGCTCATGGAAATAAAGTGAATGAAAAACCGTCCAAACGCGACACCATGAGTCTCGGAGAGCTTAAGGACAACTGGGACGGCTTCGGAAGGACCGACCCGCTCTGGTCCATACTGACCGACCCCGACAAGCGCGGAAACAAGTGGTCGGCCCAGGAGTTCTTCGATACGGGTTCTAAGGATATCGATGACCTGATGAACCGCGCCTCGAGGTTCGACGCCTGCTTCCTTCGAGGCAAGGCTCTCGATTTCGGTTGCGGCGTCGGCAGGCTGACGCAGCCGCTCTGCGCTTACTTCGACGAGGTCCATGGGGTCGACATAGCTCCCTCCATGATCGAACTCGCCAACACATATAACCGGCACCCGGATAGCTGCACCTACCATCTAAACGAGAGTGGTGGCCTCTCGATGTTCCCGGACGGCGAGTTCGACCTCGTATACACGTCGCGAACGCTCCAGCACATGGAGCCACAATACGCTCGCGTCTATCTGCGCGAGTTTGTCAGGATCTTGCGCCCCGGGGGGCTACTCGCGTTCCAGGTACCTGATAGCCCTGATTACCGTCACATCGGCAACAAGCTGAGAAAGGCCGCTCCCGCGTTCGTCATCCGCGCGTTCAGGAAACTAGCTTACGGCCGGGGTCCCAGGATGGAGATGCATACAATCCCGCGCGAGGAAGTCATCGACATGCTCGAGGGAGAAGGCGCGAAGTTGCTTGCCGTCGAAAACGACGAGAGCGCCAGGCAGTTCATCAGCTATGTCTTCTACGCCTCGAAGTGAGGGCTCAGGCCTCGTCGTCCGTCCCCG
>DATCGY010000044.1:0-5351 GCA_036508635.1 Candidatus Anoxymicrobiaceae bacterium
ACGGGTGTGCTACGGCATGGAGATTGACCCCCGTTACTGCGACGTCATCAAGAAGCGATACGAGAACTATGTGATGCAGAATGGCCAAGTCAAAAGGTGAGACAGCATGGAAGCGGCTGGCCGCTTTCGAATACTACTGGGGTCTCGGTGAGGGCCGCAGCTATCAGCCCGTCGCTGATCAGTTCGGCGTTACGAAGGTAACAGTCGGCCGCTGGGTTGCCGCCGAGAAGTGGGTTGAGAAGCTCAAGGAGCGCGAGAGGCAGATCTCTGCTAGGGTCGCGGAGGGCCAGGTGGACGCCGTGGCCAAGGCGAAGCTGAAGTATCAGGCCATCGTCCGGTCCGCCGTGAACGACTACGTCGTGCGCTTCAAATTGAAGCAGGTGAAGGTCAACACGGTCTCCGACCTCGAGAAGCTCATCAAGCTCGACCTGCTGCTAATGGGCTCCGCTACCGAGAGGATCGAGATAGTCACGTTTGCCGCGGAGGTTGCCAATCTCGCGAGCAGAACGATAACGAACAGGCAGGATCTGGAGGCTTTTGTCCATGGTGTTCATGCCCTGGCAAGCTCTGGAAAAAGCTTTAACTGACGCTACCAGGATCTCGCAGACCGACGACGAGCTCCACAAGTACATCAAGGATACCCTGGGGATAAACATACCCCGGGTAGCCTGCTGCCCCGGGCATAATGCGCCCTTCGACTTCGTGGTCGATGCGTATTTCGAGCGCGTGGCCAACCTCCTGGTGCATGCATGCCGATCGGGCGGCAAGACCATGAGCACCGCGGCTCTGAACGTGCTCGACGCCGGGTTTCACAACGCCTCTGTTGTAACGGTCGCGGCCTCTAGGTTCCAAGCCAAGCGAGGTTACGACTACTCCAAGGGCTTCTGGTTCAAGGACGCGGCCCTGGAGGCGAAGCTCGCGGGCGAGCCGCTGATGAGCGAGACGCGGCTCAAAAGCGGCGCGAAGTACGAGATTTTGGCTGCCTCATCGAAGTCTGTCAGGTCCCCGCACGCCCCGAAGCTGCGGCTTGATGAGATAGACGAGATGGCCCCCGACGTCTTCAAGGGCGCCCTGTCCATACCGAAGAGCCAGCCGGGGATCATGTCGCAGGTCCTGATGACCTCGACGTGGCACAAGGCCGCCGGCCAGATGCAGATGATGCTGGACGAGGCCGACGAACGCGGCTTCAAGGTCTACACCTGGTGCATCTGGGAGACGATGGAGCGCTGCGAGCGGGGCTGCAAGACCTGCCCGATGGCTCCCGATTGCGAGGGAAGGGCTCGCAACGCCGACGGCTACAGGCCGTACGAGGAGATCCTCCAGCAGTTCCTGGTACACGACCGGGAGACCTGGGAGTCGGAGCACCTATGCAAGGTGCCCTCGAAGAAGAAGCGGGTATACGCGCAGTTCGACCGCAACATCCACCTGATCGAGGAGAGCGAGGTCCCTGAGGGGCTTACCCTTTACGGGTGCGTCGACTGGGGATACGACAACCCGTTCGCTTTCGCCCTGCTTGGAGTCTCGAGTGCCGACGTGAAATACGTCCTCGAGGAGAACTACGAGCGGCACCAGACGGACGCCGAACTCGCGGCCATGATGTGGGAGCGCTACGGCGGGAAGGTGGAGGGCGTCTATTGCGACCCCTCCGCGCCGGGCAGCATCAGAGTGTTCAAGCAGGCCGGGTTCAAGATGAGGGCGCCCAAGGGATTCAAGGTCAGCGACGGGATATCCGCGATACGCAGGGACCTCAAGCCGAACGATGGCCCCCCGCGCCTGTACTTTGTACGGGGCAAGACGCCCAACATGGTCAAGGAATTCGAGGGCTATGAGAACCGTCCCGGCACGGATGAACCCAAGAAGGAAAACGACCACGGCCCGGACGCTATCCGCTACTGGTACACCTACAACCGTAAGCGCGCGGAGATAGTCCACGGCTAGGAGATCAATTGCGAGAGCCAATTTGCATTGTCACACAGAGCAATCAAGTCGTCCCGGCCAGCGTCATGAAGCAGTACGAGACAGCGGCGGGATCAAAGCAGATTACCGACGCCTTCACCTACGGGCAGTATGGCGGCATGGCGCTCGTTCAGCCGCCGTACAATCTTGAGCAGCTCGCGAGGCTCCCGGAGTACAACACGTACCATGACAACTGCATCAAGGCGAAGGCGAACGACACGGCCGGGCTTGGCTGGGAAATAAAGACCGCTGAGGACCTGAAGGGCGAGGCGTCCCCGTCACAATACGATGTGCTTTACGGCATGCTGCGCAAACAGTGGCCCGTGCTGACAACTGTCCTCGTCAGGGCAATGCTCGACTATGACACGATCGGCAACGGCTACCTGGAGTGCGGCAGATTGACGGCGGAAGCCGCCGTCGAATCGATCTACCACATCCCCGGTCACACGGTAAGGGCGCATCAGCAGGGCAACAAGTATTGTCAGCAGCGGGGCTTCAAGAAGGTCTGGTTCAAGCAGTTCGGCTATGACGCTGATGTGCGGAAATCAGATGGCAAGGAATACCCGATTGGTACGCTGGAAGAGACCGAGCGGGCCAATGAGTTGATACAGCTCGCGTCCTATACGCCCCGCTCTGACCGTTATGGGGTTCCCGACGCTCTCACGGCGATCGGGGCGGTCATGGGGTCGATCGCGGCCCGCGACTACAACATCAAGTTTTTCTCAAACTTCGGTGTCCCGGCCTATGCGGTGTTCATCACCGGCGAGTATGACCTTGGGGCACTCGGCGATGACGGCGAGTACGAAGTCGTCAGGTACGTAAAGAGCTTCTTCGCAGACCTGTCCTCGAGGCCACATTCGACGATGGTGCTTGCCGTGCCCTCCGAGACCGGCGGTGAGGTGAAGGTCGAAGTCAAGCCGCTCGCCGTCGAGGTCAAGGACGCGAGCTTCCGCCTCTACCGTAAGGACAACCGCGACGAGATTATCTCGGCGCACCGCGTCCCGCCCTATCGCGTGGGAATCGCGGAGACGGGATCTCTCGGCGGCTCCACCGCTGTAGAGTCTACAAAGATCTACAGCGAGTCGATCATTAACCCGCGACAGGAGATGATCGAGCAGCACTTCGACCACCTGATACTGCCGACCCTTGGGATAACCGACTGGCGGTTCCAGCTCAAGGAGCTTGACACCTCGCAGGAGGAGCACGACAAGGAGATCGCGGAGTTCCTCTTCAAGAACGGCGCGATGAGGCCCAACGACCTCATCCGTTCGTTCGGGACCCGTTTCGGGCTGGAGCCGGACGAGGCCAATCCTGCGTTGAACGCCCACTTCGTCGATGGCAAGGTATCGGAAGCACTACTCCAGGGGGCGCCTCCCGCGGCAGCGGCAAAAGAGGCGATGATGATCCAGTCGATCAAGAGCCTGCACGATAGGCTCGTCGACATAGCGACGAAAAGTGTAGGTCATGACGAGTGAAGCAGCGGAGATCCTTATCGACAAGGCCAACAAGGATTAAGTGATGGACACTGTAGCCAAGATGGCGCGCGAGATTGAGCGATTCCTGTCCTGGTACGCGGTGACCAAGGCCGTGATCGCGGACGAGGCGGCCCTCCAGGAGGCGCTCTCCAACCTCTTTAGCAAGCTGGCGGACGAGATCATGAACAAGCTCGGCGACAAGCTGGTAGCCGGGCCCGTGCAGAAGCGCAGTATCGCCCAGGTCATCCAGGATACCAGGGACAAGTTCAAAGACGTGCTCTTCCACTACGTGAAGGACGCGGCGGAGTCAGGGGCCATCAACGCGGCCGAGGGCGTCGGGTTCGTCCTCGAAAAGGTTTCTGAGGGTGTCCTCGACCTGATGAAAGCGCGCGTCTTCGAGGGTGCCGATTCCACCATGGACCGGGTGACCGGCGATGTCATGAACTGGCTGCAGGAAGCCTACGACCAGGGCATGGGCATGGACGAGGCGGCGAGGCTCCTCCGGGATAACGTCTTCAACGGCCTAGAGACTTGGGAGGCAGAGAGGATAGCACGCACCGAGACCCATACCGCCCAGGGCGAAGCGGCACACGGTGTGATCGACGACAACTCCGACTACCGGCAGTGGATCACGGCCGAGGACGACAGGGTCCGCGATTCGCACGCCGACATGCAGGGGGAGATTGTGCGCTCGGGTGACCCCTATTCCAACGGCCTGATGTACCCGGGCGACATGTCCGGCGACATAGAGGAATGGGCAAATTGTAGGTGCGTCGAGGTTGGATTTATCATGCCCGCCGGCATGGCAGCGCCGGAGGGTCTGGATTATTTCACAGAGGATGACCTGGTGGAGATAGATACCGCCGCTGAGGCGGCTTAGCAAAAGGAGTTAGCGATGGACGATGAACTGAGTACGATGTTGCAGAAGGCTCTCGCGGCTAAGCTCGGCGACGGATATATCAGGGCGATGTTCCCGACTACGGTGATCTACGTGAACTATACCACCTCAGGCGATCGCGCATATGAGGACGGGAAGATGTACGAGATTCCCTGGCGGTATGACGAGGAGCTGGGCCTCCTTGTAGGCGAGGAGACAGAGGTCGCACTTGCCTACGTCGAGAAGCGCATCGCCGATGAGTTCGGCCCCGAGCTCAGCGCCCCGATCGTGATGAAGAACGCAGAAAAGCGGATCGTCTATGGCCCCGTGTTGGTCCCCGGTGAGAAGGACTACGACGGGGAGTCCGTGACGTCCGAGAAGATAGAGGAGGTCGCGCACAAATTCCTGAAGAGCTACGGCAACGTCGACGTGCAGCACACCCTGAACAACGTCGCCCGGCCAGTCGAATCCTACCTCATGCCAGTTGACGTCGAACTCCCCGGACTCAACGGACCCGTCGCCGTTCCCAAGGGAACATGGATGATGGGCACCTACGTGGAGGATGACAAGACGTGGCAGGAGATCAAGGACGGCAAGCGCACGGGCTTCAGCATCATGGGAGTGCGCAAGTCAGTGCTCAAGGACGCAGCTGGCAAATCGATCGAGGGCGCGTTCAAGCGGATGCTGCTGCGCGACCTCGGGGATGAATGGGAGGCAACCCACGTCTCCATAGTCGACAGGCCCTGCGTACCGAAGGCAGAGTTCCTCGTTGTCAAGTCGAAGGGATTCGTGGCACGACTGTTTACGCGTAAACAAACCATCCAGGAGGATGACATGAACAAAGACGAAGTAGAGCAGGTAGTGAAAGAACTGCTGGAAAAGAGTGAGCCGGATGAGGCCATCAAGGCCCTCGACGAGAAGATCGCCGCGCTCCAGTCGAAGGTGGAAGAGGCCGCGAAGAGCGAGCCCGAGCCTGAAGAGCCCGCGGTCAAGAACGAGCCCGAAGGGGAGATCACTATCGAAGCGCTCAAGGCGAAGATCGA
>DATCGY010000045.1:0-4258 GCA_036508635.1 Candidatus Anoxymicrobiaceae bacterium
ACCGAGGAGGAGCGCGACGAGCAGCCCGACCGTGTTCCACCGGGCACCGAGTATGTCGTTTGTGACGTGCTCAAGGACTCAGCCGATGCCGCCCCCGCGCAGCTCCTGAAAGTGACCTCGGACCCGAAGCTGGCGGAGGAGATGCTCGGTGGTGGCAAGGCCGTCTCTCTGTTCGAGAGTGGATACCGCGAGAGCGTGAGTCTTTCAAGCGCGCTGGCAGCCTACAAGCGCTTGTTCTCCGACCTGTCGCGCGGCGAACATCGTCCCGCGCTCTTCCACTGCACCACGGGTAAAGACCGCACCGGTTGGGCGGCCGCGTCCATGTTGATGCTGCTGGGCGTCCCCGACGATATCGTGATGCATGAGTACCTCCTCACCAACGAGGAACTCCTGCCGGCGCTCAAGCCGGTGTTCGACCGGTTCGAGTCGATGGGCGGCGACCCGGAGTTGCTGCTGCCGGTCTTCGGCGTGCGCAAGGAGTATCTTGAAGCCGCACAAGACGAGATGCGCAGGCGGTTTGGGACCATCGAGGGCTACTTCACTGACGGCCTCGGTCTGGATGCCGACATCCTGCAGGCCCTGCGGGTCGCATTCATCGAGAGCGACCGCGAAAGAGGCACGCGCAACCTGACTTGATGGGAACGACGCCCTGGATGATGCGCATGGGGACAGATCGAAAGAACTACAGTCCGTGGTCATGAGGTCTTAGAACAGGGGCTGGGAGAATGCTTCCGGATAAAATTCCAGGGTGATATATAATGGGCCGTGTGCATGCGGCATTGCCGTGTTGTATTTGGGGTTCGATTCGCGTCCGACAGCGAGTGGTCCACCTGGTGTCCAACAGGGGTTTGAACATGATCGAGACATGCGGCTCGTGCGGCGTTCCTCTATTCGTGAGCAGTGGGCTCAAATGGGAGGGCAACGGGGTCATCGCGCTCCGGGATTCACCGAAGAACCGGATGGTCTTCTTCGAGTCCCAACCGATCGACCAGCTATTCAGGGGCATAGAGGAACTGATAGGGGTTCCCCTGGAACATATCGTTGTCGAAAGCCGGCGTCGCGAGACCAGGAGGTACATAGAGAGGGCCTTTCCGCCGGAAGTGCGCAAGATCATGGAGGGGAGAGGCGGCAGGACCGAGGGGCAGGGCCTGGGTTTGGCGGCCGTCGAGCTCGAGGAGTTGCTCGCGACCATGCGAGTGGTCACCCAATCCATAATCGACATAAGCACCGTCTACGGATATGGTGACCAGAGACTGGGTCATGGCTGGGAACGCGGCGACGATTTCCCGTGGCGAACGCAGGTGATCCATCACCCGTACTCCATCCTCTTCATAGCCGCGGACAACCTCGGCTCTGTCGAGGCGTTCGAAGATGCCGATATGCGCGTGAAGTACGACGAGATAGAGCGGGACGAGTACGAGGTAGCTGTTTTTCCTGGCGCCCATCCCGTGGAGCTCGCGGACAGGCTGAAGAGAAAGCGGTACGATTCAAAGCCGGGTGATATCGAGTACGACAGGTGCGGGGAGTGCGGCGTGCCCCTGGTGGTCTCATACAGGAAGTGGGATACCGACACCGGGTCTATAACCGATCCGGCGACAGGCCGGAGAATGGCGATCTTCGGGCCGCTGGCCGTCGATGCTATATTCGAGGACCTCGAGGCAGAGCTCGGTGAGGCCATACCGGAGGCGGTCATCGAAGCCCAGAGGCGCTATATCAAGACGGCCTGGGACGTTGAGAGCTGGAACAAAGACGGGGCGACGTTCCAGCAGATGGTCGCCCTTCGAGGCCTGGGCAACATCACTACGTTCGATGGTCATCCCACGTACCTGACGATGGTCGTGGAGAACGTATGCTATCACCTACCCATGATTGGTACCGCGCAGGCTCTTGTCGAGCTGGTGTACAAGGCGGATAGCTCGACCTGCGAATGGGAGCTGGCGGAGGACGGCGATCTCAAGCTGACCGTCATCATAAACAAGTGATCCGCCATGCCGTTGACCGAGGTCAGAGGAGCATTCGCACTTCCGACTCAACTTGAAGTCATTACCCTTCTGACGCCCTCATTCACAGCATGGGTATAGACCTGTGTTGTCAGTTGAAGCATCGGCCCTACCCGGGGTCATGCCCGGTCTTCTCGTCGAGGAGCTCCAGGACCACCTTGGTTATCCTGTTATTGCGCAGCTTCTCGACCTTGACCGAAATCCCGTTGTAAACAAAAGTCTCACCCGCGATCGGCAGATGGCCGAGCACCTTGAGCACAAGACCACCGACTGAATCGACATCAGCAGGTCGAGGGATATCAACCTGCAATATCTCGTATAGGTCCTCGAGGTTCATCCGGGCGTCGACCCTGAAGTGACGGTCGTCGATCTTTTCGACGAGGCTTACTTCGAGGTCGTACTCGTCGAATATCTCGCCCACGATCTCCTCCAGGAGATCCTCGATCGTCACGAGCCCTACGACGGTCCCGTACTCGTCGACGACTATCGAAATATGGACCTTTCTTTTCTTGAGGTCATTCAACAATTCACTCAGGACCTTGGTCTCGGGTATAATGATCGCTTTCCTGAGGATATCTTTGATCGGATGATCGAGTTTGCCTTCAAGAAGATGCGCCATCAGGTCCTTTGCGTAGAGCACGCCCGCTATATTGTCTAGCTCACCCTCGTATACCGGTATTCGCGAGTGCCCGTACTCCGTAACCATCACAAGGGCTTCTTTCATCGAGGAGTCCGCGGGCAGCGTGACCATGTCCGGCCGGGGGACCATGACCTCCCTTGCAAGCGTATCGGAGAACTCGAAAACGGAGTGTACCATCTCCTTCTCTTCTTCCTCGATGACGTCCTGCTCCTCCGCGAAGCTGACAAGGGCTTTTATCTCGCCTTCCTCGGTTATTATGCCCTCGTTGATATCTATCTTGCGCCCGAACAACATGAGCACTCCCCTGGCGATCAGCTCGAGCAACCAGGTGAGAGGGCTGAATATCCGGCTGAGAAGAGTGACAGGTCTCGTCACCCACAGGGCCATGCCTTCCGAGTTGTGGCTTGCCGCGGATTTCGGGACCAGCTCACCGAAGATAAACATCAGTGCGGTTATGATGACAGTGCCAATAGCTACGCCGAGGCCGGTGTTGTGAGTGAGCCTTATCGTCAGCCAGGTAGCGAGTGACGCGGCGGTCAGCTGCACCGCGGTTACCAGCAGCAGAACCGTCGGATAGAAGAAGTCTGGGTTTTCGATCAGCTTCTCGAGCTTATCGGCCTTTTTGACCTTCTTTTCGACGAGATAGCGCACGCGAATGCGGCTTACCCGCAGAAGCGCGGTCTCGCAAGCTGCAAAATACGCTGCAAGCAGTATAAGCACCAGCATTGCGATCAAGCCAAGTACGGTTCCCATCAACTAAGCTCCCATCTCGATTACCTGGCTATTCCCCATCTGCCTTTAAGTGAACAAGCTGCCCCCGGGATGTGGCTGACTCGTTTCGCTAATCAGCTTGCTGCCGGCGTTAGGAGCTTTGCATTGAATCCAGGTACTCCACGAGCTTGTCCAGCGTCTTGTCGCTTATCACGTGCTCGATCTCACAGGCGTCTTTGTCCGCCAGCGCCTCGTCCACCCCGAGCACGTCCGTGAAGAAATGCTTGATGGTGTCGTGCTTACGGGCCAACCCCTTGGCGATACGCTTGCCCTTGGCGGTCAGCTTGATTTGTTGGTACTTGTCGTGGGTAACGAGGGCGCTCTCGACCATGCGGTCGACCATCTCGGAGACGCTGGGCTTCGACACGCCGAGCGACGTGGCGAGGTCTTTCACCCGCACTTCGCCACCACCACTCTCGCCCAACTCGTAAATGACCTCGAGGTACCTCTCGAAAGCTCCGGGCATTATCGAGCGCCTCCTTTGTCCGCGTGGGGACATTCCCGGCCGAAGATGCACGTCTTGCACGACACGACTCCGCAGCAGTCGCAGTCCGCGGGCTTATAGAGGGAGAGCTTCCCCTTCTTCTCCAGGAACTCGAGCATCTTCTCGAGCGCGCTCTCCTCTACATGGAGCCGCGAGGCGAGGTCCTTGACCGTCACGGGCCCGTTCGCCTTTTCGATCTCAGCCAGTATCTCATCGAACATGCTACTACTTTCCTCCAAACAACAGGCCAACCCTGTAGATCAGAAAGGCGACGAGCCACGCCAGCGCGAGCGAGTAGGCGATGGCGAAGGCCGCCCACTTCCAGGAGCCGGTCTCTTTCTTTATCACGGCCACCGTCGCCAG
>DATCGY010000046.1:0-10740 GCA_036508635.1 Candidatus Anoxymicrobiaceae bacterium
TGTACAGCACTCACCAGCCGTGCGTGTTGTGCACGAAGATGGTCATCAACTCGGGTCTCTGGGCGATATACTACCTCGAGCCGTATCCGGACCCCCTGGCGCAGAAGTTGCTGGAGGAAGCAGGGATACTGGCGAAGAAGATGACACTGGAAGGTTAAACGGGCCGGCGCGCGCGGGCCCCCATCGATATGGGATACTACTTCATCGCATTCGGCGTCTCGCTTGTCGCCGTACTGGTGTTAACGCCGGTCGCACGTTACCTGGCGGTCCGGGCCGGTGCGGTTGACGTACCCGAAGACCGGAAAGTCCACGAGAAGGCCACCCCCACGCTCGGCGGGCTCGCGATCTATGCCAGCCTGATGCTCGGCATCGGAGTCTACGTCCTCATAGGCAGAGAGAAGGTCACGAGCGACCTCCTCGGGGTCATCATCGGCGCCACGGTGATAACGTTCTTCGGAGCTGTCGACGACATCAAGGGACTGTCCCCGCTTCCCAAGCTCTTCGGCCAGATCCTGGCCGCCGGGGCGCTTGTCATCATGGGCGTGCAGATACAGAACATCCATTTCCCGGGGACCGCGGTCGTATCGCTTTCGCCGGAGCTTTCCGTCGTACTGTCGCTGGTCTGGATCGTCGCCTTCGTCAACCTGATAAACCTGATAGACGGGCTCGACGGCCTTGCGGCGGGCATAACGTGCATCACCGCTTTTTCGATGTTTTACTTCGCCACACAAACGGGCGTCGGCGGGGCGTACGTCGACGCGGCCCTCATTTCCATCGTGCTGGCCGGGGCGTGCCTGGGTTTCCTCAGGTACAATTTCAACCCCGCGAGCATCTTCATGGGAGGCTCTGGAAGTATGCTGCTGGGGTTCCTGCTCGGAGCGGTCACCATCCAGGGCGTGATCAAGAGCATCGCCGCCGTAGCCCTGGTCGTCCCCCTGGTGGCTCTCGCGATACCCATACTGGATACCAGCCTGGCTATCATACGCAGGCTTCGGCGCGGCCAACCGATCACACATGCCGACAAAGAGCATATCCACCACCGCCTGCTCAACATGGGCCATTCCCAGAGACAGGCCGTGCTGTTGCTCTATTTCTGGACCGCGTTGCTTTGCGGGACCAGCCTCGCCCTCAAGTTCAAAGCCAACAACAAGGTTCTCTGGGTTGTGCTGGGGCTTGGGATAGTCTGCTTCGCGCTTACGGCGCTGCCACCGATCATCAGGGGCGAGAACAGGGGCGGAAAGCATCGCGCAGGCAAGAAGGCCCGCGCCGAGGCTGAGGAGGAGGAGACCCCCGCTCTCGACGAAGCCGCCGAACTCGAGAGCGATATCGCAGAGAGCCCCTCCGCGACCGAGGCTGACGTCGACGGCACCTCGAACCGCAGCCGCCGACCGCAACCATTCCCCCCGAGGTGACTGTTTGAACGATAAAGATGACCTGAACCCCGATGAAAGAGGCGCTCTTGCCGCGATCATCACCGACTTCAACAGGAAGATGGCCACCGGCGTGGCCGTCTCGGGAGCTATCCTTATCCCCCTCGGACTCCTCCTTTGCAGTGTCTTCGCCGGCTGGAAAGGGTTACTCGGGTCCTGCGTAGGCTTCGTCCTCGCTTCCCTGAGCGCAGCGGCGGCAATGTGGTCGCTCAAGTGGGCGCTGTCGAAACCAGTCGACGTGATGCCTATTGTCCTGATGGGAACGATGTGGCCTCGCTTGATCGCCGTAGCCGCGATACTCTACGGTCTGACCTACGTGCACGCGTTCAACACCGTAGCCCTGCTGGCGAGCTTCCTGGCGCTTTTCGTGGCGTACACGATCCTCGAAGCGGTCTTCGCCTACAAGGCGTTCGGGTTGATCATGAGGGGCGGCACAATAGTCCGGCGCTGAGCTCGCCGCGGCCTTGCCTGGTCGAACTGACGTTCGCATTTTCCTATGATGGCTGAGAGTCCCCGATGTGATAAACTTTCGGACTTGAAACTGAAGTTGCTGTAAAGATAACAAGGGGGTAGTAGATATGGCTATAAAGAAGGTGTTCGTGGTAGGCGCGGGCCTCATGGGTGGCGGTATCACCCAGATAAGCGCGACCGCCGGCTACCAGGTCACTATGAGAGACATAGCCCAGGAGCCGCTGGACAAGGCCATGAAAGAGATCGAGCGCTCGCTCGGCAAGTTCGCGAGCAAGGGCAAGATCACCGAGGACCAGGCCAAGCAGGCCATCGAGAACATAACCACGACGACAGAGATGTCGGCTGCAGCCGACGCGGACCTCATCGTCGAGGCCGTTTTCGAGAAGATCGAGCTCAAGCAGGACGTCTTCAAGCAGCTCGACGAGGTCTGCAAGCCGGAGTGTATCCTTGCCTCCAATACGTCAGCGATATCGATCACGAGCATCGCTTCGGTCACCAAGCACCCCGAGAACGTCGTCGGCACTCATTTCTTCAGCCCGGTCCCGATGATGAAGCTCTGCGAGGTGATCCGCGGTCTGCAGACCTCGGACGAGACCATCGTCGCCGTGCTCGACTTTGCGAAGACCATCGGCAAAGAGACGGTTGTCGTCCAGAAAGACGTCGCCGGATTTATAGCCAACCGCGTGGGGCTTGCGATGTCGTGCGTGGCGATCAAACTGGTCGAGGCCGGCGTGGCGACACCTGAGGATATCGACAAGACGATGAAGCTGGGCTTCGGGCACCGTATGGGCCCGTTGGAGACCTCCGACATGACGGGCATCGACGTTCTCATGAACGCGATGAAGGCTATCTACAATGAGACACAGGACGAGCGTTACGCGCCTCCTGAGATCATGCAGCGGATGGTCGCGGCGGGCCTTCTCGGCCGCAAGACCGGCAAGGGCTGGTACGACTATTCGACGGGCGAGCAGATCGCATATTGGAAAATGTGAGCTGAAATCAAAGTGCCGGGCCGCGCGCATGGGGCTACTAGGGTCGCGTGGCCCGGTCCTGAACTCATGGAGGATAGATGGACGAGCAGTATGATGTCATCGTAATCGGCGGTGGAATCGGCGGGCTCAGCGCCGCCTCGATCCTTGCGAGGGACAGCCTCAAGGTCGTGGTGCTCGAGAGTGATGACCGCGTCGGCGGGCGCGCTCTCTCGGTTCGCGGTGACGAGATCAGCGACAATGGGGCGGACTGGTACCGGAAGATGCTCGGGCGCCACTACTGTTACCTGGCTGACTCCAATCCGGGCATCGACGAGATCGTCGAAAACCGGATGCTCGACGGTTACACCCTTGACCTCGGCTACCACTGTGTGCCAGTTGGCGGCAAGGGGTACCTAGGAAGGCTCCTCGATTACCTGGGTCTCGAACTTGATATCATACCGTGCGACACGGGGTTCTATTACGAAGGCCTTTACTATACGGAGCCGGCGCCCGGCAACCCGCGCCTGGACGACAAGCTCTACAAGATCTGCAAGGAAAAAGGCATCAACTACTGGTCGTTCAATCTCGAGCCTCTAGGAAAAGACGCCGCGTGGCTAGACGAGATGGAGAAGGTCTCCCTGTGGGATTATTGCGAGAGCCTGGGCCTGACGCAGGACCCGGTGGTGTGGAACGCCTACAGGTGCATGGGCACGCTCTTCTCGACGATAAACAATCCCCTGGACATCTCAGCAGGTGAGATAGTCCAGTTCGGTAACGAGATCATGATGCCGCTGCTTGCAAAGGGCGAAGAGGTGCACGTAGGTGGCTTCGCCAGCGGAGGCATCATCGAGTGGTCCAGGATGGTGGCCGACGCCGTCGAGGCCGCCGGCGGAAAAGTGGTACTGCGCGCAAATGTTGAGCAGGTCAAGCTCGATGGCGGCAAGGTGACGGGTGTCGATGTGACGATGCCGGGCGGCGACAAGGTATCGATGGCCGCGCGGAAAGTCATCAGCACGATCCCCATCCAGGATACTTTCGATGTCATCGACCCCAAGGCTTTCCCTGCTGATTTTGTCGAGCGCGCTCGCTCGCTGTACGGCTATGGGAGTCTCGGGCCGTATTTCGGGCTCAACGACCTGGCGATGCCGGTCGAGGAAGCCGAGCGGTTGATAAAGACCCCGTGTGTGGTGCGCGCGGACGGCGAGTACGACTACGACGTCTACATGTGCTGGAACATACAGTCCGCGACCGACCCGTCGAGCGCTCCGGCCGGGAGACACCTGCTTACCGCCTACCTCCCTCTGACCGAGAAAGAATCGCTTGACAAGGCGAAGGTCCTTAAAGTGGCTAAGGCCGTGCCCGATTACCTCGAGAGCATATACCCCGGTTTCAAGGACACGATCGACTGGGCGCTCTACCCGATGTGCTGGAAGCTCGAGGGCGTCGCCAAGTCGATATCCCAGACGGGCAATCTCAAGCCCAGCGTGGAGGCGCCGGGGGTCCAGGGGCTCTACTTCGCAGGCGATACCGCGAGGGGCTTCGGAGTCGCGATGGACTGCGCATGCTCCGCGGGGATCAATTGCGCAGCGGCTATTCTGGGCCGCGTCATCGGTATAGAATGATCAAAATGGAAACACATCACTGTTCCGGAGGTGCAATAGTTGCCTGAGGCCAATATCGAGGGCGTTTTCGTGCCCAACGTTACTCCCTTCAAAGAGGGAGAGATAGACGAGACGTCCCTGCGCCGTCTGGTCGATTACCTTATCGACGAGGGCGCCAGCGGTCTCATTCCCTGCGGGACCACCGGGGAGAGCGCAACGCTGTCGCACGAAGAGCATATCGAGGTCATAAAGGTGTCCGTCGAGCAGGCGGCCGGGCGCGTGCCCGTCATAGCGGGCATAGGCACCAATGACACCCGCGAGACGATTTCCCTGCTCGAGCATGCGGAGCAACTCGACCTCGCCGGGTACCTCGTCGTATGCCCTTACTACAACCGCCCCGATCAAGAGGGGATAATCGCGCATTTCAGGGCAGTGTCGGAGGTCACCGACAGGCCCATCATCCTGTATAACATCCCCATGAGGACCGGCCGGAACATCGACGTGAGCACCGTTGTCGAGCTGTCACGCATCCCGAACATCATCGGTATTAAGGATGCCAGCGCGGACATAAACCAGACCATGGATATAATCGCTCGCACCAAGAACTTCCGCGTCCTCTCGGGAGAGGACCACCTTCTTTTCTGCATATGCTGCCTGGGCGGTTACGGGGGCATAATGGCAAGCGCCCACGTGATGCCCGGCAAGTTCCTATCGCTGTACGAATCAATAAGAGCGAACGAGCTCGAGGAGGCGCGCCGCCTGCACTACCACCTTTTGCCGCTGGTGCGCGTGATGTTCAAGGAACCCAACCCCGCTCCGGCGAAGGCAGCTATGAAACTAATGGGAATCCTGGATTCCGACGAGCTGCGATTGCCGATGATGTCTGTTTCGGCGGCATGCAGAGAGGACATCGCCGGCGTGCTTCACGGCCTCAAGCTACTCTAGCTTTTTCTGGTGGGGCATCTTTGGCAACGCTGCCTGAACGGGGGCGGAGCCGCCGGCCGGACCGCACCTACGTCTCGTGGAGTGGTAATGGACAGGTATGACGACCCTGGCGATCACAGGCGCGCCAATAGTCCATCTGAGAGCACAGCAGACTACCCCGCTTATTCCCAGACCCCTGAACAGAGAGCCAGGCTTCGCGCTCAGCGAACGAGGAAGCGGGCTGCCAGACGCAGGAGGTTGTGGGCGCTCGCCTCGCTCGTGGTCGTCGCGCTCATCGCGCTCGGAATCACCGCCGGCGTCGTCGTCTCCAGGTCGGGTTCAAGCACGGCTCCCGGGCCACCTCCGCGGACCCCGAGACGTTTAGCCAACGCTGCCCCTGTATCCGCCCCCCGGGCCACGGTTGCCAGCAATCCGGCCTCGACCGCTCTGACCACCGCACCGGCAGGCTCGCCGGCTTCGACCACCAAACCGAGCAGTGGAAAGAGTTATTTCTGGGTATCGTTCCAGGCGCCCAAACCGGTGGAGAAGGTCTCAGATACGACGCACCCGACGGTTGCGATCGTCGTCGACGACACGGGCAACACCCTCGAGCCGATGCCGAAATGGCTCGCTATCGACGCACCGCTCACGTTCTCCGTGCTGCCGTATCCTCCGCTCTCGAATGAGATCGCTTTCAGGATGCAGCAAGCGGGGTACGCGATAATGATGCATATCCCTACCCAGAACGCGCCGCCGAACTCGTTCGCGGGGAAGGGGCAGCTTTCCGTCGGGATGGATCAGGCGACGGTGTTCAGGACGCTGGACGCGGACGTTGCGACCGTCCCGTTCGTTAAAGGCATCAACAACCACGAGGGAGGCCTCGGCTGCGACGACCTGGACCTGATGACAAACATGTGCAAATGGGCGGAGCCCAAGGGGTTGTTCGTGGTCGACAGCAGCAGCTCGAACCACGACAAGGTGACTATAGCGTGCAAGGCGCTCGGCCTACCTGTACGCAAGAACGAAGTCTTCATCGATCATCAGAACGACCCGAACTACATCCGCAACGCCATGAACGAGCTCGCCGGCCTGGCGAGGAAGAACGGCACCGCGATCGGGATATGTCACTGGCATCGCCCGAACACTCCCACCACCGTGGGCGAGATGATACTCAAACTGCAAAGCGAGGGCATCCACTTCGCGTTCGCGAGGGATATTACCGACTGAGGTCCGCGGCCGAAACGTTACGGACTGAATCGCGCGCCGTCGTTTTCCCGCACCGGTGGCGTCCACGCGGCAAACGGTTTCCTGCTCGCTCGCACGATTCACATTAACGGTAATCACAGACAGGGGTCAGCGACAGAATCTGGAATGTAGATGTGATGTGGTTTGATCCCGAGTTTGCCAGGAAGGAGCACTGGCAGGACCCGTACGGGAGGGCATTTTGAAAGAAGCTGATTTCTATGAGCTGCTCGAGGGAGGGAATGTACGCTGCCACCTTTGTCCCCAGGAGTGCAAGATCGCCGACGGAAAGGAAGGTTTCTGCCGGGTGCGTACCAACCGCGATGGAGTCCTCTATTCCGAAAACTACGGTCGCATGCTGGCGGCCAGCATCGACCCGATAGAAAAAAAGCCTCTCTACCACTTCCACCCGGGAAAGCCCATCATGTCCATCGGTACGAGGGGCTGCAACCAGCGATGCGATTTCTGCCAGAACTGGGAGATGATCGAGACCGATTCCGATGGGACACCGGTTACGTCCGATGAGGTGGCGGCTATGGCGGACCGAAACGGGTCGATAGGCATCGCTTACACGTATAACGAGCCGATGATATGGTTCGAGTTCGTGCTGGAATGCGCCAGGAAAATAAGGGCAAGGGGTTTGAAGAACGTGCTTGTCACCAACGGCTCCGTCAACCCCGATCCGCTGGTACAGCTACTGCCTTACGTGGACGCGATGAACATCGACCTGAAGTCCATGGACCCGGAGTTCTATCGAAAGATCTGCAAGTCAAAACTCGACCCGGTGCTCGAGACGATCCGGGCAGCGAAGGTGTCTTGTCACATCGAGATCACCAACCTGGTGATCCCCACCCTCAACGATTCCGAAGAGCTGATCGGTGAGCTGGTAGATTTTGTAGCCGGGCTCGGACGGGAAACGCCTCTGCACTTCTCGGCTTACTACCCGTGCTACAAGATGACCATTGAGCGGACTCCCGTCTCCACGCTTCGCATGGCGTACGAGCTGGCACGGGAAAAGCTCGATTACGTATATATCGGTAACGCCAGAACGGAGGATGCCTGCATCAGCTACTGTCCCAACTGCGGCCAACCGGTGGTGGAACGCAACGGCTATGACACCAAAGCGGACGGGATGGATGGTGACAAATGTGTGAACTGTGGCAACACCATGGCCTTTGTAGTATAGTCGCTTTGTTGTCGCAACATTCATGGGAGTAAAAAAATGTCGCCGCATAAAAAAGCAAGCGATAACGGGACCAGCCTCCCCAAGACTGGCTCAGACAGGGATTACCGCGAGGTCATCCTGAGGATGGTAGTTACACTCCTTGTCAACTTCCTTACCAGCAAGATGAAGGAAAAGCAGGCGGCAAAGAAAGCCGGGCGCAAGGCAGCCAGAAAAGCCGGAAAGGCAAAGCCCGCTCCCGCGCCGATTGCTAAGAAGGCACCAACCGGCGTCGGCAAGCGCAGCGTCAGGCTCACGAGGCGTGAGGCAAAGAAGATAAAGAAAGCCAAAGCCAGGAAAAGGCATAAGAAGCTGAGATTCGTAGTGATCTTGGCGCTGGCTGTGGCCGCGGTGATCTATTCGCGTACTGCGGACAAATAGCCCAGGCGCTCTTTCGCCGCGAGCCACCGAGAAGAAGGAAAGCCATTACTTGGAGATTGAGGTAGAGGAAAAAGAAGGGTATCACATCGTAACCCCCGTCGGGGAACTCGACATCTACACCGTGCCCCTTTTCAGGAAGGTCGTCCTCAAGCTCGAGGGTGACCGCAGGCACGACCTGATACTGGACCTCAGCCGTCTCACGTTCATCGACTCGAGCGGTCTCGGCAGCCTGATCGAGATCTGGCAGAAGGTGCAGACGGTCGACGGAGAGATAGCCTACGTGGTCAGCAACCCGCGAATCCTCAAGGTTTTCAAGCTCGTGGACCTGGACAAAGTCTTCCGCGTGTTCCCTAACCTGGGACGCGCCTTGCAGGATGTAGGTGTAACAGGCGGCTACGTTGACGAAGAGTTCTTCTCCGATCTCACCTGACGCGGTTAACAGGCTTGTTGTCGATCTGCCGTGCGGCAAGAAGTCGCTGGCAAGAGCGCGCAACAAGGTGATGAAATTCGCGCGCGACCACGATTTTTACGCCGAGGCCGAAGATATCGTGCTCGCCACGCAGGAAGCCCTCAAGAACATCATCCAGCACGCGTGCCCCGCGGATAACAACATGCACCTTGAGTGCACTGTCGACCACGACAACATGACAATTGAGATCTCCGACGTCGGGAGCGGCTTTGACGTCGGTGACGTCCTGGACACTCCGGTTGAACCGATGGCGAGCCACGGCAGGGGCATCCAGCTGATTAAAGGCATCATGGACGATGTGTGGATCACGAGCGAACAGGAGGGCACGCTGATCCACATGGAAAAGAAGCGGTACCAGGCCTGACATGAAGGTTCTCGTAGGGACTGCCGGTTTCAGCTACAGAGACTGGAAATGCACGTTCTATCCCCCCGATATCGATTCAAGGAGAATGCTCGAGGAGTACGCGCTGCATTTCCCGGTCGTTGAGATCAACTCCACCTATTACGCCATCCCGCCCGCGGAGCGGATCAACGCGATGGCCCTGAGGACGCCCCCCGATTTCGAGTTCACGGTAAAAGCCAACCGCGAGATGACGCACGAGATCAGCGCTGACCCATCCATCGCCCGCGATTTCAGGGTAGCGATACGCCCGCTCGCAGACCATGGGAAACTCGGATGCGTCCTGGCGCAGTTCCCGTGGGGTTTCAGGAACACGGAACGGAACCGCGCTTACCTGGAGGTGCTGGCGGAGAGGCTCGAAGGGCTGGACACGGTGGTCGAGTTCCGCAACGAGGAGTGGGAGGCCGATTCGACGTTCGAGCTCCTTGCCCGCCTGGAGCTCGGTTACTGCTGCGTCGACGAGCCGCGTCTCAGGGGGCTGGTCTCGCCGAGAGCCGAGGTCACAGGGCCGGTGACTTACGTGCGTTTCCATGGACGCAACTACGACACCTGGTGGGGGAAGGACAAAGAGTCCTGGGAGCGCTACGACTACCTTTATACAGACGCAGAGCTCTCCGAATGGCTTCCGAAAGTGGAGGTCATGGCACAGGGGTCCGACCGCACCTACGTAATCTTCAACAACCATTACAAAGGGCAGGCTCCGACGAACGCACGCACGTTCGAGCAGATGCTGCGGGGGATGCTGGGCAGCGCCGTGGTTACCATCGAGTCGGCCAGCGGTTTTTCATCTGGTACAGACACTCTTTTCGACTGAAAACGGTTACTTTCCCGCTTTCCTTGCCTACTTTTCAGCCTACTGCTATCATTCTTTGCGCCGTACAGGGGGAGTGCCCGAGTGGTTAAAGGGGGCGGACTGTAAATCCGTTGGCACAGCCTACGCTGGTTCAAATCCAGCCTCCCCCACCAATTTTTACGCGGGGTGTTGTTAGTTCCCCGCGATACCCCTCGTGAATTGAATCGATCTGGCGTGTAATTGACGATGGGTGCCCGACCACCTAAACGCAAAGAGGGGTCAGAGCCCGGTTTGCGAGGGTAGGGTTGATCGACTACATTTGAGAAGCCCGCGGGAATCTGTTACTCTACGAAAAGAACCGTGGTGCGATTTCGCGCCACGGTTAAAAAAACGCACATGAGCCCGGTTAGCTCAGTCGGTAGAGCACGTCCATGGTAAGGACGGGGTCGTCAGTTCGAATCTGACACCGGGCTCCATGAGTTGCGCTCCCGTTGCAAGGAGTTTATTTTACGCATGGGGATAACGACGGCGGTGTAGCTCAGTTGGTAAGAGCGCACGGTTCATACCCGTGAGGTCACTGGTTCGAGTCCAGTCACCGCTACCAAGTAAGTCAATCGCTACTGACCAGGGTAGGAGCGATTCAGCAAGAAGAAGGACCGGAACCGGCTTGGCCAAATCGAGTTCACGGTCTATCAAGGAGGCACCATGGCCAAACAGAAGTTTGAGAGGACGAAGCCCCATGTCAACGTGGGCACCATAGGCCACGTTGATCACGGCAAGACCATGCTGACCGCCGCGATAACGAAGGTGCTGGCAGAGAGCGGCCTCGACGTTGC
>DATCGY010000047.1:0-11653 GCA_036508635.1 Candidatus Anoxymicrobiaceae bacterium
GGTGTCGCCGCCTGCCTCTTCTGGCTCCACTCGACGGTAATGGGGGGGGAATAAAGCCAGCCGGTATTAAATCCACACCGGACACCTCTACGTAGATCTGAAGATCTCGGGACGGCTTCCGAGGGCGCTCGCTTATCGCCGGCTCGCAGCACAGGTCATGACCAACCTCATATCGAACGCCATCAAGTTCACTTCCGGGCAAGATAAGGCTATTATCGAGGTTACCGGCACTGAGGACGGTGACCGGAAAATCTACATGGTGCGAGACAACGGTGTAGGGTTCGATATGGAATATGTGGATAGACTATTCGGAGTATTCAAGCGGCTTTACGCTGACGCCGATTTCGAAGGCAACGGTATCGGCCTGGCAAATGTTCATAGGATCGTTCACCGACACTGCGGCAGGGTGTGGGCAGAAGGCGAGGTCGGTGTGGAAGCGGCGCTCTTCTTCACGCTTCCGAATGCGCAGCGTTTCGTGGTTGGGGCGGTCGCATGAGCCGCGCACTCCGAATCCTCATGCTCGAGGACAACCCGCTCGATGCTGAGCTAAACGAGCATGCCCTTCGCAAAGCCGGAATACAGTTCGAGTTCGTTCGCATCATCACCAGGGAAGATTACGAGACCGCCCTTGTCGAGTTCGACCCCGACGTCATCCTCTCCGACTACGAACTTCCTTCGTTCGACGGGATTGCCGCAATGATCATTGCGAAAGCAAAAACACCGGACGTCCCATTCATCTTCGTGACAGGGGTGATGGGAGAAGAGATGGCGATTGACACGCTCAAGAGGGGGGCGACCGACTACGTCCTCAAGAACCGCCTCTCACGCCTCGCCCCGGCTGTCCGCAGGGCGCTCGATGAAGTTGCCGAAAAAGCTGAGCGGAAGAGGGCCGAAGAAGCGCTTCGTGAATCCGAGCGCAGGTACCGCGCGGTTTTCGAATCGACCGGGACCGCGATGTGTGTCATAGATGCGAACGCCACAATATCGTTTGCCAACAACCAGTTCGAGCGTATGTTCGGATTCAGACCCGGCGAGGTCGAAGGGCGGGACATCTTCGGGCTTCTCTCCCCCAATCCCGTCGTATCAAAAGAGTTCAAACAGAAGTATGCGGAGGTCCTGCAGAGGGAGGGATCTCCCGTTGACTTCGAGAGCAGGGTCATAGGGGCCGGGAGCTCGGGGCTCATCGTGCTTACCACAATGGTGGTACTTCCAGGCACCGATAACGTGGCCGTCTCGCTCATCGACATCACGCTGGAAAAAGAATACGAGAGCGAGCTCGCCAAACGAGCTGAGCGCCTGGAACACTTCATGACGATCGCTTCCCACGAGCTACGGCATCCCGTTACGATAATAAAGGGCTACACGACGCTACTCGTGAAGCGGCCGGGTGACGTGACGAGCCAGAATATCACCAACATCTACGAGACCCTCGAGCATGCCGCCGACCGGCTGACGTCGATAATCGACGAGCTCATGGACGTATCGCGATTCGAGACCCTTCAGCTGTTGCACGACAAACGCGAGGCCGACATCGAATTGCTCGTGAACATCGCCGTAGACCGGATCGATACCAGGGGATTTGACAACCAGGTCAACGTCAGCGTGGGACCGGACGCGGCCTACGCCGTCGTTGACGCCGAAAAGATGGTTCAGCTTCTCATGATCCTGCTCGAGAACGCAGTCTATTACTCACCTGATCACTCCGCCATCGACGTCGAGATCAGGAACTCTGATGGTGAAGCTATCATCTCCATAAGTGACCACGGTCCAGGCATACAACCCGAGCACCGCGACAAGATATTCGAACGCTTCTACCAGGTCACCGACGCCATGCATCACTCGACCCCCGGCCTGGGGTTGGGGCTCTACATCGCAAGAAAGATCGCAAACGCCCACGGCGGCGACTTGACTTATTCGCCCAGGGAGGGCGGGGGCTCCGTCTTCTCGATCTCGATTCCGGCGACGGCTGATTGACATCCCTCCGACCCTGGCTCAACCGGCCCCGGCCGAACGCACCCGGGTGCTCTCACCTGGGTGAAACAGCCCGTATCTTCCAGTTGCCGTTCTGTTTTACCAGCGTCATGTCCCACGCTGCACTGCTGCCATCTCTCAACGCGAGGTTCATGACTATGGTGGCCCTCCCGCTACCAGTCATGTCAACGTTGATGTTGCTGGTGTTCCACCTGGATATGGCGCCTTTCAAGTCTCCCAACTTTGAATCGAACCCCGACCTGGTCTCTTCCCTCTGCGTCGCGGTCGAAAGATACGACCACGCCGTATCAAGGTCACCCGCGTTTACCGCCCTGACGTAATTGTTCGCGACGTCCGCCGGTTCGCCTATTACGTTCGCGAAAAACACTACTCCAAACACGACCGCGAGCACGATCAAGACCAGCGCAAACACAGCCAGCACTATCGCCAGCTTGGCTCCTCTTGAAAGTCTTTTACCTTTTTGTCCGGGAGCTACCGGTTGACCCTCGAGACCCGAGGACTGTGCGCCGCTTTGAGTGCTCCAGACCGGTGGTGGTGGTGGTGACTTGCTTTCAGGAAGTCCTGCGGAAGGTACCGCCCTCTCGGGAGGCTGCTGCGCAGCTCCGCAGCGTGGACAGTACTTGGTGCCCTGCGGCACGATCGTTCCACAGGTGATGCACTCCGGCATATTACTACTCCTTCCACTTCTTCCTGCCCTCCCTGATCAAGCCTTTCACCTGGCTAGGTTCATATAACCCGGTCAACGCTCCGGGCGATACCTGATATCTATTTCTATCTGTCACGGCGGCATCCTTCTCCACGAGCGGCTGTCCGATGGAGGTGTGCAAACACAGGTTTCGCATATCCGGAGAGCCTGGGTGCACCATGGCCGGGGTCTGTCTCAAGAGGAAAAGGCGGGCACAAAGCCCGCCTTTTCCTACTGCGTTTTGGGTATCGGATCTAAGACTTGATGATCTTCCAGGCGGCTTCCTTGTCCAGCTCATTGACCATCGGGATGCCGCTAAGCTTCGCGGCCTCTTCTGTAAGGGAAGCTATATCATCCCTGGCGATGTGCTCGAGGCCGAACTTTCGCGCACCGGCCATGAGTTGGCGCAGCCCTTGAGCGAGCCTCTCGTAGTATGTATACACGCCGATTGCGCCGGGATGCAGGCTCTCGAAATCCTTACCGTAGGTGTCGCGAAGGTGGACTCCCGTGATGAAGACCTCGTCCAACGTCGAACCGAACTTCGAGATGGACTTCGGAAGGTCACCCTCGGCGATCTTGGCGCCTATGGTCTTTCCTACCATCGCGGCCGCCAGCGATGACCTTGCCATTCCAATCGCCTTGACGTACGGTGCGCCGAGCGCGAACGACTTGAACATCTGGTCTTCCATCGTAATGCCGCCTGCAAAGGCTACTGCTGGAACATACTTACCTTGCTTCGCGAGATAGTCGATGTACTCGTATGTCAGGCTGCACAGCTCCAGGGTCGGAACGCCCCACTCGTTCATCATGCGCCAGGGGCTCATTCCGGTTCCGCCGCCTGCACCGTCAACCGTCAACATGTCTATACGGTTATCCGAGGCATACTTTACGGCGCGCGCCAAATCAACAGGCCTGTAAGCACCGGTCTTCAGGAAGACCCTTTTTGCGCCCATACCCCGGAGCCCGTCCACCGCAGCGGCGAACCCTTCCTCGGTCACCATGCCCAGGCGCGAGTGCCTCTCGAAATCCTTGACCCCGCCTAGCTCAAACGACTCGATGACCTCAGGGTCGTCAGGATTGGGCAGCACTATGTAGCCCTTCGCCTTCATCTCCCGCGCCTTATCAATGCTCTTCAGCCTGACCTCGCCGCCAATGTCTTTGGCTCCCTGGCCCCATTTCAGCTCGACAGTCTCGACGCCGAGATCCTCGAGTACGTACCTGGGGACGCCAAGGTTGGTGTCCTCGACGTTGAACTGCACGACGATGTCCCCGTAGCCCTTGATCTGCCAATCACGGTAGGACTTTATCCTGGCTTCCATATCGGGGGATTTCTTTATCTTCCCATTCTCGATGACCGAATCGTCGTCCATCCCGCAAACGTTCTCGCCAATAGTAAGAAGCGTTCCGGATATGGCGCATCCGATCGCCAACCCGTCCCAGTTCCTCTTCGCCACGTACGTCGAGCCCAGTCCCGGCACCACGAGCGGTAGCCTCAGCTTGATTGGGTTCTTGTCACCGATGGTCGTCTCGAGGTTCACGGCTGTAAACACGGCGTGCTCGCTGTCTGCTGCGACTCCGAATGCCCCCACGGCGCTGCCCATTATGTTGAAGTGTGAGAAGTCGACAGGGTAGTCTTTCTCTGATGCAGCCGTAATGGTTCCGAACGGCTGGGGGTATATCACTTCGGATCCGCGGACGGCGGACCTGCCTATCTCACAGATGCCGGTGCACCCTTCCTCGCACGTCGCACACATGCCGCTAAAAGGGCTCACGCTGTCCGGGGTGCGGTTCTTGGTGAGTGTCGCCGCCGACCTGTTCAGTTTCGTCAATGCCATACTGCTCCTCCTTTTCTGACTTTCCAACTGGGAATAACAAGGCGAGGTGCCGTCGTGACACCGGACAATTCTGGAACAGCCTTGATCACCTGCGATGCTGCGTTCCATAAAAAAAAGACAATGTGTCTTGCGACAGCACTGTCCATTCTTTCTGCGCACGTCATTGTGCCAATGTCCGCGGGCAATAATATTAGATGGCCACAGCGGCGTCAAGTAGACGGACCCAGAATCACTTCATGCCGACCTCGTGGGCGAGGATCACAGCCTCGGCAATCTCCCTGATTGGCCTTCGAGTATCCATCGATTTCCTGCGCATGGCCTGGAACGCTTCGTATCCGGTTATGCTTCTTTCCTCCATCAAAATATCTTTGGCGCGCTCGATAAGCTTTCGTGTCTCGAGCTCTTCCTCCATGAGTTTTGCTTTCATCACGAGCTGAGTGTTCTCTATCGCGAGGGCAGCCTGATTGGCAACGGTGGCCAGTATCTTTTTTTCCTCGTCCGTGAACTCGTGCGGCACCGACGTATAACAGTTGATTACCCCGAGTACGTTGCCCCTAACGCTCATGGGAGTGCTCAAGAGTGAACTCAAGTTTTCCTTTAGCGCGACTTGCTTGTTGACATAGCTCACGTCCTCATTAACGTCCAATACGTCTATTGGACGGTTCTCCAGGGCCGCTTTCCCACTCACTCCCTGGCCAAGCCGGATGGGAGCTTTCTTCAGATAAGCTTCGCTTACCGACTGCGTGGCCCTTATCTCGAGCTCTCCGGACGCCTCATTCAGTAGCATCAGGGAACATATATTCGAGTCCATCACTTTGGCCGTGACGACGACGATGAGCCTCAGGATATCGTCCAGGTAGGTATCTGAAGTTATAGCCTCGCTAATCTCCGAAAGCGCCTCGAGCTGGCGGCTGCTCTTATTGGTCATCTCGGTTGTCCGTTTCGGTTCCATCTTCCTCACGTCCAGTCCGTCAATCAGATGTGTTGTTTGAACCATTCCAGTCGTTAAGCCACCCGTGCCAGTACCTGAAACTGTAATGCCATAGCTCTCCTCTTGCGGCAGCAGTGTACTTGTTATTCCGACTCGAGTAGCAGTATAAGCGGACCGACTGGTCTTTCACAGCCTCGATATATACAACATCGTGCTCGCGCCCGTGACCCATCTGAAAGTCCACCGATTCGTTGATCGCTCTCAGGTCGGCTGCTTTCATGCCCCTGTAGCTGTTACCATGCTCGAAATAATATATCCTGGCGGCGCTCGCTCCGTCGAGGATATTTCCAGTTGTCTTCAACTCGGGCTTAACGAATATAATGCCAAGCGGTATCGCGACAGCCGCGAAAACCAGCGGGATTACGATGCCTATCACGGCGAGCGTTATTCCCGCGGTGGCCATGCCCGAGCCTTTCACGGAACCCTTTCCATGCTTGATGTCACTCTTTCCGAACAGTCCGAAGATGAGCGCGAGGATCGAGCCCAGGAGAGGGCAGATCGTAAGCCCGACAATTCCAAGAATCAATGAAGCGACCGCGAACCCGCTGTTCCTGGGCTTCACAGCGGGCGCTTGTGCCAACGAAGGAGCCAGACGTGGCTGAGGTACGTTCGCTTCCCCGCCGATCGTGGGCTTTTCCAGGGGCGCGTCCGGAGCCTCAGAAGGAGCCGCCTGTTCGGGGGTATGGGTCTGGGATGGCTCTGGCTGTGCAACGGGTTCTCCCGTGTCCCGCGGCGGCATGGCACTCAAACCCGAAACTCGGATCCCGCATTCCGGGCAAAATACCTCTCCATCCTCAAACGTCATCCCACACTTGCTACAGCGCATCTCTCACTCCTCCCCAAAAGGGAATCGAAAAGTCAAAATCCGTACAGAACTGATCTTATCGCAAGCCGGGTTTGACCTCCCGTGGCGAAGCGCCCGTGGCCGACGCCCTAGAATCTGGCCAGGTGATGCTCGCAAAGTCCGAATAACCCGTCGACCGGGCATGAGACTCCACCTGGACCGGTCATCTTGCCTCTATAAGTGCCGAACGGTTGATGGAAATCAGACATGATAAAACCAAGCGAGGTCTTACCGCGCCGTTCTCCCTCGGGCTTGAACGTAAAGTCCATCTCGCCCCCGGTGGTCGTGACCTTCCAGGGCTCGAGCAGCGCTTTCTCGTCGAAGAGAAACCGCGCCGCCGAGCAGAGGGTTATCTTCCCGTCAACCCACGTGCAGTTCTCGTTGTAATCCTCATCGTCCGTGATGAAGTTCTGGCAAGCGTTCATCCCGAGCAGCCTGCCATGCTCATCGCGCCCCCCGAACGTGGCCCACTTCCAGAATGTATGATACGGGTAGTATGTCTTTTGCACGTCCATCAGGGCAACGTCGCGCTCCGGGTCGAGCAGGACTTCGCGCCCACCCAGCACGATGCGTCCCTCGACCGGGCACGCCGTCTTGTGCGTATACAGCGGACGGTTCTTGGCAATGGGGCTGACCTGCACCAAAGGCTGATAGCGCTCAAGGTCCTCGAGCACGAAGACCTCGGCCTCGACGCTGGGCTTCCCGCGCTTTTCCCTTATCTGGGCCCTCAGCCTGTGCATACCGCTGTCGAGCCTGTTCTCGAATTCCATGATGTAGCCGAAGTGCCTGTAGTAACACTCCCCGTGCCAGAGTTCCCTCGCGACACGTAACGGTCCTCCCATTGACGTGCGCTCGTGTTCAATAAACTCGCCGGTCTTGCGATTGTAGGCATAGAAGAAGGATGTGCCCATGAATTTCGCGTCAAAGATCACCATTCCGAAGTAATACTCTTCACTGATGATCCCGAAGTGCTCCCATTCCTTGAGCCTCATCTCGCGCAGTGCGCGTGGGGCTCGCCTCCCGTTCAGCTCCAGCTCCACGTCGAGAAGGTTAACCTCGCGAAAGGGCTCTTTGAAAGCCCCGAATTCAGCTACCTGTCCGTCCACGACCATCCTGGCGGGAGTATCTTTGAGTTGTCTCATCACATTCCCCCGAGCTATCGTTCTCGTAAGACCTTCATGGGAAACATGATAGCACCGTAGCCGTGCCAATGTTTGGAATATTGCGGGTCGTTGTGGGCCTAAAGGGAGCTGGCGCCCCTCCTGTGAGTCGAGATGGGCATCCGCCAGTCACGCCCGAAAGCTCGAGGTGTTATCTTTACGCCGACGGGTGCCTGGCGGCGTTTGTACTCGTTTGCGTCGACCCTCGCAACGATCGAGCGCACGAGCTTCTGGCTGAAACCCCTTCCGATGATCTCGTCAAGGCTCAAGGCCTCTTCGACATAAGCCTCCAAAACGGGGTCAAGCTGTTCGTAAGGTGGGAGGGTGTCGGTGTCAAGCTGGTTTTCACGCAGCTCCGCCGTGGGTGGTCTGTCGATGACCGAACGCGGGATCACATCCGTGCCGGCCCTGACATTGATATACTCGGCGACCTGGTAGACCTGGGTCTTGAGGAGGTCTTTGATTACCGCGAATCCACCGGCCATGTCTCCATAGAGCGTGCAGTAGCCCATGCTGAGCTCGCTCTTGTTTCCTGTGGCAAGGACGAGCCAGCCGAATCTGTTGGAAAGCGCCATGAGAAGGTTACCTCGTATGCGTGCCTGCACGTTCTCGAACGTCTCACCTTTCTCGGCCTCAGTGACCTCACCGGCAAGCGTTTCTTTGTATGCGCTGTAGATGTCGCCTATCGGGAGCGTGATGAGCTTCATTTCGAGGTTGTCGGCAAGCTCCTTGGCGGCCGAGCCGCTCTCGCTTGACGTGTACTTGGATGGCAGAAAGACGCTTACGACGTTCTCTCCGCCGAGAGCCTCGACTGCGAGCGCGGCGGTCACAGCGGAATCTATTCCTCCGGAGAGTCCGAGTACGACCTTGCTGAAGCCGTTCTTCGCCACGTATTCCCGCAAGCCCAGGACGAGCGCCTCGAATATCTCCTCGACGAGAGACATCTCATGCGGTGGCTCCGGAACCGGCAGATCTGGTGGGCCACCGTCGTTAGCCCCGGGCCTCTGGAGCGCGCAGACTTCGATGGAGTGTGGAGACTCCTGGCTGTACCGGAACCTGGGTTCGAGCATCCTCGCGCTCTTCAACGGACCCAGGCTCACTCTCGAGAGCAGGAGTTCCTCGGTAAACCGACCCGCCTGCGCGACGTATCCGAGCTGTGGATGGTACACACAGGAGCCTCCATCAAAGACAAGCTCGTCCTGCGCGCCCACGGTGTTTACGTAAGCTATCACTACCGGTCCGTCCATCGAGCGTGCCTCGATGAGCTTTCGGCGAAAACCGAACTTACCGCGGTTGAACGGCGAAGCGGATAGGTTGAGGATCATCTCGGCGCCACCGCCCGCGACCTGCTCCTCGACGGGGCCTCCCGGGAACCATATATCCTCACAGATTGTCACTCCTAGACGGACGCCATCGATCTCCAGAATGACGCTCCCGGCCCCGACGCCGAAATATCTCTTCTCGTCAAAGACTCCGTAATTCGGAAGAAACGTCTTGCGGTACGTGCAGCGCATCTCTCCGCGGCTCATCACGGCCGCCGAGTTGAACGTATCGGAAGCGCTTTCGACGAATCCGACCACCGCGACGATGTCCCCAACGCCCTCGGCCAGGCAACGTGCCGCTTCCATGCTGCTCGACGTAAACTCGGATTTTAGCAGGAGGTCTTCGGGTGGGTAACCTGTCAGGCACATCTCGGGGAAGACCACGATATCGGCCCGGGCTTTGATCGCCCGATCCACGTATTCGAGAATCTTGCGAGCGTTGCCGTCGAGGTCTCCGACGGCGGTGTTGATCTGCGCCAGCGCAACGAGCAATTCGGACATCTGCGTCTCTCCAGGGATCACATGCATCTGCCAGTGGAGTAAGCATACTACTTGGCTATATCGCTTTGAAACCCCAGTCCCCGGTGCGTACCCTGACTGCTTCTTCAACGTGAGTGACGAATATCTTCCCGTCACCCATATTGCCCGTCCGGCTCAGCCTGACCATCACGTCTATCGTTCGATGCAGATCCTCGTCCAGGACGACGACCTCGATCTTGGTCTTTGGGATGAATTTCACCAGATATTCGTTGCCCCGCCACTGCTGCGTCAGGCCTTTCTGTTTTCCGTGACCTTTAACCTCTGTGATAGTGATTCCGGGATACCCGATCTCGGAAAGGCCTTCGAGGACACGGTCGATCTTTTCCGGCCTTACAATAGCCTCGACTTTTTTCATCTAAGCGACCTCCTGCTAACTACTTCAATCGATTATCATAAGGTCCGGTGTCTCATCAGTGTAAGCCGGCATTCCCATCTCGGTCGTGTCCAGACCGGCCAGCTCGACATCCGGTGCGACCCTTATTCCCATTATCCTGTCCTGTATCCTGAAGAACGAGTAGAAAACAACGCACACGAAAACTATACATGCAGCGACACCGATCAGCTGGGCGAGCAACTGGCTCCAGCCGCCATATAGCGCGCCACGCACAGTTCCACTCACGCCGTTCACTCCGGCTCCATAACTCCCGTCCGCGAATATCCCGAGCGCGATCGCGCCCCACAGGCCGTTGATGCCGTGGACCGCTACCGCACCGACGGGATCGTCTATCTTGAACCTGCGCTCGAGGGTGAAGACCGCGACGCAGACCAGCACGCCGGCGATGGAGCCTATGATTGCCGCGCCCCACCCGCTGACGTACGCGCACGGCGCTGTGATCGCGACGAGTCCCGCGAGGCAGCCGTTCGCACTCATCGACGGGTCGGGGTGTCCAGTCTTCTTCCACATGTACAGCATCGCCGCGACCGCGCCGAAACACGAGGCGAGCAGCGTGTTCGTAGCCACGATTCCAAGCCTGAGATCTCCACCGTTCAGGGTGCTGACAGCGTTGAAGCCGAACCAGCCGAATACCAGGAGGATCGTTCCTACGATGGCTATCGGTATGTTGTGGCCCGGGATCGCTTTCGGCGTGCCGTCTTTCTTGAACTTGCCAAACCTCGGGCCCAGAACGATTATCCCCATAAGACCGGCCAGACCTCCCATCGCGTGCACGACCGAAGAGCCCGCGAAGTCAAGGTAGCCATGGCCAAGGTGCGCTTTTACACCCAATTGTGCCAGCCACCCGCCACCCCACACCCAGTTCCCGAACACCGGATAGGCGAACGCGGCCATAAATACGCCGAAAATGCAAAACGCCGAGAATTTCCATCGTTCCGCCAACGCGCCGGTCGGTATCGTCGCGGCGGTATCCATGAACACCACCTGGAAGAGGAAGAACAGGAATATTCCAACGTCATACGAGGGTCCGGAGAGCGCGAATCCTTTGCCTCCGAAGAACCCCCAACCGCCGATGGTTATCTCATGGTTTAGAATCGCCTTGCCACCAAGGCTCACCAGCGGCCCGACACCGCCGAACATCAAGCCGAACCCGATGAAGTAGAAAGCGCACACGCCTATGCCGAATATCATGAAGTTCGTCATCATGATGTGGAGTGCGTTCTTCTTCTGGCAGAAGCCAGTCTCCAATAGCGCAAACCCGGCCTGCATGAAGAATACCAGGCATGCGCCGAGGAACAGCCACACGAAGTTGATGGCTATCTTGTTGTGGCCAACCTCGTCTTGAAGAGTCGCTGCCTTCTGTGAAGGCGACGCCCCCTGTGGGACCGCCACGTCGGTCTTACCGCCGGTACTCGTCCCTGTTGGATCCCCCGCCACCGCGAGCGAGCCGAAGCAGCAGATTACGACGGCCACTATAACCAGGGCCATCATCAGACGGTATGCTCTTATTTTTCTGTCCCGCGCCGAAATCGGAAACACTGAACCGGCCATCTTTTCCTCCGTATATCTATGCTTACCGTTACATCGATAGTAGCGAGGCTATGTTTCGAGCCGATTTCAGAGTTGTTAATTGCACGTAACAGAAACAGTATTGAAACAGTGTTATCAGGTGAGGTCGGGGGCCGCTTGATTTAACTGGTTCGACGACGCAAACCTTGTTTTGTGTAATTGAATAAAGAGTCTTGGTTACCTGACAGGTCAAGGTGTAGCAAGGGATTAGAAGCCGTCGCTCACTCGTCGCTGTCGGTACAGGTTCTGATTTGGGGTGATGCGCTCGCTCGCTTCCCATAGGGGGACGCTGTCCCCCTGATGGCGGCAAACCTGCGGTTT
>DATCGY010000048.1:0-15773 GCA_036508635.1 Candidatus Anoxymicrobiaceae bacterium
CCCCACCCTGACCCTCCCCCCTCGAGGGGGGAGGGGAGATTACCCATTCCGGTGCATGGCATCGGGGTGTCACATGACAAGTCTGGGCGGCAACATGTTATATTTACGTTCGAGTATTCTGCAGAGGAGGATTTGAGATGCGAACCGCCCGTGGAGCACGAAGTGTCCTTTGTATCCTGACGATTCTTGCGATCAGCGCAACGCTGCTTCTCCTGGTGTCGGCCCCGGCTTTCGCCGCGACGCCGCACATAAGCAGCCTCTCTCCAAACCACGGCGCAGTCGGTTCGGCGGTGGGAATAAACGGCACGGGGTTCGGCACGACCCAGGGTGTGGTGCTGTTCAACGTGGTGCCTGCTACCGTCTCGAGTTGGACGGACACGCTGATAATAGTAACGGTGCCGACCGGCGCCGTAACCGGCAACGTCACCGTCGTGATGGCCGCTCTCCCGCCTGTGGCCAGCAACTCAGTCGTTTTCACAGTGAATAGCACGCCCGTTGCCACCCAGACATGGTACCTGGCGGAGGGGTCGACCAACTATGGTTTCGATACATACATCATGATGGAAAACACGACAACGGTCGACGCTACGGTGAACATCATCTACGACACGACACAGTACGGCCTCATCCCGAGGCCGCAGGCGCTCAACGTACCGCCGAACTCCCGTATCACGCTCCACGTGAACGACGATATCCCGAACGTCGACCTCTCAACTGAGGTGATTTCCTCCCAGAAGATCGTCGTCGAGAGGTCGATCTACTGGAACAACCGGATAGAGGGTACGGACTCGATCGGCGTGACCCAGACCTCCAAGCAGTGGTTCCTGGCGGAAGGGTGCACGACATACCCGTTCGAGACATGGGTGCTCATACAGAACCCAAGCGCCACCACGGCGGCTAACGTAAACATGACCTATATGACCTCAAAGGGCGTGATAACCAAGGGTCCTTTCTCCGTGGGCGCCGGGCAGCGCAAGACGATAGACGTCTTCAGGGATGTCGGGGCGTGTGACGTCTCGACGATGGTCGCGAGCGATCAGAACGTGGTCTGCGAGCGCTCCATGTACTGGAGCAACCGGCGCGGCGGGCACGACTCTGTCGGCGTGACTGCCACCAGCAAGACCTGGTACATGGCCGAGGGCTCGACCGCATGGGGATTCGATACATGGCTGCTTCTGCAGAATCCAAACAGCACCGCGGCGAAGGTCAACGTCACTTACATGACCAAGAGCGGGCCGGTGAATGAAAAGCAGATGACGCTGGAGGCCAAAACAAGGAAGACCATCCATGTGAACGACAAGGTCCCCAATACCGACACGTCCATCGCCGTGTCTTCGAACCTGGCTATCAACGCCGAACGCGCCATGTACTGGGATAACGGCACCGGCAAGGCGGGCACGGACACCGTCGGCATGAAAGCCGCCTCCAATACGATATACCTCGCGGAGGGAACCACCGCGTGGGGGTTTGAGACTTTTGTCTGCATCCAGAACCCGAACTCCGATGTTGCCAATGTCACCGTCACGTATATGACGAACAACGGGCCCGTGGATGGCGGAATATGGAAGGTCCCCGCCAACAGCCGCGTGACCATCAACGTAAACACGCAGCTCAACAACCAGGATACGTCGATAAAGCTCACCAGCGATAACAAGATAATGGCCGAGCGGGCCATGTACTGGAACAACCGGGGAGGAGGGCACTGCTCGATAGGGTGGGCGCCTTGATCAGCCGGCTTCCCGGGCGGGTTGGACTATTCAGTAAAACGTCACCGACCCCGAATAGTAACGTAGGCTGAAAATCAGCCGGTCGTGGATCTGGAGAGATCCCCGGTCAAGATGTTCGCGAGCCGGAGAGGTGATCCGGGCTGAGAGGCCCGGTTTGGGCAGGCATCTAGGGACGGCGAGGTGGTGAGCATGATACTAGAGATGATCGGCAGGGTGGCGGGCACCGTTATCGGTTACAGGAAGCTGCTCTCCGGTACGTTAGGCTCCCTGTCTCCGGGCGCGGTCGCGGATGCCATCAACGACAACCCCGAATTCATTGCCCGGATGGTGGAACAGTTGAGCCCGACGGTGCTGGTCGGCGCCCTGGACAGCAATCCCCAGGTGCTCGCCGACTACCTGAGCGTGCTCGACCCCCGACCGATCGCCGAGGCTATCAATATGTGCCCCGAATTCCTGATGGGCACTATCGACGCACTTTCGCCGGACGTGATCGCGGAGGTCATCTACGATACCCCGGGATTCGTCGTAGGTCTGATGCGGGCCCTGGACCCTGATGTGATAGCCCGGGCTGTGAACGAGAACCCCGAGTTCGTCACTATGCTGGTCCGCAAGATCTCGCCGGACCTGATCGCTGAAGTCGTGAACAAAAACGCGGCGTGGATCGGCGAGCTGATACACAGGATCGATCCCGTAGTCGTGGCGGATGGCATCAATAACAACTCCGAGTGGCTCGCCCGGGTCGTTGCCGAGATCGACCCGAAGGTCTTCGCCCAGACGTTGAATGCCGCGGGCGATTGGATGAAATCGCTGATCATGGAAATCGATCCCGCAGTGATCGCCGGCGCGATGGACGAGATCGTAACCCTTGTCGAGGGCGTGCTCGATTCTCTGAGCCCCGAAGCCCTGATATTGTTGGTCAACAGGCTGTCACGCAACCCGGTTCTCCAGCAGATAGCCGTGGAAGTGGGCTACGAGATACCGATGCGGCGCAAGTTCCTGCAAGGACAGGTGCAACTCCTCGGCGCGAGCCGCATGGACCCGAGCCGGAAGCCACGGACGGTGACTCCCAGGTTTACGCTCGGGAACTACTGATGGATCCGCTACGAACCGCCCGCCGCCACGCGCGGATTTCGTTCGGTTCCGAGTATTGAGAGTGCGACATGAACGTCTACCAGTGCCTCACCTATGAGACCATCCGATTGTTCGTAAGCCCGGTATACTCGACGCTCATGCGCATGAAGATCGATGGCGCGCGGAACATACCGGCCGAGGGCGGCGCGCTTATCGTGTGCAACCACAGAAACCCGATCTTCGACCCGATGTCCATCGCCTGCTGCGTGGAGAGACCGGTCAACTTCATCGCCGCTTCGGTCGCGTTTAAGCTTCCGGGCATCAGCCAGCTCTTCCGTGCAATCGGCGCCACGCAGATGGACGTTTTCGGCGGCCGGAAGAGCGAGGAAGATATGGACAACGCGGTTCAACTGCTCCAGGACGGGGAGTTGGTCGGCGTCTTTCCCGAGGGAGTGCACACTATCGCGCACCTCAACTCGGTGGCCAAGATCCGCAACTTCCGTACCGGCTTCGCCCGAATCGCATTGCGCGCGAGGGTGCCGATCATCCCCGCGACCGTTATCGGGATGGGGGAGCGGAACCTGCCAAGGATCCCACCGGCTCTCGTCAAGCCGCTCTTCGACCACCCGGAGTTCCAGGACGGGGTGCGCTGGACTTATTACAGGAGGGTGCGCGTGAGGGTCGGAAGGCCCGTCTACCTGGACAGTTTCTACGACGAGGACTTGAGCAAGGAGCTGATCGATCAGCTAAGCGGTAAGATCCGGCGGATTGTCATCAAGCTCTATGACGGCGACGACCTCGACCGCTTCCTTACCGGCGAGACTCCTTTCGATATTTTCACGGACCGCGTCTAGTCGGCCCGGCAAAGCAGACAGGTTTCCGACCCGCGGCCGCGAAGCTCGCCCCATCATCCGCGCCACTACGCACACCGCCCAACCTGACCAGGTACCGGGGGGAATCGCGCAGGCAAGCTCGAAACAGTAAGCGATGGCATGATAGAAACGAAACGGGGGCGCAACCATGGTCGAGGCCAGCATCCAGAACGAAGCAAAATGCATCTGCCGGAGTTGCCCTTCCTATCCGCGCGGCGCCGACCCGATCTTGTACTGTTCCCGTGATAAGAGCAATAAGCCGGTCATGAAGGTCACCTGCACCTGCCCCGGATGCCCCGTCTGGCACGAGAACAACCTGACCTCCCTGTATTATTGCCTCGAAGGTCCAGCCGAAGACTGAGCCCGGCCATACGCGCAGGCAGCCTCCATTTCCATATAATAGAGGTGGCTAGTAGCTGTGCATCACCACGTACCGGGCCTTGCGGAATGCACGTTCGCAAACTGGTGAAATCTCGATCGGAGAGTATCGATTGAAGAGTCTGAAGCGGTCTGTCTACCTGGACAACGCGGCCACCACTTTCCCCAAGCCTGACGACGTCTACACAAAAGTCGAGCTGATGATGCGAGAGGTGGGGGGAAGCGCCGGGCGCTCGGGGCACCGCGGGGCACTGGAGGCGGGCCGCGAGGTCTATGCGGCGCGAGAATCGCTTGCCAATCTGTTCGGCGTGCGCGACCCTCTGAGGGTCATCTTCACAAAGAACGCCACCGAGGCTATAAACACCGCCATCTGGGGCCTGTTGAAGCCTGGCGATCACGTTGTGACTACGTCCGTCGAACACAACTCGGTCATGCGGCCGCTCACCGCCGCAACGAAGCTGGGCATCGAGCATACCGTGGTCCCCTGCGAAACCGACGGCAGCCTCGAAGCTAGCCGCGTGGCGGGCGCCATCAGGAGCGAGACGGCTCTCATCATCGTCAATCACGCGTCCAACGTCGCGGGCACGATACTCCCTGTCGCGGACGTGGCGACTATCGCGCACGCGCGCAAGATACCGGTTCTGGTCGATGCCGCCCAGAGCGCCGGGCGTGTAAAGATAGACATCGAAGCCGACGGAATAGATATCCTCGCTTTTACCGGACACAAGGAGCTCTTCGGTCCCCAGGGAACAGGGGGCATGTGTGTGAGCGAAGAAATCGAACTCACCCCCATGTGCTTCGGTGGGACGGGCAGTAAGTCGAGCTCTCTCGAGCAGCCTCGCGATTTGCCCGACAGGCTCGAGAGCGGCACACTGAACGCCCCCGGGTTCGCCGGGCTCGGCGCGGGAGCGGAGTTTATACTTAGGACCGGGATCGATTCGATCCGGGCTCACGAGCACGAGTTGATCGGGAGGCTCGTGCAAGGGCTGGAGATGGCAGAGGGAGTCACATGGTACGGCCCGCAGGTCCCGGAACAGAGGGTCGGCATCGTCTCAATGACGTTTGACTCGATGACCCCGGCCGACGTCGCGGAACTACTCGATCTGCACTACGACATCGCGACCAGGTCCGGGCTACATTGCTCTCCCATGGCCCACAAGACCATCGGCACTATCGATACCGGCACCCTGCGCGTAAGTACCAGTTTCATGAGCACAACCGATGAGATAGATTACTTCCTCGATTCCCTGACTGAAATCCTCAAACCGTAATCCCCCACCTCTCGAGCCGGATCTCTCAGGCCAGGATTTGAACGATACAAGAAAAAGAGCCGGGCTACGGAGACCCGGCTCTTCTTTTATCTTGCCTTGTTCTGTCTTAGCTATAACCCGAGCCCCGGAATGGTGGGAAGACCGGTTGCGCTCGGGGCGACTTCCTTGGCGGCTTGAGCCTCGGGCGGGAGCGTGATCGTGACGGGCGTGTTGTAGTCAGTGAATGCCATATCCATTGCGCCGCTCACATCGCCGACCAGCGGAGCGCCCTTGATGGATATCGTCACGTTTGTGGACGAGGGGTAATACGTTGTCTTGTCGATATTCATCTTGACTTTCATGCTCAGGGACTGAAGCAGCCCTTTGATAAGTTCCATGGTGCTCTGATCGGGCTTGGATTGACTGGGCGACGACGATGAACCGGTGGACGTACTGAGCGCCTTTTCGAAGAACTTCGAGCTCACGTTGAACGAGAGCACGTAATTGTTTCCCTCGTCGGGAAGCTTCTTGAGGTTCTGCGCGTACTTGCTCATCTCAGAGATCTGGTCTGGAGAGACGAAGCTCGTTCCCAGGACCTGCTGGGCGCTGTCCACTTTTTGTTTCTCCCAGCCCTGTGCGGGGCTGTACGAGTACATGAATCCGTCCATGATGTAGACGAAGTTCTGCTGGCCGTTCTGCTGAGTGGCTGAGAAGCTCATCTGGACCTCGTCGCTCGTTACTATCTTCTCCTGCATGTTGTAAGTGATCTTGGTCTCCTTGGACTCCGACTGGGGAGTCTGGACGTCGGCCGCTCCGTTGCCCTTGAAGCTCTTTATGCCCTTGGCTGCCACCTGGCTCTTTACGAGTATGCCTTGCGCGCCCGTCGGTGCCTTGGATTCCTTTTTACCGCAGCCGGCAACCACAATTGTCGCAACCAGGAGCGCTACGAGGACTGCTAACGCCAACTTCTTCATGTCTTGATACCTCCGTAGTAGGCACGGGTTCCGGGCCTGTTCACTGCATTCTACAGGGTTAGGCACCTTGTTGCGCAAGTGGGTTCCCGTAATGGAATTCTAACAGGAACCAGGCATCAACAGTAGCAGTAGAGCAATTCCGCGACCGCCCCAGATCCGGCATAAGGATTGACTGTTCATTGGTCGAATAGTAGATTGAGATTTCGCTCGAGGAAGCGAAACGCCGGCTGGTAGCTCTAATGGATCTTCGAGGTAGAACGGGAGCGTGATGATGGACCTCAAGGAAATCCAGTACCTCGTGGAAGGCCTCTTCGGTACCCTCAATGCATTCTACGAGGAGGTCCACGACACCCTCGTAGCCAAGGGCAAGAAAAAGCTCGGCCAGGAAGACATAGAAGAAGGCCCACAGCTCTCTGAGCTCATCGAGCGCACCAGGGAGCGGCGGAGGTTGACCGCGATCATCGCCGGCGGAAAAGGGGGCGAAGATGAGCTCATCGAGGCCATCGGCCGTGAGATAAGAAGGGTACTCTCCGTCGCCGGTATCGCGACCCGCGACGACCTGGCCCGGGTCGAAAAACGCATGGAAGAGATCGAACAAGCTCTTGAGGAGAAGGAAAAGCGGGCAGGCGTGTATCAGGCCGCCGCAGACTGACCGGGAGGGGCCATGGCCAAGCTGGATTTCTCAGAATTACCTTACCTCATCGTTGGGGCAATCGTGGTGTTTCAGGAAGAGCTTATGAAATCCGCGGACCAGCTGGTGGAGAAGGGCAAGAGCATGACTCCTGAGGGCCGCAAAAAGATGGCGGACGAAAAGACAGGGCTCGTGTCGAAAGGCGACGATTTCTCTCAAATCATTGCCCTGACCGTACAGAGGGCTCTCGAGAATATCGGTATCGTCACCAGGGAAGACCTCCGCGGGCTCGACCGGCGCATCGATGCGCTGGAAAGAAAGGTCGCCGGCCCAGCCAGAAAGCCCCCGAAGCAAAAACCAGCCAGGAAGCCAGCTAAAAAACCAGCAAAAAGACCTTCAACCAAAGCACCATCCCCAACCCCGGCACCATGACCTGTATCAGTAGCCCATGGCGGTCAGGTTTTGTTCAAGGACTCGCTCGAGTTCGTCCTGGTATGAGAGGTACTTTTCTAAAAGGCCTTCTTCTTTCAGGAGGTCGATCTGGGGAAGGACCCAGCGCAGCAGGGTTACCTTGTGGCTCGCCCTGATCTTGCGCGACAGGATCATCTTGACGGGGTCTTTCCTGCTGAGGATGGCATCGGCGTAATCGCGCCGCGACATGACGGTTATGACCGGGATGCCGTTGGTGATTCCCTGCCGGACCTGGAAGCAGTTGTGATCGAGCGTGACCGTGGATTCATACTCGTCGCGCACCGCGAGCCCGATCTTTTTCCCGTCGAGGTCTACCATCAGCTTGCGCATCCGCGCGTCTTCCATCAGGTACGGAGTCGCCTCGGCGAAGACAGCGCATTGCATGCGGAAGTACTGGTCGGGTGAGGCCAACAGGATAAAGCGCTCGACCCTCCGCTCGAGTCCGGGGTCCGATATCCTCGGAAACAGGCTCACGAGCTCCCAGAACCGCTGGATGATGCCGGTGTCCACGCCGATCTGCTGTGCCCGCTTCTCGGCCCTGGCGATGCGCTCCTGGTACTTCTCTTCTTTTTCTTCTTTTCGCTTCTTCCTGCCTTTGACCATCATTACGAATCATCGGGAAGCGCGTCCCGTTGCTTGAGGCTCCAGACCAGCAGGTACAGGTAAGGGACGAACAGGAAGACCGACAGCGCGGCTGCCGCCTCGATCCCCGAGTCGTTCACAAGCCATCCAACGGGGATGGCGACTGCCATCCCGACGAAAGCGGCGTACAGGTAGGGCACCTCCCCTTTGAGCCGGCGGAACAGGTGGTATCGCCAGTTTAGCGCCATGCACGCTACGAACAGTATGAGAAGGAGCAACCGCCAGATCGAGGTGAAAGTAAGCGTCCAGTTGAGCGCCAGCTTCCTGCCGGCGGTGGTGAACAGGGAGCCGACCCCCCTGCTCCCCGCGGCGCCCGATACGGCTCTGCCCGCGTGGGAGGCCGCGCCTGGAAGCATGATGTCAAGGCCGACGAAAAGGACTACGCAAACCACGATTACCGTGACGATTACGGCTGCCCTCTTTAACCCGATGCGCCCGCCGTCGAATTTCATGAGTGCTATGAGTGACCCCGTAAGGATCATCAGTAGTCCGCCGAAATCCGCACCGATTCTCCCGAACCCGAGGATGAAAGCAGTCACTGCAAGTACGGCGCCGCTCAGCGCGTAGCGCTTCCAGGGCTTGTCGAGCCGCTCGCCCAGGACTACCGGCAGCAGGCATGCGAATAGCAGCGCCGCACCGATAGCAAAGCCGCTGTAGAGGTTGCCCATGCCGTAGTACCTGTCGCCCATCATCACGTCCGACCCGAAGGCGCTGAACGACATGAGCCGCCCGCCGAAGACCATGTCGACCAGAACAACGGCCAGGGTCGCTCCGCAGAGGACAGCGAGCGGCCGTGCGGCGGTCGTCCAGAGCCCGGGCACGGAGCAATCGGGCTCTTCCTCCCCTGTGTCGACTTTCGCGGAAGGCGGTTGTCGTAGCTTCAACAGCATAAGCGAGAGCAACCCGCCGAGAAGGGCGCAGCCCAGAATCTCGGCGGCGACCAGCCACCAGAGGGCCGGGACCGCGAACGACGGAACGATAAGAAATATCAGCGGACCCGCGAGTATTGCCAGGAGGATAAACGTCCAGAAGAACCGGCGCCGCCTGACCGTATCCTCACGAAGCAGCATCACTACGAAGAGCAGGCCGGCGAGCGACATGGAGGTGATCGTGTAGACGCGGACCATGGTCTTCCGACAGGCGGAAGCCCCCGTGGCGCGCTCGCTGTATCTCTGCAACCCGGCGAGGTCGGACTTCGCGGAACCGGATTCGACAGGTCTTCCGTCCATCTCGGCCGCGGGCTTCAACCCGAGTACGTCCATCACCGTGGGCGCCACGTCGAAGTTGGAGACTACCCCGGTCCGCCGGGTGCTCGGCGACGCGAGACGCGTGCCAGGGGAGAACCCGGGCCCCGCGATCACCAGTGGCGTCAGCAGGTTGTTCGAAAGGATCATCTTGCGCGTCGGGGTGGGGGCGCAGACTATCACCACGTCACGCGACAGGTCCATGTTCTGGAGCATTACACCCAGCGCCGAGTCGCACTGCCTGAGGGCTTTGGCCCTGGCCCTGGCAAGCGCGGCATCGGAGTAGAAGTCGGCCTGTTCGTCGACGCGGGATGTCTGGCCCATATCGGCAATGACTACGTCGGAGGAAGCGAGCTTCCTCGACGTCTCAGCCTCGAGTTTGCCAAATGCCGTCGTTACCCCCGCTGCCGTATTACTGTTGTGATAGAGGTCTGCCGACACGTCCCCGCCAGGCACCAGTCCGTTTTCGTCCATCGCGATGCAGGAGATCTCGCGGTGGAGGAGCGTCACCTGCGGCGCGGAGCCAGGAACGACGGTGACCGGCTGTAAGAACTCGACCTGGTACCCCGGTTCGACCTGCTGCGCCGGGGCGAGGGAGTCGGCATTACCCAGGACCGAGACCCGCTTGCCGCCGTCCTTGAGCGCTTGCCCCAGCAAACCGGGAAGGCTCGATGCCTGGGGAACGTCAGACTTCTTCTTCATCTCTTCTATATACAGGTTGACCACCGAGCCGGGGGGCGATCTCCTGCCCGTCCTGGCCGCGTACAGCCCGCCCGCCGACACGGCTTTACCGTTGTCACCCTGCAGAAGCTCCCCGTGGTTGAACGCGAGGCCAACGTTGAATCCGCCTATAGCCCTTCCCCCCGCGCCGATCACAACGTAGCTTCCCTGCCCGTACTGGTCGTATCGGACCCGGCAGTTCATCAGTGCGACCGAGCCTCGCCGGATGAGGGAGTTTATAACCGGCGCGTTGTCGCCGGTGATGTCTTCTATGCCGATCCTGTCGATTACCACGAGCAGGACTTTGCGGGCGCGTCCGAATGACGAGTCGGCGGCTTTGTTGACCTGACCCCGTTCGCCCGCAAACGCCGGTGAGGCCAGCAGTGTGAAGCCCATCGCTATCAGTAGCAGTAGCGCGAGCGCGCAGGTCCGGCGCCTTCCACCTCTCGAGCCCGGTCTCGACCCTATCGCGCCGGTTCTCTCAGGACCGGATCGCACGGGCATCTCACTTCTGACAGACCGGTGTGATATTCGAGTTCCTACGCTTGCGTGAATAGTACTCTCCAGGTGATCGAACGATGGCTTCAGACTGCGTCCGGACTCCGGATAATAATACCAGAACGGGCCAGGGTCCTGATTCGGGGTGAGACCGCGCCAGGCGTGCGCGCCCGGGTCGCTCAGGGGGGCGACAATGGCCGGTTATAGCGGCGCGAGAAAAGCCCAGGGAGGTCAGGCTCCCCGCGGTGCTGCCGGAACGTACCGGTCTTCTCCTCGAAGAACCGGGCGGCAGAACTGGAAATCTACATTGACCTTTCGGTCAAATGTACTATTGACAGTTCAGATTCAGGGAACCAGTATTAAGAGTGACCGGGTTTCGGGCATAAGGGGGTAGGCGCCGTGAAGTCAAAGGTCCTCGTCGTGCTGGTGACTGCAATTCTGGCAACCACCGTGGTGGGGGTGGCCGCGCTCGCGCAAGGCCCCGCGACTCCGCCCGGACAGCCGGCATGGGGCTACGGCTCCCCGCAAAGGTACATCTGTACTAATTACGAGCGCGTGGTATCCGGCTCCTACTGGGATGGCACAGCCGTCAACGTCTTCATCCCTAAGAGGCTCAAGTTCGGCCGCAAGGCGCCCGTCGTCATATTCCTGCATGGGTTCCTGATGGTTTTTCCCGAGTATTACATGGAAGCCATCGAGCATATGGTCAAGCAGGGTTACATCGTCATATTTCCACAGATCAACCAGATAAGCCCGGCGTTGATCATGGGCGACATGGACCAGAACGTCTTCCTCAAACGCGCCATCGATAACGCCAACCGGGGGCTCGCAATCGCCGGCAGCAGGGCGGACACGGGCAACATGGTCGCGTTCGGACATTCGCTCGGCGGTCTTATGTCCGTCTGCTGGAACGGCGGCGGCGGTCCGAGGGTGCGCGAGATAGTATCCGCCAACCTCGCCACCGACAGCCTGAAGGGGATACCCGACTTCGTAAAGCAGTTCATCAAGATCACACAGATCGACTGGAGGTCGTACGCCGCAAAGGTGGATGTGCCGGTGATGGTTCTGACGGGTGACCAGGACACGATATCGGGCGTGAGCCAGTCGACCGACCTCTACAACGCACTGACGCGCCCCCCCTCGCGTGTGCTCTACTGCCTGCAGACCGACGACCACGGATGGCCCAGGCTCATCGGCGATCACAACGCGAGCATGTGCCGCTTCATACCGTTTCTCGGATGGCTCCTGAACTTTGCCGGGGGAGACCCCGAGGTCGACGCAACCGATTACCGCTTCTACTGGGCCGCGCTGGACGCCGCGATGCTCGGCAAGACATCTCTCAGCTTTCAGATGGGCCGCTGGAGCGACAACGTCCCCGTCAAACCCATCCTCCAACTCGCCCCTTAGCCAACACCGAGTGGGGAACTCGAGGGGTTGGAAATTGAAGGGAAATAGATGAACCGGGCCCCGAGGGACCCGGTTCAGTCTGCACTAGACCTGCGTTGACCTTCTACTTCTGACTTTCTGACGCTATCTCAGTCCGCGATAGATGAGGCAAGCGTGTTTCTCAGGTAACCAGCCCGTTGCGTAGCGCGGTCGCGACGGTCTCGGTCCGGTCGGACGTGCCGAGCTTGTCGAAGATGTGCGCCACGTGCGTCTTGACGGTCTGCTCGCTTATCCAGAGGGCCTTTGCGATTTCTTTGTTCGTGTTCCCCTCGGAGAGCAGTTGCATAACCTCCATCTCGCGTGCCGAGAGCCCGTAATCCTTGGCCTTATGATCAGCCAGCGTCACGAACTCCTTGAGGAGCTGCGCCGTCGCGTCGGGATGGAGCAGCGCCTTGCCGTCGAAGACGGTCTGTATTGCGTGCACCAGGTCGTCCGAAGAAGTGTTCTTCAGCATGTACCCGGTCGCACCGGCCTTCACCGCCTCATAGACGTACCCCTCCTGGTCCAGCATGGTGAGCATGACGACCTTGGCAGAAGGATAGTTCTCGCGAATCATCTTGGTAGCCTGGATACCGTTCATGCCCGGCATGCTGATGTCCATCAGGATGACATCCGGCACTACCTTCCCCACCATCTCGAGCGCCTCTTCTCCGGACCCCGCCTCCCCGACGACCTCCACTTCATCGCCCTGGTCGAAGACCGCTTTGAGGCCTTCTCTGACCAGGTTGTGGTCGTCTACTATGAGCACTTTTATCGCGGACATGATGCTCCCTCCAGTATCGGCCTGAGCGGAACGTCACAGGAGATGACGGTCCCTCGCCCAGGTTCTGACTTGATCTTCAGGTTGCCGCCGAGCAGTTCGGTTCGTTCCCGCATGCTCGCTATCCCCAGGTTGCGGGTTCTACCCCTCGCTTTCTGAGGGGAGAAACCCTTTCCGTCGTCACGTATGAATAGCTGCAGTTTCTGCGTTGTCGCCTCTATCTCGATGGTCACATGCGCGGCCCCGGCATGTTTCTCGACGTTATTCAGCGCTTCCTGGATGATTCGGAAGAGATTTATCTGAGCGTCACGTGATATGACGGGGCGTTCTTCCGGCATCTGCATGGTGGTCGATATCCCGTTCGCCATCCCGAAATTCTTGAGGTGAGTCTCGAGCGCCGCGTAGAGACCCAGATCATCGAGCATCGGCGGCCGGAGACCCAGCAGCAGGTCCCGCAGCTCCTTGATGTTGTTGTTGAGCTGCTGGCCCAGCATCTTGAGGTCTCCCATGAGCTCGTTCATGAACTCGCCGTCAGTCTCGGGCGCGATCTTTTTCTCGACGGCCTGCAGCCGGTACGAGATGCCGACCAGCGATTGCACGACGCCGTCGTGTATCTCCGCCGCCAGGCGTCTTCGCTCGGACTCCTGCGCCGTGATGGTCTGGTGGAGCAGCCGCCTGTGGACGACCTCGTCCTCCCGCAGGTTCTCGTGCAGGCGCGCCCTCGCAACCCCTGCGGCGACCTGGTTTGCAATGGTCGCGAGGAGGTCCTCCTCGTCCAGGCTTAGAGTGACGTCAGCCTTGCCCGCAATGATTATCGAACCCAGGAAGGTGTTCCGCTCGAAGAGAGCCACCACGTAGCCGTCCTCCACCAGCGGCGTTCCCGGCGATAGGCGCTCCAGGCTGAATTCCTCCATCGCGCTTACCAGCAACGGCCTCCGGTTGGTAGCGAAAGACCTCTTGAGCTCCATCACCATGTCCTGCCCCATGGTGTGCCGGCTGACCGTTCGGCCCTTGCCGTGTTGACCCAAGTCATGCCTGAACGCGTAGACTTCCGGCTCTTCGACGTCTGCCAGTATGAACGCGCAGAACGGCAGGTCGAACAGCGCGATGAGCTTATCGGCGACTCCCGCGAGCAGGTCGTCGAGCACGGGCGTCGATATCAGGATGTCCGAGATTTTGTAAACGGTAGATAGCTGCAGGCGCTCTATGGTCTCCCGGCGCTCCTGCGCGACCGTCTCCTTCGCCTGCGGCTTGAGCACGCTCTTTATGGTCTCCGTCAGCGTGACCGGGCTGAACGGCTTCGTGATGTACTTGACGGCCCCGGCGCCCAGGCCCCTCAGTTGGTCCTTCTCCGCTATCTGCGCCGTGACCATGACCACCGGAATGTCAGCGGTCGCCGGGTTGGCCTTGATGTATTTGAGGATGTCCCATCCGCTGATCTGAGGAAGCATTACGTCGAGGACCACGCAGTCCGGCTTGCACTCCTTTATCTTCTCGAGTGCCGTCGGACCATCATACGCGACCACGACATCCATCCCCTCGATCTTCAAGTTGATGGAGATCACTTTTGATACATCGCGCTCGTCTTCAACTACCAGAATTCTCGGCTTGTCCATTCTTCCTCCATGCCATCTAATGGGGTTATCGGCACAACGCACCCGGACTTTTAGCTTTTTTGCCACCCGATTGGGTGATGGATTAGGGCAGGCGAGGTCCTCGGCTTGATTAAAATGACCAATAGGGCTATAAGCGATCGGTTTGCGTCGCTGCAGAGGGTGACGTACTCACGATTGAGTGCATCTCATACCGATGGGCGTTGCGGCGTGCCGGTACATGTCAATATTATTCCTGCAGCATGGCGCCGTAACGCTCGCGGCAAATCGCGCCACCACAGATTGTCACAACCCCGGACCACCCGATATAATTGTGCCCACCACAATGACAAGCGGGTGTAGCTCAGTCGGTAGAGCGTCAGCTTCCCAAGCTGAAGGTCGTGGGTTCGAGACCCATCACCCGCTCCATCTCTTTATCCGCTTGTTTAAGCCATTTATTACATATTGGTAAAGTGTTTGATTGATTGGTCAGCTTAGTCCATTCGGCCTATATTCGGCCTAGCATTTACCCAGTTTGAAGGCGAATTCAATTGGTGCCCATGGCTCGTCGGGGGTTGTGACGGAGGGTACTACCGCGATTTCTTTTCCGAAATAGAGGTAACTTTACCGCTTATCAGAGCATCAAAACGGGTTACTGATTCTCCACCGCTTTCGGGGATAAGATGCGAGTATGTGTTCAGGGTCAGAGTAGCCGTACTATGGCCCAACGAGTTCTGCAGGAACTTGATGCTGCAACCACTGGCAATCATGTTTGAGGCGTAGAAATGACGGAGGGAATTCAAGGAAACATGGCGGACGCCTGCGTCCTCTAGTGCTGAATTGAAATCACGCCTTACATTGCTTGGGTCCAGCGGCGCCGTCCCGTCGTGGGAAAAAACAACGCCCTCGGGTGTGGACCCATCGCAAACTGCCTGATACTCCCGCAGAATCGCAGCCAGTGTCTGTGATATGGGCACGGCACGCCTGGAGGACTTTGTCTTCGGGGTGCTCCAACCGTAACGTCCGTACGCTCGTTCCACCCGAATGCATTGATTCTCAAAATCGATGTCTCGCCACTTGAGTCCGAGTCCCTCGCCGAGCCTTAGGCCGCTGAAAGCCAGAACAGAGAACAGGGTTTTGTCGGGTTCCTGCGAAGCGTCAAGGACCCGGCTGACTTCGTCAAGTGACAAGATGTCCAACTCGACTTGCTGGAATGCTGGAGGGACCATTATGCCGCGGCAAGGCGAGCGGTCAATTATGTCCGTGTCGACTGCGTTGTTCACGCAGTTACGGAAGTATCGGTAGGCTTTGTTGACACTTGAAGGCGAGAGCCCCTTGTCAGAAAGTGAGTTAACCCAAGTCTGCACATCTCCAGGCGTGATGCGAGACAGTGACTTATCGCCTAGAGTTGGCAGAATATGCAGGCGAAAGGTGAGCTCATAGTCAGTTAAGGTACCGGGCTTAACATTCTTGGACTTGGACTTAATCCACTGAAGA
>DATCGY010000049.1:0-4243 GCA_036508635.1 Candidatus Anoxymicrobiaceae bacterium
CACTTCCTATTTCCTGTTCCACAAGGACAGCAGCGGCTGGACGATCGTGGACTACGGGACCGACCTCAGCGCCGAACAGTTGAAGCTGGACGGAGCTCCCAGCGACATCCCGGGGACGCCAAAGGCGAGCTCCTCGTCCGGCACGTCCACCACCTCGCCTTCCTCCAAGTAATGGCCGGTACCCGGTCGCCCCTGATCGTGCCGCGATGACCGGCGAGGGGTGAAGGGCTTCTCTGAACATGTGGCGCTCCTTCGCGGCAGAAACGTCGGCGGCAGCAAGCCGATAAAGATGGAGGTTCTGCGCGGCGCGTTTCGGCCCGGGTCTGTGGGTCTCGCGGGTGCAGGAGTAGCTCGCCACGCGTAGAAGGCGAAGAACCGGTGAGCTGCTGGAGGCGTACTCGAAGGGCTTTGCGGGAGTGAACTTTGGGAGGCGGTATGGTGACTGAGCCGTACATCGACAGGACCGAACTCGAGGAAATGGTTCATTCTTCACCATACGGTACGGCCTTCGTCTCCCCCTGGATCACTTCGGCTGAAACGCTCTGGTCTTTCCTGATACACGAAAGCCAGGACGTAGTGGATTCGTTCGAGGAGATCGCTGTGCCCGGCGGCTCGGGGACGGGCAAACTGGACACCAAGTGCGTCCTCATAACTCTGAGCTCGGACGGAGTGGCCATACCGATGCTCGCGTTCCTTTTCAGGCTGGAGACAGACCCCCCGACCGTTTATTCGCTCTTCATGAACCCGACCGACCACGCGGTGCGGGAGCTGCTCGACGATCTCTCCAAGCAGGAAGAGCTGATAATAGACTTCCACGACGAGCACCACCTGGCCCGCCTCAAGAGGAATAACAATCTTCGGGCATGTATCGCCGAAACGCTGGCTTCAATCGGCGCGGGGAGAACGGTGCCGGAGGAGATGTTCGATCTGGCGATCGACAACATGGTGCCCGACAGCTTCGATTCGGATGCCCTCTGGGAGCTGTTTGCGGGGATGGTCAAATAACGGGACCGTCGGCGACTATCTTCTGTCCGTTGGTGCACTCGACCTTGATCGAGAAATCGTGCGAGACGTCATCCCCCACTCCAAGCTTCTCCCTGGGACTGACCGTCGCCCGCGCGTGAGCAATTCATTCTTCAAGCGAACAGTGATTGAAGAAGCCTGAACAGTGAGCTCGACGGTGGGGTAAGGCACGGAGAGGGAGGTTGACTTGCTCAAATTGAAAGCCGTGGTCGCGCTGATGAATTTCAGCCAGGGGCACCCAAGGCTGATGAGGTACGGGTTCCGATGGATAGCCAACCTGCCACGACTGTCCGATCGCCTGCCGGTAATGGTACGGGCCTATATGGGAGCAGATTCGTTTGATATCCACGACGTGGATGTCGCCAGAGGGCGCATCGGGATCGGTGGAGTCGACGAGATCATGTTCGGCTCTGAACTCCTGAGGGTTCTACACGAGGTCCTGGGCCGCATGGGCACCGATGAGCAGCGGCGCGCCCTGTACGACATCGGATACCTCACCGGGTACTACGAGGCAAAGGACGCTATCAGGAAGGGGCGCTGGGCGCCTGGCGTGTTGATGCCGCTGATAACGAGCGGAGACTTGCTCGAGAAAGTGAGGATCGATCCGGTGATGGCTGAGTTCCTGAGCAAGGTCCTCGAGACTGAGTCGCGCATCATCATCAACGAGGGAGGGTGGGGAAGCGTCGAGCGGTTCGATTTCACCACGACCCCCCTGGAGGCCGTACTCGTCAATTCGCAGGAGGTCGCCTGGATGGGGCCCGCGGATCACCCGGCGTGCCACTACTTCACCGGAGGAGCGGCGGGTCACGCGAGCGCTATAACCGGACGGTTCTTTGAAGCGAGGGAAGTCGAATGCGCGGCCATGGGAGCCCCGAAGTGCATCTTCGAGATGACCCCCGCGACCGAAACCGAGGCGGAGCTGGAGCGGCGCGAGATGGCCGCCGGCCTACTGGCCCACAGATGATATGATCACCCGGTGTTCGGCCCGGGGCGCCGTCTCCCGTCAATCCCGCCGTTTCTGACCATCTGTACCGAGTGGTGGGAGACGGGCAGCGCGGTCAGGAAAGCGATGACCGTGACCATGATCTCCTTGAGGTGGTAGTCGAGACGGCCCGAGGACGCCGCCAGCACGACAGCGACGATCAGCAGCACGGCCAGCCCCAGCGCGGCGGCCGTGAAAAGCCCCGCGTTCGAGATCGACTCTTCGCCGATCGACCGCGTCCGTCGCGAGGGTTTTCGCCGCCGGACCGAGAAGATCCACCCTCTCCGGTAGGACTTGATGGCGAGCCACGTGGCCACCATCGCGATGACGAAGGCCACCAGCGCCGCGCCGAACAGGAAGTCCGCGACGATGAACGCCAGCGGCCGGGATGAATACTGCCCGTAGTAGCGCCCGATGAGCACCGTGACCCAGAACGTGATGAGGGCGGCGCCTACGCCGGCGCCCAGCGAGTAGACTTTGGGGGTTGAGACCAGCGGGCTGTACCTCCGTATCTTCGTCCCCTCGGTCTTCCCCACAGTCTCCTTATAAGTCCTCCAGAAGTAGAACGCGGACTTTCTCCTGAACTTCATGAACGACCTTATCCCTGTCACGTTGTCGGTGAGTATCCACCGCTTCTCCTTGTTGAGCGCCCACCTCCTCCCGCCCTTCGCCATGGCCCGCAGCCCGTAGAACTTCAGGTAAGCCTTTATCTGGAGCTCCATGATCTCGATCCTCGAGAGATGGGGCGTGTGCATGTGGGGCTCGCACTCGCAGTACTCGGCGAAATCGAACTCGTCGATCAGGCCCCTCTCCCTGGCGACCTTGTAGAGCTCGGTGCCGGGATACGGCGTGATGACGGTGAAGTCGGCTATGTCCACGGGGAGCTTCCTGGCCATCTGGATCAGGGCCTCCACGTCCTCGTAGGTATCGTCGAGGTTGCCGACGATGTGCCCCGCCCAGATGATCATCCCGTTGGTCTCGAGGATCTGGCACGCCCTGTGGATGTCCGAGATGCTCGTCTTCTTGTTCATGCGGTCCAGCGCCGCCTGGGTGGCCGCCTCGATGCCTATGAAGACGACGCGGATGTTCGCCCGCGCCATCTTCTCGACCACCTCCGGGTGCTGGACGATCGAGTCGACCCGGGAGAAAACCGAGTAAAGCCTGTCGTTCAAACCGTGCCGGATGATGAGGTCGCAGATCGCGTCGACGCGCCTCATGTCCTGGCAGAAGTTGTCGTCGACGAAGCTCACGATCTCCGTGTGTTCCATCCGGGCGATCTCGCTGACCACCTCGGCCGGCGAGAGCTCCCGGTAACCTTTCCAGATGTTGGGCACGCAGCAGAAGCTGCACCTGAAGGGGCAACCCCTCGCGGTGCTGAGGGCGCCGAGGCTCCTGCCGAAGGCCGTATACAGACCCGAGTACTTTGCCACGAGGTCCCGTCTGGGAGGGGGAAAGGCGCCGAGGTCCGCGGGAGGCCTGTCCGGGTTGTGAACGATGCGGGTGCCGTCCATGTAGCTTATGCCGGCGATGGTGTCGATCGGCTTGCCGTCCGCAATCTCCTTGAAGGTATACTCGCCCTCTCCGCGCACCGCCAGGTCGACCTCGGGGTTCCCGACCATCTCGGGCATCAGTGAAGGGTGAACGCCCCCGGCGACGGTCAGCGCCCCGCACTCCTTCGCCGCCCGGCATATCTCCAGGGCGGAGTCGATCGATGGCGTCAGTACAGAGACGCCCACGATGTCGAACCCGGACAGGCGCTTCAGTAGCTGCTTCCGGTTGAGACCCTCGACCTTCATGTCCAGGATGTCCACGTCGTGGCCGTCGAGGGAGGCGGCGATCGACATCAGCCCCAGCGGCGGATATCGCATCGTCCAGTCAAGCAGCGGGACCTCTTTGGGAGGGTTCACGAGAAGTGCCCGGGACATGACCACCTGTCTCTCGGTACCGGTTCCATCGTCTGTTCGACAGTGTACACTGTCGGCAATCATCGTAGCGCCGGCGTCCCGCCGGCAAGTGCTACATAGCGTATTCGTAGCGCCGGTGTCCCGCCGGCTTTGTGTGACGGCGGACGAAAAGGTCAATCAGGTGCCTTCTTTGCAGCTGATCTCGTCTATGTGGAGCCTCCAGACCTTGACCGCCTCAGGCTCCTCTTCCAGCTGGTCGATTATCGCATCCAGAGCCGTCCACCTGACTTCGTCGCCCTGGAGCACCTCGATGTTCCCTCGTATCACCAGCGAG
>DATCGY010000050.1:0-6173 GCA_036508635.1 Candidatus Anoxymicrobiaceae bacterium
TGCCAGGGAGGTGAAGGAGCTGAAACTTACAGTGTCCGTCCAACCTGCGCCGGGGTTGGTGGGGTCGTAGTACCAGACTCCCTTCTGGACCTCACCGCCCCCGTTGCGGTCGATGCAGCCGGCGTAAACCTTGCTATCGCCCCAGGCGAGGGAGACTATCCGCCAGGTGCTCACCGCCCCACCCGTATTTGCCCACGTGCCGCTACCGGAAGGGTCGTAGCACCACACACCCTTCCCCACGAGGCTTGGGTCCCAGCAGCCAGCGTACAGCTTGCCTCCACCCCAGGCCATGCAAGTGATGTAGTAAGTTGTTACCTCCACAGTGGCAACGTTCACCCATGTTCCGGCGGTGGCGTCATAGCGCCAGATGCCCTGGCCATTGGTCCCGGCATAGAGCTTGTTGCCGGTATCGTCATAAGCGAGACAGGTGATACCGGAAGTGCTGACCGCGCCACCCAGAGAAGTCCAGGAGCCCTCCTGATACTTCCACACGCCTTTGCCGGACGTAGCGCGATAGAGGATCTTGTGAGTGTCGTCCCAGACCATTGCCGGCGCGTCCCCGTTTCCCGGACCCCGGGAATCGATCCAGTCGAGTCCCGTTGCCGCCCTGGCCTGACGAGCGAAAAAGAGTGGGGAGAGACCGCTTGCCAACAGGACAAGCGCCGCCAGAAAAGTGATGGAGCACCTCAATCTCGGCCGCCGTACCATTCGGACACCCTCCTCACCGGGGCTACCTGTACATATAGTAACGCAGGACCTGGCAGATAATATACGTGCAAATCGCGGTGTTGCAAGATAGCACCTGCCTTCAGGTTTCGTATCCGATCGTCACCGTATGGGCGGAAGGCGAAACGAGGACGGCCTTTCCTCGGACCTCGATCTCCTCCCCGTCGGCTTCGCAGGACGTGATCTCAAACGGGACGTTGAGCTCGATTGCGACAGGCGCTCGCTCGAACGAGCCTGGAAGGTCGAACACGGCGGAACTTCCGGGGCAGTCGACGGAAAAGGACACCGGCCCGAATAGAGTCGGCGCGTCCTCGACGGTGATGTGGTTTCCGTGCTCAAACCACTTACGACTGGGAACTGGGAGCAGCACGAGCACCTCACCCTCCTCGAACAGCATCAGGTTGCGGGTGAAGCTGACGAGTTCGGCGACAGCCCAGCCGTGGTGTCCGTCGCCGTAGGCGCCGCCGCCGCTCAGGGGGTTTATCGCTTCCGGATAAGTGAACGTCGCGGTGCGGCGCCTCCAGACGGCGTCGAATATTGCGAGCGCGTACGGGTCGCGGCGCCGGAGGTAGCACTGGGCGACCTGGAGTGACATGTACGCGTTCAGACCCTGGTGCATTATCCGGTGGAAGTGCATGTCCTGGTAGAAGCATCGCTCGACCAGCTCATCGATCGTGTTTTGCATCAGCTCCGCCTTCGCATCGACGAGCTCCAGCGGGTAAGTCGCCGCGACCGACCCGATGGTTCCCGCGTCGACGTCGCGGCCGGGGGCGCACGGTATGACCTTGCGTCCCAGCCTCCGCTCGACCCTCGACCACGACTCCTCCAGGCACGCCCACAGGTCGTCTGCGAGCCCGCGCATGAACCTGGCGTCGGCCTGGTGGCACAGCTCGAGCGCCGCGGATGCGCCGGCCCTCAGCCCGGCGACGGCCCACAGGTCATCCCAGTAGTAGACATCGTTTGCTCCGAAGTGCTCGGCGCTCACCCCCGCCGGAAGCAGGCCGTGCCTGGGGTCCGTGGGCTCGAGGTCTTTTTGAAGCATCGAGTCGAGCCACTCGGCGCCCTTGAGAATGGAAGGATATACATCGCGGAGGAATGCCGCATCCCGCGTCATCAGGAAGTGCCTGACCATCGTCCACATCGCCTGTCCGTTCGAGTCCCATTCCGCGTCATGCGAGCGAAAGAATCCAGTCTCCGTCTGTCTGTCGGGGTAGGTCGAAAGGACGTCGGCCGCCATGTCCGGACTGCCGATGAGGTCGAGCGCCGGAACGAGGTAAGCGGCGTCGCGGAACCACATCATGTGATACGTGCTGGGGCCGGGGGTGATCGCTTTGCCGTCAAACAGCATCAACAGGAACGCCTTGTTCACGTCGAACGACTTCTGGACGGCTTCGTCGGGCACGGAGATGCGCATACCTCTCGAGGTCAGCTCAGACCACTCCGAGCCCTGCTCCGCCAGTTTCTTCCCGCAGGTTTTAAGCGCGTCGCGGACCGGCAGCATTCTGTTGAAACTCGGGTGGACCCCCGCCGTCAGGGGACAGGCGAAGCAGATCGCATCATCGCCGCCGCCATCCAGGTTGAGCTCGTAGATCACTGCGGCGGTAGCCAGGCCGGTGGGCTCCCGGACGGAAAGCCCGCGCGGTCGCTCGCGCCCGGGGTCGCGTATCAGAGTGGCGACGTCTCCGTGCTCGAGGTCGGAGACGATGACGCGGGAGGGTTGAGCCGGCAAGTACAAAACCGGGTTCGCTTCGGCAGTGAAGGTCCTCGAGACCGGGTCGTACGCGAGGTCGTTTATCGCGCACAACGACTCCGGGTTGTAAGGCCGCACGGAGACGACCAGCGAAGCCGCGATGGCCTGGCAGTGCGCATTCGTCACTTCGGCTGTGGCGAGGACTACGGGCATTGTATCGAGCGGTGCGACAAACGCCGTCACGGAGCATTCGAGCCCGAGGGCGTCGAATTGCGTCCTGACCATAGGCAGCCCGTCGATGAGCTTCTGCTCGACATGCTCGAGCTCCGACGGGCAGACGAGCTCGTCACCTACTTTTACCCACACATCGATAGATGGCGCGAAAGGCCAGGGCGTCAACAGGCCGCGCGGGTCCACTATCGCCTCGTTGGGGAAGCCGCAGATGCCGATACCGGTCCAGTCCCTGTGGGTCAGGTTGGGCGTGAGCCAGGAGTGGCCGTGTGGCACGAAGGAGCTCGAAGATGGAGACGTCTGGCATCGCAGCCAGTACGGCAGCACCCATCCCTCCATCACCTGCCCGGCGAACGTCGTCAGGATGAACCCGGACCACATATCGGCGCCCAGTGGGAGAAGCTCGGTCGGGAAGCCGCCCCCCGATGCCGACAGCTTGCCCCAGGACCCGAAGTTCCGGACCGCGCTGTCGGGTATGTGCAGCCTCCCTACAACCTGTTTGATCACTGCACCTGTCGCCCTGGACCTCATCGAGCTGACCAGGGAACTCAACTTTGCTCTGGTGCTCATGCTCCCTCCCGGTCTGTAAGCGAGCCGCTCCCGATAAGTGCCGGTGAGCGTCCGGGCCACCATGTATTATATAGGCACGGGTGAGAGGAACCGTACCGGAGAGATCATGCCAGAAGGAAAAGCAACAGATAATAAAAACCAGGCCAAGCGTGCCGAGGCCAAAGAGCTTCCGCCGCCAGTCGCAGCGCTCGAGCGCACGGTGGCCCCTGTCAGCTCGCTGCAGGGGGTGGGCCCGGCGATAGCGCGCAAGCTCGCCCCCCTTGGCATCAGGACCGTTGCCGACCTCCTGTATCACTTTCCACGCAGGTACCTCGATCGCTCATCCCTGACTGCCATCGGCAGCGTCAAGACCGGCGAAGAGACAACTGTCCTCGGAAAAGTGTGTGATATCGAGAGCAGGCCTACGCGAGGGCGCAAGAGCGTACTCACGATCACCATCTTCGACGGTACGGGTTACATCTCTGGCGTCTGGTTCAACCAGGAATGGCACAAGGAACGCCTGCGAGAGGGAGTCGAAGCGGCTTTCAGCGGCAAGGTCCAATACCAGTACAACCGTCTCCAGATGGTAAACCCCTCTTACGACGTCCTCGGCGGCGAAGAGGGCGAAGACCGCGCCGAGGCGATCCATACCGGGCGCATCATCCCACTATACCCGGCCACCGCCGGCGTGACGTCCGCCTCGCTCAGGCGCCTCGTCAGCAGGGCGCTCGAGGCGGTCTCAGGCATGGCCGACCCGGTGCCGAGATCGGTCCGCGACAAGTTTGACCTGACGCCGCTCGAAAAAGCGTTGCGCGAGATTCATTTCCCGACTGATAACGCTGCGCTTAAAAAGGCGAGATATCGCGCCGCTTTCGATGAGATATTCATGATGCAGGTGGGCCTTGCCCTCCGCAAGAAGCACTACGAGGCTCAAGCCAGGGGAATAGCCCATGATTCATCCCCCGGTCTCACCATCGACTTCGCCCAGTCGCTGCCGTTTGAGATGACCGGAGCGCAGAAACGGGCGTGGCGTGAGATGTTCGCCGATATGGAAAGCGCCACCCGGATGAACCGGCTCCTCCAGGGGGAAGTGGGCTCGGGCAAAACGGTTGTGGCGGTGCTGGCGTTGCTCAAGGCCGTTGAAAACGGCTACCAGGGCGCCTTGATGGCGCCGACAGAGGTGCTGGCCCAGCAGCACTACGACCGCATCGGCCAGATGCTTGAGGGGCTCGGGGTTCGTGTCGAGCTTCTTACGTCGAGCACCGGGCGCAACGTTATCGACAAAGTCGCCTCCGGCGAGGTCAACATCGTAGTCGGCACTCACGCCCTCATACAGCAGTCCGTCAGCTTTGCCCGGCTGGGGCTCGTGATCATCGACGAGCAGCACCGGTTCGGGCTCGATCAGCGAGTCTCTCTTTCGGAAAAAGGTGAAGACCCCGACATCCTTCATATGTCGGCCACGCCCATTCCGCGCACGCTTTCCATGACCCTCTTCGGCGACCTGGACGTCTCTATCATCGATGAGCTGCCAAGGGGAAGGAAGGGGGTTATCACTGTCGTCTCCGACCAGTCCCAGCGCAAAGGAGCTTTTGCCATGGTCGGAAGAGAGATAAAGGCTGGGAGGCAGGCGTTCGTGATATGCCCGCTCGTGGAGGAGTCCGAGAAGCTCGATGCCCGCGCGGCGGCCAACGAGGCAAAGCGGCTCGCGGCGGAGTTCCCGGGTTACAACATCGGGTTGCTGCACGGCCAGATGAAGAGCGATGAGAAACGCAAGGTGATGCGCCAGTTCGCCGCGGGCCGGATAGACATCCTTATATCGACGTCCGTGGTCGAGGTCGGGGTCGACGTTCCCAACGCGACGGTCATGATAGTTGAGGACGCCGACCGCTTCGGCCTCGCCCAACTGCACCAGCTCCGCGGGCGCGTCGGCCGCGGCCGAGAGCGGGGGGTCTTTGTCCTTTTTTCGGATCCGTCCACCGACGAGGCCAGGGCTCGCCTCGATGCCATCAAGCGCTACGATGACGGCTTCGAGCTTGCCGAGGCCGACCTCCGCATCAGGGGCGAGGGCTCGCTCTTCGGTAACCGGCAATCTGGGCTGCCCGACCTCAAGGTCGCGAGGTTGACCCGCAACTTCGAGTTGATACGCCGCGCGCGTGAAGAGGCCTTCCGCCTCGTTGCGGCCGACCCGGACCTCTCGAAGATAGAGAACGTTCTGCTCCGCTGGGAGACAAACCGCCGCTTCGGCGGCTCCCTCGACTGGCTGTTCAAGGGTTGACGGGAGTCTACATGAGAGTGATCGCGGGAAGCGCCGGGGGCACTCGCCTATACGGTGCAAAGGGTAACAAGATCAGGCCCGTGCTCGACCGCGTCAAGGAGTCGCTCTTCGCGGTGCTCGGCGACAGCGTTGTCGACGCGAGAGTCCTCGATCTTTTTGCGGGCGTCGGCAATCTCGGCATAGAGGCGTTGAGCCGCGGCGCGGCCCAGGTTGATTTCTTCGAGCAGCACCGCGCGACCGCAGACGCTATCAAAGACAACCTCGGGCGGGCGCATCTTGCCGACAAAGCCCGTACCTATGTGGTCAAGCTGCCGCGTGGCCTGACCCTTGCGGATGGGTTGTATGGTTTGATTTTTGTGGACCCCCCATTTAGAATTGATAAACGCTTACTGGAGGGGTTGTTCCGCCTTATCCGTGAGAGAGGGCTACTGGAGGAGGATGGATTGCTGGTATACAGACATTCGCCCCACTTATACTTGGAGCCCTCACCGACGGAATGGTCACTTAGAGAGCGGCGCGATTATGGCGATTCGATCATCTCCATTTACGGTTTGAAAGAACAGGCGGACGACGCCGGGGGTACTGACGTTTGAAAGTTGCGCTTTGCCCGGGGACATTCGACCCGGTGACCAACGGCCATCTCGACGTGATCTTGCGAACGGCCAAACACTTCGACAAAGTGGTTGTCGCTGTCGCCTCAAG
>DATCGY010000051.1:0-10240 GCA_036508635.1 Candidatus Anoxymicrobiaceae bacterium
CACTCGCCACGTCACGCCCAGGAGTGTTCGCCGGGGGCGAGATCGTGAGTGGTGGCAACCTTGTCGCCGAGGCATGCGAGCAGGGCCGCAGGGCGGCGCTTTCCATCGATCGCTACCTGTGCTCGAGACCCGCCAGGAGGAACTCTCATGCCCAGGAGGATTCACCCGGGAGTTCCTGATCGCGCACCCGGAAGCTTCTGACTCCCCCTTGACGCGCGCACTTCCAGGCAACTCAGCGGGAGCCTCGCGAAAGCAGCGCAAATCCTCCACAGGACCAGGGTCCATAACCTTCGGCAAACCTCCGAATAAAGCCTGAATTGGGCAGTATTAAGTAATGTGGCGAGTAGTTTTGACCGGGCAGTTCTTGCTTTTCTATTTCTGATATACTTAGTTGTCCTGTGCCCAGACCGTGTTATTCTCACACGCACGTTCCCTGGGTAAAGTACTAATGTAGTGTCGGATTTACGGGAAGAAGGATGGGATGTGATATGGAAATTCTGGACAAGAAGCGCAGAGTGTTCGTCCTGGGAGGCGGCGTCTCCAAGTTCGCTGCCGAGCGGGAAGACGGAGCAATGCGCGACTGGATCAACGAAGCGGTACTCGAGGCGCTCGAAGATTCGGGCACGAAAATCGCGAACATCGAGCACAGCACAACCAGCTATTTCAGCGACCACTTCGACAAGCAACTGAAGGCGGGAGCCATCTTTCACGATAACATCGGAATGTGCCCCAAGCCTAATGTTCGCGTAGAGGGCGGCGGAGGCACGGGAGGCCTCGCTATCCGTAACGCCTACGCGTACATAATGTCAGGCCTCTGCGATTCAATGATCGTCTTCGGCTCGGAGAACATGGGCCGTCAGGTCCCCTCAGACGTAGCGCAGCAGTTCATCGCGCTGGCGTCGGACACCGACTGGGAAGTCCAGGTGGCTGGTTTCTACATCGCGTACTACGCGATCATGATGGTCACTCACATGGAGAAGTACGGCACCAAGGAAGAGCAGTTCGCGATGGTCAGTGTCAAGAACCACCGCAACGCCATCTCCAACCCGAAGTCGCATTACCCGATGGACATCACGATAGATGACGTCATGAAATCAAAGATGATCACATACCCGTACAAGAAACTGGATTGCAGCCTCCTCTCGGACGGCGCGTCATGCCTCATCTTCGCAACCGAAGAGTGGGCAAAGAAGCATTGCGCCATATGGGAGAAAAAGCCGACCATCGAGCTTACGGGCACCGGATGCGGCACGGACTTCATGAGGATGGCGGACCGGCCTCACCCCTACCCGGGGGTCACACATTTCCGCGGCAAGCGTACAGCGGCGGAGCAGGCTTACCCCATGGCGGGCATCAAGAACCCGCTCGAGGACTTCGACTGCTTTGAGGTCCACGATGCGTACTCCGGAGCGGAGCTCGTGTCCTACGAGGACCTTGGCTTCTGCAAGGAAGGCGAGAGCGGAAAGCTTATGGAAAAGGGCGTCTTCGACCTCGGCGGCGAGCTTCCCACCAATACGTCCGGCGGCCTGATGGGCTTCGGGCATCCAGTAGGTGCGACGGGCATCGCCCAGGGCGTCGAGATACTCCGCCAGTTGCGGCAGGAGGCCGACCCCAGGCGCCAGGTGGAGCTAAACTCCAAGCGCGGGGGCATGGACTCCCACGGCGGGACCGGCACCTTCTGCGCACTCAATATATTCGAGAGGAGGGACTGATCATGGGACTGGAACTCATTAGCAACCTGGTGAACGTCTTCACGGCGGAGGATCCAATGGCGTTCGCTCATCCAGACGGCGACCCGTGGGCCGACTTCCGTGAGGGAATGCGCATCGAGTGGAAGATGGACTTCACATACAAGCACGTAATGGGCAAATACTCGAAGTTCTTCATAGAGCTCACGAATCAGAAGTTCCTCGCGACGGAGTGCCCTGGCTGCGGAAAAGTATGGGCTGTGCCCAGGCCATTGTGCGCCGACTGCCTTACCATAACCAAATGGAAAGAGCTCCCTGGAACCGGGACGCTTCACAGCTTCTCGATCTCGCAATTCGTTCCTTCGTTCATGAAGGTCGAGGTTCCCTACGTGCTGGCACTGGTGAAGATGGACGACGCGGACACTCTGTTCACGCATCAACTGCGCAACTACGGTGACTCGACCGACTCGATCAAGACCGGAATGCCGGTCAAGGTCGCCTATGCGACTGAACCGGTCACTCACCCCATGTTGCTCATGCACTTCGAGCCGGCCTAGGCTGAACTCAAAGCAATACACTCGAGGGCGGGCATAAAGCCCGCCCTCTTTCTTTTACCATCCGCCTTGAAACGTTGGGGTCCAACGTTGCGGCCAGGTCTTTTAACGTTAGGGTCAGGTCTTTTATTGTTTACTGCTGTCCTTTGCTCAAGATAACCGTAGCAGTAAACAATAAAAGGCCTGACCCTATTCTTGCTATGGCTACTTTGAATAGCCGATGGAGCAGGTGCCGCCGGTGCGGTTGTTCCAGTAAACTGCACGCTCAGCGGTCACAGGCGAGCTAGCGGCTACTCGAATCGAGAGGTTGCCCTGAAAGAAATCGTTGAGCCTCAAGGTCGTGCGCTTGTCAGCGGCAAGCTTGAACTCCGTTATCTTCCGCTCCCCTCCCCCGGTCATCGCATAGACCGTGACGTCCGATTCGGTATCTCCCGGATTCCCAACCAGCAGCCAGGTATCGAACCCGTACGCGGTGCAACCTTCCGGCATGAATATCGCGCCGGCGGGAGCCGTCATACCCTGGGTCGCATGACCGGCCCTACCACCGGCGACAGGCCAGAGCATCGATCGCTCGGCTACGATAGGCCTGTCGGAGTGGATCTCTGTCGCCACATCCCTGTTCGGAAACACGTCGTTGACCTTGAGGGTCCGCCTGCTCCCAGCGGGGACCAGGACCGTCTTCGTGACCGCGCCGGAACCAACCCCAACGCCAACGAACCTGCAGGTGACCTTTGCGTCGACGGCCTGTGGGTTGAGGAAGCACATGTACGTCTCGAACCCCCAGCCGGTACAACCTTCGGCGAAATACCAGTCCGGTGACGGGGCCTTTACGCCACCAGACCCTGACCCTCCCCTGCGCCCGTTCCAGTACATCGAGCGCTCCACAACCACGGGCTTATCCGAGGTGACCCGCGTCGAGACATCAGAGCTCGGGACCGTGTCGGCCACAAATACAGTCTTGCGCGAATAAGCGGGCACGGCGACGCTCGGGCCGGGAACCGTTCCCCCGGGAGTCAAATAAGCGAGCCGCGCGGTCGCGTCGGTCGCCCCGGGATTGAGTATCTCGATCCACGTCTCGAACCCGTCAGCGGTATGACCGTCCGCCAGGTACCATCTCGTGGCGCCGGAATCCGTCCCTATCGAGTCATGCCCTTCCGCGCGGTCACTCCAGTACATCGCGCGCTCGCAATAGACCGGCCTGTCCGACCCTACGCGTATGCCGGCGTTCTGGGACCATATGTCCGAGCTCGCGTTCACCGTCAGCCTGGAGTTTGCCGGCACCTGCACCGGGGCCTTGTTTCGGCAGCCCTTCTCCGTGAAATACGATATGTAAGCCGTTGCGGGCTTATCGTTCGGGTTAGCGACGAGCACCCACGTCTCAAAGCCATAGGCCGTGGAACCTTCGGCCAGGAGAGACTGGTACCGGGTCACCGGCGGCTTCTCGGAATCCCACCCGGTGTAGACGTTCATCATCGCCTGGTCCATGGTCACCTGCTTGCCGCCCGCAAGCAGTACGTCGCGCGTTGTCGTCATCATCTCGTGGAACTGGTTATCGGCGTCAGGGTTGTGCCGCGTATTTCCGCTGATGGGCATCAGCACGTTCTTGGCCGCGTAGCAGTCGAGCGCGATCGGGTCTTTGCTGGCGAGTAGCTTGTCTACCCTCACCGCCTTGTCGTAAGGACCGTTGGGGCCGCCCGCGGGAGTCACCCAGATGGCGTCAGCAATATTCAGATCGGGGTAGCGCGCCGTTAACATCACCTTTCCAAAGATACCCTCCGTCACCATCGGCGTGTGAGGCGCTTCCTGGGTCCCCTTCCAGAGGTCTTGCACCCCCATGAAGTGCTTGACGCTGCAGGTAACCCCGGGACCATCGTGGTCTTTCAACACCGGCACGTTCAGGAACTTGACCCTGGCATTGTCGTAACCGGAGCCGTTCCACACACCGTAACGGAGTGAGATACGCGTGCCGTAGACGGTGGTGAATTTCGGGTAGCCTTCCTGTATCTCCGGAACGTAGCAGTAGCCGTCGTTCATGTCTCCGGAGCCGAACTCCTGTACGGATTTTGTCTGCACCGCGGTCCAGTCATAAACCGAGACCCTGTGCCCGGACGCGGCGAACATCCGCGCGACATCGTTGAACGACTGGGTATGGTCCTCGGCGTTGCACTTATCCGGATTCTTGTTGTTCGAGAGGTTGTCCATGAACGAAGCCCACTGGCCGTTCTCGACGATCACCACTTCACCGGTGAACCCGTCGGGATGATGCAATATAGCGTTGACGAGACCTTTGACGACGTCCGTATTGGTGCCACCTCGCTCCTGCCACTCACCGTTGACCTTGATGCAGACCACGTCGTTACTGCCGATGATGCCTGAAGGGCCGGCCGCTTTCCCCGCGCCGCTGCTCTTGAAGAAGTCAAGGCCGTTTCCAGCCATCACGTTGATAAGTGAGTCGACCCCGTGTTCGGAAGCGTTCTGGATGCCCTCGGCCACATAGATGTTGGAGGCGGCGGCGGAGCTCGAACGAAGCTCCGGGACCTTGAGGGAAGCGGCGGCGGCCTTCATCGACTCCATCGACCTGCCACCGGAGCCCTTGACCAGACCCGCGAGTGAAATCCCGACCAGAACGACAAGGGTCGCAAATCCCGCTACTTCCAGGCCCCTGATCAGCTTCTTCGCCAGGGTACGCTCTATACGCTCTCCGGTGATGAAGCGGGGAATGCGCGCGGCGAGCGGAAACGTCATGCCACCAAACAGCAACACCGTGTTGGCGAGCGCGGCTCTCTGGCAGGGATAATTGAGCCTGGAGGGCTTGCGCGCGGAGCGAAGTAGAAGCCAGACGATAGACAGGACTCCGAGCAGGACCACGTTTCCGTAGACCGCTTTTTCGAGCTTGCTTCTCAGCCTGCCTGCTTCGGCGCAAGGATGGTGCTCCGCGCCACCGCTCTTGCAGTCGACATGGTCATGCTCTTTCATGGACGCCTCGGAACCTCCTCGATAGCGCCCCCGGTGCCTGCAGTGCCAATCGAGCGTTCTCAAGCTCATATGCCGCAATGGTAGCCACACCTGCGTCTTTTTTCAATGACGCCTTGAGCTATGTGTCACCTGGCTGCACCGGTGCGTCGCCGGGGCCCGCTCCCGCCTCTGCTTTATCTTTTCCGGTCGCATCGCTCACCTTCCCGTCGATGACCTCGTTGAGCAGCTTGCAGATGTAACCGGAGTTATTTACCGAGATCACGTACGGCTTCGCGACTCCGTTGATAGCGAGCTTTATACCGGGTCCGTTTCGCGTGTTATAAGCGATAGTCCCATCCCTGCCGAAGCGTATACCGTACCCGTAGTAATTCCCAAAAGTGAGGGTATACGGTTCACATGAGACCAGGTCCGAGAGGTCGAAGGTCTTCTTGATAAAGCCAAACCCGAAAGTAAGCTTGTCCTCGGTGATGATGAACATGAGCCTCCAGAAGTTCGCAAGAAGAGCGAGGAGCAGCACGGCGATGACCCCGAAAACTATTGCGGTTGTATCAATGTGTCTTGCGATGGCGCCTATCGTTATCGCAATGTACAGGATTATCAGCACCAGGACGAGGAACGCCACGCCGGGGCTGAAATATACGTTCTCACGGTAGACCCGCGTCTCGTCACCAGGGCCCGTTTCATCTTGCATTTGCTCTCACCTTGCGGCCTTTGCCCGTCAGTCAAAATCCCCGAGCTTCTTGTGCCGGGATACCGGCCTCTTTAGATCGGAGACAGGTTTATCGACATCGTGGAAGCACGCGCCCGGCTTCTCGGCTTCCTTGACCTTCGGATATATGACCTCACTGATGAACCGCAATGCCGAATCAGGATCTTCATCCATCATGATGCGCTCCAGCTCCATGCGCTCTTTCTCCCCGAATGACACGGCCCACGTCCTAGCCACTTCAACCTCCGTTCTCAAAACAACCCGGCAACGAGCGACTCGCGAACCACCGCCCTCCTACCAGTCGAGCTCGACCAGGGGAAAAGAGGCCTCGATCCTCTTCCTGAAGGCGGCCCCGGCCGCGCCGTCATCGCAATCCAAGGACCCCCACGGAGCGATAACCTTTCTTCAGTTGCACCAGGGCGTTTACGTCCGACTCGTCGAACTCGGTGAACGCACTCACGCCGCACCCCATCGAAGCGGCCATGAGGGATATATGCGACAAGGCGATAGGAACATCGACCATCCAGAAAGGCTTATCGAGCAGGCTCGCGATATAGGAGCTTGCCTGCCCCGCCCCCACTATGCCTGCTCGCCAGTCGTTCTCGGACCCGCATGCCGCGGAGAGCCGCCGAAGCCGCTCGGGATCTCGGACCGCGGTGAAGTGCCAGGCTTGAGCGTTGCTCCCGCTCGGTGCAATGCGCGCTGCCTCGAAGCAGGCCTCGATGGCCAGGTCGATCGGGATATCTTCCGAGCCGCCGCCGGTGTCTATCCGCTGCAGGAGCCCGCCGATATCCTGTGTGCCGGCGGCAGAGAAACCACCGGATGCCAGCGCGCCCGGCTCGTAGCTCCTGTCCATGGTCTCGACGGAGGCTATCGAAGACATGGGCTTGCGCCTGCGGCCCTGCATCTGGTTTAACAGCCTGTCGTAGTTGATGGCGCGGCTCGAATCACTCGGATTCCCGAAGCAGACCACAAGCGGGACCATGTAATCCGCCCCGAGACCAAGGAGGTTCCTGATCTCCTCGCCGTTTACTCCCGCGAGCCAGCAGGTCCCCATTCCGTGGGCGGTCAGCCACAGCACGCAGTCCTCGAGCGCCATGCATACGCTGGGGAGCTCGCGGGGCCGGTCGCTATGGACGTCTTCCCGGGGCAAGGAGGCAACGAGAAACGAGTGCAGTGGCGCTCTCGAAAGCCAGATGTTGATCTTGCTGGTGATCCCCTTGTGGCTTCGCTGGCGTATCATATCGCCTTTCACCGGGTCAGTCACCGGCAGGAGCGTATCGGGGCGCACGCCCCTGACGCGCGAGGCCAGGCCGACGAACTCTTCCAGCTCGGCCGTCAGCCCGTCCGGGAAGTCCCCTGGAACATACTTACGGCATGACTTTCGGGTGAACATCGTTTCCCACAGGGTCCATGGGGTCTCTGACAACGACGGGTAATCTCTCGTGGGCTTGCGCCCCGGCTTCGTCTCGGCCATTTCGCTCCTTCCCGTCAACCCTCGTCTTCCACCCGTGCGGGACGCGAGCTCCTGGCGCGGCGCTCCGCCTCGCCGCGGCTTATTCTGAACGCCGTCGCGAGAGCCGCCACTACCACGTATGCGATAAACAGCACCTTCAGCGCGACTGCGTAGCCGAGAGGCGACTTGATGTCGGTTCCAATCAACAATGCCTTGATAAAGATGGCCACAAAAAGTACGTAATTGATCTGGTGAATACGCCTCCAGATCCGCGGCAGGCGTTTCTTGTCCAGGGCGGCGAACACCGTAACAGCCAGCATGCCGAGCACAACAGGACCGATCACCCACAACGAGCTAAAGCCCCTGAAGTACCGCTCAGAGAGAACAATGACGCCGTGCACCAGAGCCAGCATGAATCCGGCCGCGCCGCATGCGATGTGAAACCGGTAGGCACGTATTGGCTTGAACAGCCCGTACATCACGCGCGTCTGCGAACCGGTCACTATGCTCGCGAACATCAGAGTGAAAGCCTCGAGCGCTATGATACGCAGCGCCGTTACGTAAGCAGGACCGCCTCCACCCCACACGAGAACCAATACCAGTGGTACCGCTATCATCGCGATGAAAACCAATGGCAGAATCACGCGCATGGCGTCCCTGCCGGTAGACGATCCGGATTTACCGGCGGCCTCAGTCATTCCCTTTCCTCGCGCAGTTCCTCGGGGTGGGCCGACCGCGCCGTGCGCCATATGGCCCTAACGAAACCCCGTTATTATATCAGTGCAGGCACAACCCCGCTCTATCGCACAGACGGTCCTTCCACTGTTGCTTCTAGATACCGAGCGATACTCCTTCGGAGGGTTTGGCCGTGTGGGCTTGAATATGGAATGTGGACGTCAGCCCCTGTTGCCAGACAGAACGGGAGCGCTAAAAGCAAGGAGGTCTCCATGGCTCTTAAGGACAAGAAAGTCCTCTTTCTTCTCGGACCGCAGTACCAGGACGAGGAGGGCCGTAAGCCATACGAATTCCTGTTGGACAACGGTGCTCGAGTCGACGTTGCAGGCCTCGAGAAGGGCATGCTCAAGGGCCTCCACGGCAGGGCGAGCATCGAGGTCACCAGGACTATCGACGAGGTCGACCCCTTGGAGTATGACGCCTTGGTCATACCCGGCGGGCGCGGCCCCGCGAACCTCCGCAAGCACCCGGAGGCCGTCGAGCTCGTGAGGTCGTTCTTCGAAACGGGCAAGACCGTTGCCGCGATCTGTCACGGTCCGCAGATGCTCGCCGCGGCCGACCTGCTCAAGGGAAAAACTATCACCGGGTACAAAAAGATCAAGAAAGAAATGCTTGACGCCGGCGCCGACTTCGTCGACCAACCGGTCGCGATCGACGCTAACCTCATCACTTCCCGCGACCCGGGAGACATCCCCCAGTTCGACGCCGCCATCGAAAAAGCCTTAACCTGAAAATCCGGGGTTCAAAATCCGGGGTCAGATCTGTTTTTTGAAGGGGGTACGCCGGCACAACAAGCGGGGGTCAGATCTGTTTTTTCAAGCGAGACATAGATCAAACAGGATTCCGATTGAAAAAACAGATATGACACCATCTTTCCCCCTTCAAAAAACAGATCTGACCCCAATTTTTCAAGGGCATGCGTGGGGGGGGTTGCATGGTGGGAATCAAGGTGATTCTGATAGAATCCAGGGGCAGTTGTTGTACTTGACCGCCGACAGCCGTTTCGTGCTGCGAGTTTCCAGAGGTAAATGTACGAGTGAGACTGACTAAACAAACAGATCTCGTGTTGCTTCATCCACCCAGCGTCTACGATTTCAGGGAAAAGCTCATCATTCCAAGCCCGATTGCGGACCTGGTGCCCTCGGGGCCATTTTTCGAGATGTACCCGATAGGGTTTTCTTTCCTTGGCGAGTATCTCGAGCGGCATGGCGTGAAAGTGCGGGTCATCAACCTGGCCGCGCGCATGCTGGAGCAACCTTCCTTCGATGTGGAGCGACACATCAGCCGCCTCGACCCGCGCGCGTTCGGGATAGGCCTTCACTGGCTCCCGCACTGCCACGGTGCGGTTGAGATCGCGCGTCTCTGCAAGAAGACGCATCCCGACATTCCCGTTGTCATGGGTGGCTACTCATCTACCATCTATCACAGGGAGTTGCTCGGGTACCCCGAGGTCGACTTCGTAGTTCGGGGAGACTCGACCGAGGAACCACTCCTCCAGCTCATGACAGCGATACTTGAAGGTGGAGGGTACGAGTCGGTACCCAACCTCACATGGCGCGACAAGGCATCCGGGCGGGTGGTGGAAAACCCGCTGGATTATGTTCCTCGGGACCTCAACCATATCGGAGGCAATTACCTTTATATGATGAGAGCCGCCCTCAGGCACGGCGACCTTCGTGGCGTACGCGCCTTCAAGGGCTGGTGGTCGTACCCGATGACAGCAGTGCTGACCTGCAAAGGCTGTCTCAAGAACTGCACTTTCTGCGGCGGCTCCGCGCGCGCGATGTCGAAATGCTTCTCGCGAAGGGGAATAGCACTGCGGTCGCCGGAAGATCTCGCAAAGGACGTCGAGTCGATCAGCGCAATCACAGGCGCTCCGATATTTGTGATCGGAGACATCAGGCAGCCCGGAGACGACTACGCCAACAAAGTGCTCGACCGCCTGGGCCGCCTGGCGCCCGGAAACCACATGGTCCTGGAGCTCTTCGAGCCTGCGCCCCGTGAGTACTTCGAGCGCGCCGGCAGGAATCTCCCGCACTTCGACCTCGAGATATCACCGGAGACCCACGACGAGGGGTTGAGACGGGCTGCCGGTAAACCTTACACAAACGAGCAGCTCGAA
>DATCGY010000052.1:0-37225 GCA_036508635.1 Candidatus Anoxymicrobiaceae bacterium
GGACGTCTCCGACCGCGAGCTGGTCTACGAGGCGGCGGACAAGGTCAAGAGCGAAGTCGGCCCCGTTGACATCCTGATGAACAACGCCGGCATCGTGCGCGCGGCGGCCTTCCTCCAGTCCGACGACAACGATAACTTCAACACGCTCAACATCAACTTCATCTCGCAGATGTGGACGTGCAAGGCTTTCCTGCCCGACATGGCCGCGCGGAATGCGGGCCACGTGATAGCCCTCGCCAGCGCAGCGGCCATCACCCCAACCCCTTACTCCGCCGACTATGCGGCCAGCAAGGCGGCAGTGAAGCACTTCCAGGACACGCTTCGCTGGGAGATGAGGATAATAGGCAAGCCGGGCATCAAGTTCACAACGGTCTGCCCATCGTTCGTCAACACGGGCATGTTCGCGGGCGGCAAGCCTCCGATCCTCTCCCCGTGGGTGAAGCCGGAGGTCATGGCCGACAAGATATACCAGGGATACCTGAAAGACACCCTGACCATATACGAGCCGTTCATCGTCAAGCTCACCCCCGTGATGAACTCTCTCCTGACCGACGGCATCAAGTTCCTGATGGCCAGGATTCTCAGGCTCAACACCGCGCTCAGGGACTGGAAAGGCCACTAGACCCGGAACGCATGATAGCGCCAGAAAGAGTACCTCATAGCCGGTATGAATCCCCATTTCGCTAACGGTCAGGGCTGCCCCGCGGGAGGTCAAATGGGTGTCGAATCTCAACGCTCCGGGAGAGGGGCCTGTGGTACAATTGCCCTGGGTCGAATGAGCCATAGGCGAGAGTGGCGGAATTGGTAGACGCGCGGGGCTTAGGACCCCGTGGTTTTTTTAACCGTGGGGGTTCGAGTCCCCCCTCTCGCACCAGGCGGTTCGAGCGTTGGAGAGGGTAGAGAGACTCACCCTCGAGAGCTGAGCAGGTGCGACGGGAGAGGGCTCCAGAGACCCACCCCAGTTTGTGGTAATGGGTAACGCAGGGAGGCGCGGCCGTGAGTCGCGCTTCAAGATTCTAAGGGCGAATACAGGTCTTCCGAATTGCGATACCGGAAGGCCCGAGTAAACAGTTTTCAATAACTAGGAGGAGAGTCACCTGAAGACAGAAGTCACCAAGGGAGAAGGACACGAAGTAACCTTGAAGGTCGAAACGACGCCTGAAGACCTCGTGGAGATTCTCGAGCAGACCTACAAGGAGCTCAGCAGGAAGGTCAAGGTCCCCGGTTTCAGGCAGGGTAAAGTGCCCCGCCAGGTGATTGACAGCCATCTCGGCCCGGAGTACGTGCGTGCCGAGGCCGTCAAGAACGGACTTCCCACCCTCTACGTCATGGGCGTCGAGGATTCGGGCATAATGCCGGTCGCGGATCCCGACATCAACATAATCGACGTGAGTGACGACGGAAGCGTGGTGTTCGAGGCCAAGGTCGACGTAAAGCCCGAGGTCGAGGTCAAAGATTACAGGGGGCTCGATGTCGACAGGCCCGATGTATCGGTGACCGACGAAGATGTCCAGCAGGCGCTTGACGAGGCGCGGGACCGTTTCGCCACGCTCGAGGTCGTGGAGGCGCGCCCGGTCCAGAAGGGCGACTTCGTGATGTTCGATTACAAGGTTTTCACGGACGGTGTGCCGCTGGAGGGCTCACAGGGGACGGACCGCATGACCGAGATCGGCGCCGATGACTTCCTGCCCGGCTTCGACGAGCAACTCGGCGGCGCGCGCAAGGGCGACATCATCGACGTCATCGTAAACTTCCCGCCCGACTACGGCGAGAGGACCCTCGCCGGTAAGCCCGCCACGTTCCGCACAATGGTCAAGGAGATCAAGCGCAAGGTCCTGCCGGAGCTCGACGACGGTCTCGCCAAAGAGATATCAAGCTTCGAGACGCTGGAGGAGTTCAAAGACGATCTGCGAGAAAGAATCGCTAAGGTCAAAGAGGTCATGGGAGAGCGTGACATCAAGCAGCAGGTCGTGCAGGTGCTCGTCGATAAGACCTACGTGGACGTGCCCGAGTCCATGATCCAACACCAGGTGAACCTCGAGATAGAGGACATGACCGAGGAGCTTGCGCAGCGAGGCATAGGGCTCGACGAATATCTCGAGGCCTTGAAGGGTACGAGGTATCAGTTAGAGAAAGCTATCAGTGAGAGGCTGGTTGAGGGTATCAAAGCGGAGCTCGTGATTGACGCGGTCGCCTCGGCGGAGAACATCGAAGTCACCGACGAAGAAGCCGAGGACTATATACGGGAGAGCGCCCTCCAGGCGGGCGGTGATCCCGACAAGATCATCGAGGAAACACAACACCAAGGCCGGCTCTCCGGCGTCAAGTCGAACATGAGGCTTTCCCGAGCCGTAGACGTCCTTGTGGATAATGCCGTCTTTAAAGACGGAGGAGCGGTTGCCGACGGGGTGGTCCCAGAGGCCGCGACCGAAGGCGAAGCTACGATCCTTGGCGCCCCCGACAACGTCAAAGAAGAAGAAGCGCCGCCGGAGGAGATTCCTACCAGCGAGCACCAAATGGTGGACTCGGAGACAGCCTCAAAGACAGATACTGAAGAGAGCGCCGCCGATGCGGCGTCAGAGGAGGGTCCAGAGGAATAATGGGTGATTTAATAAGGAACCAGACGCTTGTACCCATAGTTATCGAGCAGACACCGAGAGGAGAGCGTTCGTTCGATATATATTCTCGCCTCCTGAAGGACCGCGTGGTCTTTATCGGGACCGAGATCGAGGACCATATTGCCAACCTGGTGATGGCGCAGTTGCTCCACCTCTATAGCGAGAACCCGGATAAAGACATCAATATATACATCAACTCTCCCGGTGGGGTCGTGACGTCCACATTGGCGATCTACGACACGATGCAGTACGTGGGCTGCGATATCTCGACCGTATGCATCGGGCAGGCGGCTAGCGGCGCGGCGGTGCTGCTCGCGGCCGGAACCAAAGGCAAGCGCTTCTCCACCCCGCACGCGAGGGTGCTTATCCACCAGCCGGCGGGTGGTACGCAAGGCCAGGCCAGCGACATCGAGCTCCACGCCAAGGAGATTCTCCGCACGCGGGCGCTGCTCGACGACATCCTGGCACTGCACACGGGTCAGCCCGTAGAAAGGATCCACGAAGATTCGGAAAGAGATTTCATCATGGTGCCGAAAGACGCCAAGAAGTACGGCATCATCGACGACGTGATAACGCAACGCAAGACCAGCGAGTAAACGACGACGGCACTACGGTAGAGCCGGGGTCACGGGCCGGTTTGTTGTTTTGGAGGTAGAAATTGGCCAAGTTCAGTGACGGCAGCGACCTTCTAAAGTGCTCGTTCTGCGGAAAAACGCAGAGGCACGTCAAGAAGCTCATCGCGGGTCCGGGCGTCTATATCTGCGATGAGTGCATCGAGCTCTGCAACGAAATAATAGCCGAGGAGCTGACCGAGACCCCGGAAGTCCAGCTCGGGAGCCTTCCCAAACCCAAGGAGATCTACTCTTTTCTGGACGAGTATGTGATCGGGCAGGAGCCCGCCAAGATGGTCCTGTCGGTGGCTGTCTACAACCACTACAAGCGCATACAGGTCGGCGCCGCGTCGACCGACGATGTCGAGCTCCAGAAGAGCAACATAATGCTCATCGGGCCGACGGGCTGCGGCAAGACCCTGCTCGCGCAGACGCTTGCCCGCCTCTTGAACGTGCCGTTCGCGATCGCAGACGCTACGAGCCTCACAGAAGCCGGCTATGTCGGTGAAGACGTCGAAAACATCCTTCTCAAACTCATCCAGGCTGCCGACCTCGACGTCAAGAAGGCCGAGACTGGCATCATCTACATCGACGAAATAGACAAGATCGCCCGAAAGGCCGAGAGCCCAAGCATCACGCGCGACGTGTCGGGTGAGGGCGTCCAGCAGGCTCTTCTCAAGATACTCGAGGGGACCGTCGCGAGCGTTCCTCCCCAGGGTGGCCGCAAGCACCCGCACCAGGAGTTCCTCCAGATAGATACGACCAACATCCTGTTCATCTGCGGCGGGGCGTTCTCGGGCATCGAGGACCTCATTGAGGACCGTATCGGAAAGAAGGGCGTCGGGTTCGGGGCCGAGGTCAAGTCAAAGAACGAGTTCGACCTCGGAGCCGTGCTTTCCAAGATCATGCCGGAAGACCTGCTGAAGTTCGGGCTCATCCCCGAGTTCATCGGCAGGCTGCCGGTCATCACCACCCTGCATACGCTCAACGAGCAGCACCTCACCGATATCCTGGTTAAGCCCAAGAACGCGCTGGTCAAGCAATACCGCAAGTTCTTCGAGTTTGACGGGGTCGAGCTGATCTTCACCGAAGGCGCCCTCGAGGAGATAGCAAAGAAGGCACTGGCACGCGCAACGGGCGCCAGGGGACTTCGCGCCATCATGGAGGAGGCCCTCCTTGGCACGATGTTCGACCTGCCATCGCGCAGCGACATCGTAAAGTGCGTGGTGACCCGGGAGGTTGTCGCCGAGAACTTCAAGCCGACGCTGCTGACATCACGCTCGCTTCGCACCGATGAGCCGAACGAGGACGCGGCATACGGCAGCCACGGCTAGGAAGGTCAGAGGAGGCCTGTCCGCTAGTCGTTCTCCCGCTCACCAGTAGAAGCTTCGCCGGGCGTCATGTCCGGAATCTCGCCTGTTTCCAGGCCGTACCTACCCGTAGCTTCCTTGGCGTCCTTGCGTGCGGAATAGCCCGCCGATACCCGGCCGGCGACGTTTGCCGCGGTGATGACCGGTGATTTCTGGGTGCCGGCGAGGGTTTGAGAGACAAATGCCCAGCGGCCTCCGAGCTCCTCGAACGTGCCCGCCAGCGCGGTTGCGCGGTCGGCGAACTGGAGCCCCTTCTGCTGGACGTTCTTCCCGTTTGTCACTAAGTGGTCGAGGTAGGGCTTGAGGTCGACGTAGGTGCGTTTCCCGGTCTTGAATATCTTTACGCCGGTGGCTCCGACCATTAGGAACACTAGCCCCATCAGCCCCAGGGGCAGAAGGAATATCGCAAGGTAGATCAAGATCCACATTCTATGTCCTCCAGTCGAAATCGCACCTGAGCGATTCTAGCACATAGCAACCCCGACGTTCCCCTCCCCCTCGAGCGGACACCCCATTCTTGAGCCGGGTCCCGACCTTCTTGAGCCGGGTCTCTCAGGCCCGGCTTCGGGCGGCCTAAGAGACCGCCCTCAAGACTTGAAATTCATGCCCGTCTCACTGGTTGTCCTTGGTGCGCATCTTCTCGAGCTCGCGCTGGACCAGTCTTTCGCGCTTGTCTTCGCTCTGTCCGAAGACGGCCCACGCGTGCATAATGACGCCGATGCCCCAGCCGGCGAGGGGAAATATGAACCACGGGAACCAGGAGCCACCGCCAGCGACAAGAGCCACCACTAGCCATATGAGAACCAGAAACGTGTTTACTATGACGTAGATGAGAAGGTGCTGCCTGAAGCCGATAACCGCATCGACGTGTTTCTCGGCCTTGTGCCTTAGCTTGTCCTGCTGATCTGTCTGCCCGTTCATCGGAAACCTCCCAGGTCCCCTCGTTCGCTGTGCTGTGTCATCTATTCCCTTATTATCAGTCAATCGGCCGCGAGCGCAAAGTGGGCTCGAGCTTCAATCTGTTACAATCTTGAGGAAAATCCGACTGCAGGAGATGCATCTTGCCCGACGACAAGAGCGAAAAAGAACTCAAGACCGCGTACGACCCGGCTGACGTCGAGTCGAAGTGGTACTCGTTCTGGGAGGAGCGAGGTTATTTCCACGCCGATCCCGAGAGCGATAAGCCCACGTTCTCCCAGGTCATTCCGCCGCCCAACGTCACCGGCGCGCTCCACATGGGGCACGCGCTCAACAACGGGCTCCAGGACATAATAGCGCGCAGGCGTCGCATGCAGGGTTACGAGGTCCTCTGGATGCCCGGCACGGACCATGCCGGCATCGCAACGCAAAACGTGGTCGAGCGCCAGTTGGAGGCCGAGGGCACCGACAGGCACGACATGGGGCGCGAGAAGTTCGTCGAGCGGGTCTGGGAGTGGAAACAGACGTACGGTGACCGGATAATCACACAGCTCAAGAGCCTTGGCTGCTCTTGCGACTGGGAGCGCACGCGCTTCACGATGGACGAGGGTTGCTCGCTGGCCGTGCGTACGGTCTTCAAGGAGCTGTACGACGAGGGCCTTATCTACCGCGGCAAGTACATCATCAACTGGTGCATCCGGTGCCAGACGGCGCTCTCCGATATAGAGGTGGAGCACGAGGACAAGACAGGCCACCTGTGGCACATTCGTTACCCGTTCGCCGACGGTTCGGGGTACCTGGTCGTTGCGACCACGCGCCCGGAGACGATGCTCGGTGATACCGCTGTCGCGGTGAACCCGTCAGATACGAGGTTCGCCGAGGTCGTGGGCAGGGCTCTCATCCTCCCGCTAGTGGACCGCCGTATCCCGGTCATAACCGACAAGTTCGTGGACCCGGAGTTCGGGACCGGCGCTGTGAAGGTGACCCCCGCGCACGACCCGAACGACTTCGATATAGGCCTGCGACATTCGCTCGAGCAGGTAAACATACTGAACACGGACGGGACAATAAACGAGAACGGCGGCAAGTACGCCGGCATGGACCGCTACGAGGCCCGCGACGCGGTGGTGGCAGACCTCAAAGAGCAAGGCCTGCTCGAGAAGATCGAAGAGCACGAGCACGCTGTGGGTCACTGCTACCGCTGCCACACCGAGGTCGAGCCGTACCTGTCCACGCAGTGGTTCGTGAAGATGGAGCCGCTCGCCCGCCCCGCCATCGAGGCGGTGCGCGAAGGGCGTACCAGGTTTACGCCTGAGCGCTGGGAAAAGATGTATTTCGACTGGATGGAGAATATCCGCGACTGGTGTATATCGCGCCAGCTCTGGTGGGGGCATCAGATACCCGTCTGGTACTGCGATGGCTGCGGAGAGAAGATCGTCGAGATAGAGACCCCACGGAAGTGCGTCTGTGGCTCGACCGATCTTCGCCAGGACCCCGATGTCCTCGACACGTGGTTCTCCTCGGGGCTGTGGCCGTTCTCCACGATGGGCTGGCCGGAGCGCACGCGCACGCTCGAGGTCTTCTACCCGACGTCGGTGCTTACGACCGCGTTCGACATCATCTTCTTCTGGGTCGCCCGTATGATGATGCTGGGGCTTCGCTTCATGGGCGATGTGCCGTTCCGCGACGTCTTTGTTACGGCGCTTGTGCGCGATTATGAGGGCAAGAAGATGTCCAAGTCGAGCGGAAACGTGATCGACCCGCTAGATGTAATCCCCGTGTACGGCACCGACGCATTGCGTTTCACGCTGGCCTCCATCGCCGTCCCCGGGCGGGACATAAACCTTTCCGAGGAGCGTATCGAGGGCAACCGCAACTTCGTCAACAAGATTTGGAACGCCTCCCGGCTCGTCATGATGAACCTCGAGGGTTTCGAACCCATGGACGGGCGGCAACCGGTTGACCTCGATCTCGACCTCGTCGACCGCTGGATAACGAGCCGCCTGTCGGCCGCGATCGAAAGGGCGGACGAGGGCATGGAGGTATTCAACTTCAGCGTCGCGGGAAAGGCGCTGTACCAGTTTTTCTGGGGAGACTTCTGCGACTGGTACCTCGAGCTTGCCAAGCTCCGCCTCTATAAGGGAGATACTTCGGAGAAGCTCGCGGCGCAGTGGGTGTCTTACCGCGTGCTCGAGTGCTCGCTTAGGCTGCTCCACCCGTTCATGCCGTTCGTCACCGAGGAGCTCTGGCAAAGGCTTCCGGGTCATGGAGAGTCGCTGATGAAAGCCGAGTGGCCGTCCTCGTCCGACTTCGCGCGTGACGAATCCGCGGAGCGCGAAATGGAGATGATACAGGCTCTCACCTTCGGTATCCGCTCGGCCCGCTCGGAGCACGCAATACCGCCCGGGGGCAAGGTCGATGCCGTCCTGGTCTGTTCTCCGGAGGTCCGTGCGGTTCTGGAGGGGCACAGCCACTACGCGGAGACCCTTGCCGGGCTCGGTTCACTCACTTTCTCCGATGAGCCGCCGGGACAGGGTTACGGGATGCGAGTGGTGCTGGAGGGCGCCGAGGCTTACCTCTCATACGAGCGTGGAATCGACGCCGGCGAAGAGATCGACCGTCTTGCCCGGCGCCTGGCGAAGGTCGAGACGGACCTCGAGCGCTGCGTCACCAAGCTCGCAAGCGACGGTTTCGTGGCGAAGGCTCCACCCGAGGTAGTTGAAAAAGAGCGCGAGAAGGAGCGCGAGCTCCTCGGAACGCGTAGCAAACTCAATGCCCAGATAGAGGCCTTGAAGAAATAATACTTACTCCACCTTCGGAGGAGAAAGACCCGGGTCTGAGAGACGTGGCTCAAGCGGGGATTCGAGGGGGAGTGGAAATGATGCAAACAGGCCGATTATGAAATACTCCGAAGCAGTTGATTTTCTGGACAGCAAAGTCGTGCTGGGGGTCAAGCCGTCCCTCGACCGCATAAAAGCGGTCTGTCGCATGCTCGAAGAGCCCGAGGCGGCGTACGACTCGATACAGATCACGGGGACCAACGGCAAGACTTCCGTGTCTCACATGGCGGCGGGAATCCTCAAGGCCAGCGGCTTCAGGGTTGGGCTGTTCACCTCTCCCCACCTCGAGACCGTTCGCGAGCGGATGACCGTGAACGGCAAGCTTGTGTCGGCATCAGAGTTCACCGATGTCCTGAGCGAGCTGAAGCCGGTCATCGAGAAGGCGGAAGCGGAGGTGGATGAAGCACTCACTTACTTCGAGGTCGTCACCGCGATGGCTTTGCTGTATTTCCGGCGTGAGCAGGTTGATGTCGCGGTTCTCGAGGTGGGGATGGGCGGTCGCTGGGACTCGACGAACGTCGTGGACTGCGACGTCGCGGTTATCACCAACGTCGACCTCGACCACGTGAACGAGCTCGGGGACACCCGCGAGAAGATAGCGCGTGAGAAGGCTGGGATAATCAACGAGGGTTGCGTGCTGGTCACGAGCGAGCCCGACCGCGAGATCCTGATGCTCTTTGCGCAGCGCTGTGAAGAGCTCGGCGCCGATATGAAGGTGTTCGGTCGCGACTTCAGGCTCGAATATACCCTTGCGTATCGCGTCCGGGGCGAAACTCCGGCACAGATCATCTCCGTCCGGGGACTCGAGGGAAGGGAGTTCAACGAGATAAAGCTGCCGCTTCTTGGAAAGCACCAGGCGGTCAACGCGGCGTGCGCTATCGCGGCGTGCCAGGCGTATACCGACCGCAAGGAGCGCACCGATTTGGAGAGCTACCGTCGGGCCCTGGAATCCAGTAGCGTACCGGGGAGGCTCGAGGTGCTCGCCACGCACCCGCTCGTGCTGACTGATGGGGCGCATAACATCCTCGGCATGGACAGGCTCGCTGCGGCGCTGACCGGTGAGTTCGACTACGAGCGTCTCGTCATAGTCGTCGCCATACTCGCCGACAAGGACGCTCGCGGCATGTTGAAGGTGCTGGGTTCCATAGCCGATGAGCTCATCCTTACCGAGAACCGCAGCGCCCGTTGCATAAGCGCGCAACGGCTGGGAGACTTCTGCCGGATGGACCGCCAAGAGCACCAGGTCGAGCCCGATTTCTCCAAGGCCATGAAGCTCGCGTATAATAGCGCGGGGCGGCGAGGGCAGATCTGCGTAACCGGTTCGCTATATACGGTATCGGAGGCGCGGATCTTCTTCCGCCAGCAGAAAGCCTCGCGCGAGATGAGACAGGACAGGTAGGGGGAATTCATATGGCGATGGAGCAGACTCTTCTGATCGTTAAACCGGATGGTGTGTCGAGAGGGCTTGTCGGTGAAGTCCTGGCGCGTATCGAGCGCAAGGGTTACCGGATAGAGAAGATCGAAGGCAAGGTGATCGATCGCGACCTGGCCGAGCGGCACTACGCCGAACACAAGGGAAAGCCGTTCTTCGAGGAACTGATCGAGTACATAACGAGTGGGCTTTCCGTGATTATGGTCATAAGGGGCGAAAACGCGATTGAGAATGTGAGGGTGATAATGGGCCCGACGAATCCGTTGGATGCCACGCCGGGATCTATCAGGGGTGCATACGCCACAAGCGTCACACGCAACCTCGTTCACGGCTCGGACTCACAGGAGAGCGCAGCCAGAGAGATCGCCCTTTTCTTCCCCGAATAATATGGACGGCATATTGTCCCATACCTTTTAACGGGGAGGGTTGGGGAGGGGGTGGCATGCTCGATCCGGGTTTAGCCATCGATTTATGCGATCTATTCCAACGAGAGCCGACTCTAGTCCGAACAATACAACACATTGGGTGTATTGGGTGTTGTATTGGTATTCTAATGTTCAAGATGTAAAGTTGTGTTAAAATGGCCGGTGGCGTTATCCGGCAAATTATGCATAATCTGATGATTGATGCGGTACCGGGCCGCGGGGTTGTTTGCGCGGTGCTAGTGCCGTCGAATTACAATGGGGGAAAGTAAACAGTGTCTTTAATGGCTAGGATGCTCGGGTCCGGGTCCTTTGGAAAGGACATGGCGGTGGACCTGGGAACCGCTAACACCCTCGTTTACGTCAAAGGTGAGGGAATAGTGTTGAACGAGCCTTCGGTCGTCGCGGTTAACACCATCACCAACGCCATCATCGCCGTCGGCGAAGAGGCAAAGAGGATGGTAGGGCGCACGCCCGCTCATATAGTGGCCATCAGGCCACTGAAAGACGGCGTGATCGCCGACTTCGATGTAACCGAGAAGATGCTGCGCTACTTCATACAGAAGGTACATCAACGCAGGTCGCTCGCCAGGCCTCGAGTCGTTGTCGCTGTGCCCAGCGGCATCACGGGCGTCGAGCAGAGAGCCGTCGAAGAAGCCACCATACAGGCGGGGGCAAGGGCCGCGTTCATCATCGAGGAACCCATGGCGGCCGCTATCGGCGCCGGGCTACCGATCCACGAGCCGATAGGGAACATGGTCGTGGACATTGGCGGGGGAACGACAGAGGTCGCTGTGATCTCGCTTGGAGGCATAGTGACCAGCCAGTCGCTCCGAGTTGGAGGCGACGAGATGGACGAGGCCATCATCAATTACATAAAGCGCGACTACCAGTTGATGATAGGCGAGCGCACATCCGAGTCGCTCAAGCTAAAGATCGGGTCGGCATTCCCGGTCACCGACGACGAGATGGAAGACGAGATCAAGGGTAGAGATCTCGCGAGCGGTCTCCCAAAGACCGTGGTCGTCACTGCCGAAGAGATCAGGCAGTCCATCGAGGAGCCCGTCAGCCAGGTGGTCCAGACAGTCAAAGACGCCCTCGACAGGACACCTCCTGAGCTTGCCAGCGACATCATGGACGAAGGCATAATCCTCGCTGGAGGAGGGGCGCTCCTCAAGGGCCTCGAAGAGAGGATACGCAACGAGACGGGCATGCCGGTGCACACCGCCAAAGACCCGCTCCTCTGCGTAGCGATGGGTTCGGGCAAGTGCCTCGAGGAGTTCGACATTATGAAGAAGGTGTTGATTTCCTCGGCGGGCCAGTGATGCGCCCGGAGGAATTCCCATGCCTGCCAATTCCAGGCCCCGGACCAACAGAAACCGGATTATCCTGATAGTAATCATTATCATATGCGTGACGGTCGTCACTCTCTACGTGAGAGAGAGCGACTCGGGTCCGCTTCACAAGATACAGAACTTCTTCCTCGATCTCGTCTCGCCCATCGGTGGCGCGTTCGCCAAGATCGTAAGACCCATCAAGGACGGCTTCGTCAACCTGTTCCACCTCCCGTCGCTAAGCAAGGAACGGGACGATCTTCAAAGACAGGTGGCCCAGTTGAGGCAGCAGGGCATAAAAAACAAGGAGCTCGAGAACGAAAACTCGGAGCTGAAGCGCCTGATGCGCTGGGAGGAGACGCAGGCGGAGTTCGAGTTGGTCGGCGCGGACATCGTCGGGCAGTCTCCCGACAATTGGCAGCGCTTGATGATAATAAGCAGGGGCTCCTCCAGCGGTATCAAGAAATACATGGGGGTTGAAACCGACGAGGGACTGGTGGGGCGCGTCATTTCAGTCGGCTCGAGGTCCTCGATCGTTCAGCTCATCACAGACTCGAGGTCCGGCGTGGGCGCGCGAGACCAGCGCTCGAGGGAAGCCGGTATCCTGGACGGGCAGAACGGAGACATACTTAAGTTCGATCCCATGAAAGACGACGCGGATCTAAAAGAAGGCGACATCATCGAGACCAGCGGCCTTGGCGGTACGTGTCCGCCCGGAGTGATCATCGGGAAGGTAAGCAGCGTCAAGAAGCGCTCGAGCGGGCTTGCAAGGCTTGTCGAGGTCAAGCCGTTCGTCAAGTTCTCCAAGCTCGATAAAGTGCTCGTAATAATAACGCCGGAGCCGGAATCGGTGATCCTCAAGGAGGCACAGTGAGCCGGAACCGCCGCATATTCCTGGCAATCGTGGTCGTGCTGGCATTCGTGCTCCAGCTCTCGGTGTTTCCGCAGTTCAAGCTCCTGGGCGCCCAGCCGGACCTCATACTCGTGGTCGCGATCGTGGTCGCGGTAACGGATGGGCCTGTCGCGGGCGCCGTCGTCGGTTTCTTCGGCGGCATGTTGCAGGACATCGCAAGTCCGCAGGTCATGGGCGTGAGCGCGCTCACAAAGACGCTCGCAGCCTTTATGGCGGGCATGCTCAAAGACTTCTTCATGACTTACTCGATACTGTTGCCGGTGCTGCTCGTGTTCTTCCTGACGTTTTTCGAGCTGCTCGTCCACCAGGGCGTGCTTCTGGTCCTCGGGCAGGAGCAGCTTCCGCCGTTGAACGCCGCCACGATGTTCGCATCAGCCCTGTACAATGTCCTGCTTACATTCCTCATCTATCCGCTGCTGAGGAGGTTCCGCTTCCCGGAGAAGGAGGAATCACTCAGCATGGCCAAGCGTGCCTGAGGGCACTGGTGATCCGTCATGCATTTGATCAATAGAAAAGGCCTGAAGCTAAAACCGGATGAGACGACCTACTACCGGCCCGACACCGCGCAGGAGAACCTCCAGCGCCGGATAGCATTGCTGGGCATCGTGATCGCGATAGGTTTCGCCGTTCTGTTCACGCGGCTGTGGTTCATGCAGATAGTCTCGGGCAACGAGTATCAGAAGAAGGCGGAGGGTAACCGCATAAGGGAAATATCGATCGAGGCGCCGCGCGGGCGGATCCTCGACCGAAACGGCAAGGTGCTCGTCAAGAACCGTGACGCGCTCACGATTTCAATCGTCCCAGCAGAGCTCAAGGATCAGAAAGAAGAGGTGATCGGGCGCCTCTCCAAGCTCCTTGCCATGGGCGAGAAAGAGATCGCGTACAAGATCGTAAAAGCGCAGGCCCCCAACAGGCGCGCGGTCCTCATCAAGAGCGACGTGGGAGAAGAGATACTGACTTACGTCCGCGAGCACCAGGCGGAGTTCCCGGGCGTCGTCGCCGGGAAGAGCCCGGTCCGTGAGTACCCGTACAGCACTCTCGCCGCTCACGTTATCGGATACCTGGGTGAGATCAACCCCGAGATACTCAAAGAGAAGAAGAGCGAAGGCTACACCGCCGGTGACGAGATCGGCCTCTCCGGAGTGGAAGCGACGTACGACGAACAGCTCCGTGGGAAGGTCGGCAAGTACAGGCTTGAGGTCGACGCTCAGGGCAACTCCATCCGCGAGATATCACGGGTGGAGGCTCGTGCCGGGGCGAACATGAGACTCACCGTCGACCAGGACGTGCAGTCGCTCGTCGAGGCCGCCCTAAAGTCGGGCGTTGAGATATCCCGGACGAGGAACGACCCCGAGGCCAAGACCGCGAAGACCGCCAGGTACCAGGCGACCGGCGCCGCGGCCGTCGTGCTGGACCCCAAGACTGGTGAGGTTATCGCGATGGCGTCTTACCCGACGTTCAACCTCAACGACTTCGTCGGCGGCATCAGCGAGAAGATCTGGAAAGAGCTGACCGATCCCCTGAACATGTACCCGTTGAACAACCGCGCGATAATGAGCGAGCTGCCACCGGGTTCCACCTTCAAGATGGTCACCGCTATGGGAGCGCTGCAGGAAGGCATCGCCAACCCGAATACGATCTTTGATTGCGAGCACGTCTTCACTGAGGGCGAGTTCAAGAACTACCCAAAATATTGCTGGGGCACGCACCACCAGATAGATTTCTTCAATGCCATTGCGCAGTCATGTGACATCTACTTCTATAACGTGGGGTACGCCTTCTACAAGCGCCAGGGCACCAACCAGGGCAAACCGCTCTGGGAGTACGCGCGGGACTGGCAGCTCGGCAAGGCCACCGGCATCGACCTGCCGAGCGAGCAGAACGGGCGCATCCCGAGCCCCGAGTGGAAGAAGGAGTTTAACAAGAAGAACCCCGAGTACCAGGCTTGGTATCCGGGTGACACTGTTAACATGGCCATCGGCCAGGGAGACATCCTCGCCACGCCGCTGCAAATGGCATACACGTACGGGGGGCTCGCCAACAACGGCAAGTTCATGAAGCCTCACATTATGAAAAGCCTCGAGAACGAAGATGGAAAAGTGGTCAAGCAGACCGCGAACGAGACCGAGGCCGAGATACAGCTCAACCCGACATACGCGAGTTTCGTAACCCAGGCGCTCACCGGGGTTGTCCAGGGCAAAGGAACCGCGGCCGCGACTTTCGAAGGATTCCCCGTACAGCAGATACCGGTCGCGGGCAAGACGGGAACAAGCGAGATCGCCGGCAAGCAGCCGACCGCGTGGTTCGTATGTTTTGCGCCCGCGAACGACCCCAAATACGTGATATGCGTCTCGATCGAGCAGGGCGGACACGGTGGCGAGGTAGCCGCGCCGGTAGCGCGCCGCATCCTTGAGGGGCTCTTCCAGATCCCCGCGGCGGGCGAGATCAGGCCGAGCCAGGGCGACTAGGTTGGTGCTGTCATAATGATGAGCAGGCCGGGATCAGCGGAATTCTCACCGGGGCTGGTGCGCCAGAGCGCTCCAAAGGAGATACTCAAGCGTTTTCCGCTCCGCAAGATAGACAAGATGCTTCTCTTCTCGGCGCTTGCTCTCGGGATCTTCGGCGTCATTATGATATTCAGCGCGACGCGCGCCGATAATCCGTCGACTTACTACCTCAAGCGTCAGTTGATGTGGTTTATCGTTGCGATGTTGATGATGGTGCTCGGGGCGGGTTTCGACTACCACAAGATAATGCCGTATTCGAAGATAATCTACGCGATCGTGATTGGTCTGCTGATGATCGTTCTCCTGTTCCCGGCGATCAACGGCGCCCACCGCTGGATCAACCTCGGCGTATTCCCCCTGCAGCCGTCGGAGCTCGCCAAGGTCGCACTCATCATCATGCTGGCGACTTTTCTGGCCGACCGCCGCCTCGAGATGACCTCCAACAGGGATTTCCTGACCGCGCTGGCCTTTGCCGGCGGCATCATGATGTGGATTTTCATCGAGCCGGATCTAGGCGTGACACTGTTGTGCTTCGTCATAACGGTCGGCATGCTGATGGTGGGCGGAGCGCGGCTCAAACAGATAGGAGTGCTTGGGGCCGCGACCCTGCTCGCGGTCGTGGTGGGCCTTCAGATCCACCTTCTGAAGTCGTACCAGCTCACGAGGCTGCTCGTCTTCCTGAAACCCGACCTCGACCCTTTGCACTCAGGCTACAACCTGATGCAATCCAAGATAGCCATCGGCTCCGGACAGCTCGTCGGCAAGGGGTTGTTCAATGGAACCCAGACGAACCTCAAGTTTATCCCCGAGCACCATACCGACTTTATATTCTCGGTAACCGGAGAGGAGCTAGGGTTCATCGGAGGCATATTAGTGCTGGCGCTCTTCGCTATCCTCCTCTGGAGAGCCCTGAAGATCGCCCTGACCGCGAGGGACTCGTTTGGGACCATTATCGCCGTTGGGATCGTAGTCATGTTCTTCTGGCAGATACTGGTCAACATAGGCATGACGATGGGGATAATGCCGATCACCGGTGTACCTTTACCCTTCCTCAGCTATGGGGGCAGTTCGCTCCTCGTTAATTTCTTCTGCGTGGGCCTTTTGCTGAACATCGGCATGCGCAGGTTCCCACAGGGCAGCTGATCGCGGCCGCCTCGAGGCAGGCGCGGAACGGAGTTGATTGATTTGGATCTGGACGATGGCAGTCAATACAAGTCGGGTTTTATCGGGCTGATCGGCCGCCCCAACGTGGGAAAGTCGACCTTGCTCAACAGGCTTGCAGGACGCAAAGTGGCCATCACTTCCGAGAAGCCGCAAACGACCCGCAACAGGATACGGGCGGTCATAACGACCCCCGACGAGCAGATGATCTTCGTCGATACACCCGGTTTTCACAAGCCGCGAGGTGCCCTGGGCGAGAGGCTGAACAGCCTTGTCCTGAGCACCATGCGCGACGTGGACGTCATAGTGTTCGTGCTGGACGGCGCCAAGACGATCAGCAGGGGAGACATCTTCATAGCGGGAGAGCTCGAGAAGGTCGAGACACCCGTAGTGGCCGTCATCAACAAGATCGACCTGCTCGACGGCGCCAAGATCGACTCGCAGGCCGAAGTCGCGCGCCATCTTTTCCCGTTCAAAAGCGTGATGCCGGTATCTTCCAAGTTCGGCGCTGGAGTGGACGAGCTCGAGGGAGCGCTGCTTGCGTTCCTGCCGACGGGACCTCAGTATTTTCCCGACGACGTCGTCAGCGACCAGCCCGAGCGAGTCCTTGTCGCTGAGCTGATAAGGGAGAAAGCGCTGCAGCTCACTCGTGACGAGGTCCCTCACAGCGTAGCGGTCCTGATCGAGGAGATGAAACCGAGAGAGGACAACGGGCTGGTCGACGTCGAAGCTGTGATATACGTGGAGCGCGAGTCCCAGAAGGGTATCATTATAGGCAAGGGCGGGCGCATGATAAAGGAGATCGGAAGTCGCGCGCGCCAGGACATCGAGCCTATCCTGGGAAGCAAGGTGTTTCTGGGCCTGCGCGTGAAGGTCGAGAAGGACTGGTCGAAGAATCCTCAATTCGTGAAGAGGCTCGACTACCAGTAGCTCCATACGGATCATCCTGGAGCCGGGCGCGACCCGGTTCGGCCCGGATGCCGGTGGTTGAACATGGAAGAACAAAACAAGATCATACTGCAAACTGTTCGCGACCAGCTCGCGGTGGGGGAGATCAGGCAGGCGGTTCGGACCGTCGCCGACCTTCACGCCGCGGATACCGCTGAGGTCCTCTCGCATCTCGACGCTGAAGACGAAGCCGAGATCCTGGTCAACATGGAACCGCACGCCGCGGCCCACGCTCTGCTCGAGATGGAGGAGTCACACCAGGTCGAGGTCGCCGGGCACCTCAGGACGAGTGAGCTTCGAAAGCTCATCGAGCGCATGCCGCCGGACGAGGCGGCCGACCTGCTGGGTGACATTCCCGAAAGCCAGCGCCGTCGCCTGCTGAAGCTCTTCGGGCGGCAGGAAGCCGTAGAGCTCGAAGAGCTCCTTGCCTACGGCGACGAGACGGCTGGCGGCTTGATGACCACCGATTATGTGTCGGTCAGCCCCGAGGCCACTGCCGACGAGGTCATCGCCCAGCTTCGGAGCGTAAGCCCTGACGTCGAGACCATCTACTACCTCTACGTGGTCTCCGGCGACGGAAAACTCAAGGGTGTTCTCAGCCTGCGAGACCTCATAGTCTCACAGCCCGGCCGAAAAGTCGGGGAGATGATAAGCAAAGATGCGATAGCCGTCCGACCGGACCAGGACCAGGAAGAGGTCGCCGATCTCATAAGCAAATACGACTTGCTCGCCTTGCCAGTGACAGACGCTGAAGACTGCATGCTGGGCATCGTCACGGTCGACGATGTAATGGATGTCATTGGTGACGAGGCCGAGGAAGATATCATGCGGTTTGCCGGCGCCACCGGCTACGAGGAAGAAGCGCCACGGGGACTTCTGTCAGACCTGGGCAGGCGCCTTCCCTGGTTCGTTGTGGCGGTAGTGATAGAAGTGCTCATCGCGGGCGGTATTCTCAAGCTCTACTCTCCGATATTCACCAGGTTCCTCGTACTGATATTCTTCATCCCGCTGCTTGTCACGATGGGGGGCAACGTCGCGGTTCAATCCTCGACCGTGATCGGGCGCTGGCTTACCTCAGGCACTCCTCCGCAGAGAGCTACGATCAGAGCCATGAGCGGCGAGGTCATCTGGGGCGTTCTGGTCGGGTTATTCACCGGAGGGGTCGTCGCGGCAATAGCGTTTGCCTTCCACGAGAAGCCGGCGGTCGGTATCGTCGTCGGCCTCTCTCTGGCACTGACCGTGATAGCCGCGTCCCTCGTGGGATGCGCGCTTCCCCTCACCTTGAAGGGGTTCAATAGAGACCCCGGAACGATATCGGGGCCGTTGCTCGGCACTACCATGGACGTACTCAGCCTTGCCATCTACCTAGGGATCGGCAGGCTCCTGTTGATGTAGGAGGAACCGAATGGCTCGCTACCAGGCGCCAGATCCGGGGGAGCTCAAAACCAAAGACCTGCTGTTGATGATCGACCATACTCTTCTCAAGCCGGAGGCGACCCTCGAGGAGTACACAAGGGCTGTCGCCAACGCCAGGGATTGGGGTTTCAACAGCGTGTTCGTGCCTCCCTGCTACGTGCCGCTGGCCTCTGGGATGCTCTCCGCTACGGACGTGAAGGTTGGAATTCCGTTGGGGTTCCCGTTTGGATACTCCGCTCCCGAGATCAAGGCCGCCGAAGCGCTCGCGGGGCTCGAGGATGGCGCTCGTGAAGTCGACATGGTCATGAACGTATCCGCCGCCCGCTCGGGACAGTGGGAAATCGTCGAAGAGGACGTCACCGCCGTGGTAGTGGCCGTCAGGGAGTGGGAAAAGGTGACGCTACAGGGCCCGGTGCTCGTAAAGCTCATACTCGAGACTCCATATCTCGATAACGAGCAGAAGCGCGAGGCGTGTAAGAGGGCAGCCGCGGGCGGCATGGATTACGTCAAGACCGCGACGGGTTTCGGCCCCGGTGGCGCGACCGTCGATGACATCCGCCTGATGCGCGAGGTCGTGGGGGATGAGCTCGGCGTGAAGGCGGCGGGTGGCATCCGCACCTGGGAAGACGCAAAGGCGATGTTCGAAGCCGGGGCGGACAGGATCGGAACGAGCGCCGGCCCGGAGCTGATCGAGGATTTCATCCGTGCGGTCACCTGAGCCTGAGACCTCGCGAGCACGCGGGTCGCGGCAAAGGGGCTCAAAGGAGATCAGCGACCTCGGCATTGTCCTGCGGTCCCACAAGCTGGGCGAGTCTGACAAGATTCTTCGCATCATGACCAGGGAAAACGGAAAGCGCTCTGCCGTGGCCAAAGGCATCCGGAAGACGACCAGCAGGTTCGGCGGGAGGCTCGAGCCGCTCACCTGCGCGCGCCTTCTGCTTCATCGCGGCAGAAACATGGACACCGTCAAGCAAGCCGAGATCCAGACTTCATTTCGAGAGGTCAGGGAGAACCTGGACCTCTTTGTGAACGCTTCAGCGATGGCCGAGCTGGTCGATAACATAACGGCTGAGCAGGAGCCGCACCCCGAGCTCTTCGACCTGTTCTTCACCGGGCTCGAGCTGCTTCGCGACCGGCCGGGGGACGCTCCGTTCATCAGGGCTTTCGTCGAGTTCAGGGTGATGGCCATCTCGGGGTTCGAGCTGATGGTCACGAGATGCGCGGCCTGCGGTGGCGCGCTTTCAACCGGCGAGGTCTCTTTCTCCCTTCGTCTCGGGGGAAAGTTGTGTGAATCGTGCCGGTCGGGGCGAGGTTCGGACACCGGCAAGCTGATCCGGGTCGGGGCGGAGACTTCTGGAGTGCTATCATGGATGGCGACCCACCGACTGGGAGAATGGCCCGAGTCCGAGACGAATTCCGCAATGCGAGAGGTCGGGCAGTTGATGGACCGGGTGATCGAGCACTGGATGGAGCGTGAGTCACGCTCCAGCAGGGTCATGAAAGAGATCCCCGGATAGGGACGGCCGATGTGATACCGAGGGAGGGTGATTAGATGGCCGCGGCCAAGGGCAAGCTGAAGATACCGCCCAGGATAGCGATAATCATGGACGGCAACGGACGCTGGGCTACCAAGAAAGGTCGGCAGCGCATCGATGGGCACCGCGAAGGGGAGAAAGCGATCACCGATGTCGTAAGGGCCGCGATAGATCTCAAGCTTGAAGCTCTCGCACTGTACGCTTTCTCAACCGAGAACTGGAAGCGACCAAAGCCCGAAGTCGATTTTCTCATGCGCTTCAACAAAGAACTCCTTGACCTCAGGGTGGGGGAGTTCCACGAGAAGAATGTCAAGATACGGTTCCTCGGACGGCGCAAGCCGATACCGGGCTTCCTCATGAGAAAAATGGATGAGACGGTCGAGCTGACAAAGAAAAACACAGGGCTCAAGTTGAACATCGCTTACAACTACGGCGGGCAGGCGGAACTAGTCGATGTGATGCGTGCGATCGCCGAGGAGGTCGCTGACGACAAGCTCAAGCCACGGAGCATAAACGAAAAGACCATCGAAAAGCATCTGTACGCTCCCGACGTCCCCGCGTACGATATGATGATCCGCACTGCCGGAGAGATGCGCACCAGCAACTTCCTTCTCTGGGAACTCGCTTATGCCGAGCTCATTTTCGTCCCAACCCTATGGCCGGATTTCCGCCGCGATCACCTCATGGCCGCAATCGAAGAATACAACCTCCGAACCCGCAAATTCGGCGCCCTGGCCTGAAAACCCGGGGTTGAAATTCCGGGGTCAGATCTGACCCCATCTTTTTGAAGTCTCTTAGAACTGTTCGTCGATGGAGAGTTTCTTGAGTTGGCGTTCGGTGGGGATGCCGACTTCGTTCCAACCCCTGAGCCTGTAATACTTGAGCAACATCTTGGGTAGGGGGGCGACTTTGCCGGAGATGGGGCCCTCGCGGAAAGGTTCTCCGATAAACCGTAGTGGCAGTATGTCGTCTTTGCTCGTGAGGCCCTCCCTGAGATTAAACAGCCTCTCGAGATTGAACGTCCTCTCACCTATGCGGAGCACGGTGTTTCGGCCGTACTTGATGCCTGTTACGAAAGAGACGGCCTGGCAATAATCCGAAAAGTCGACCATCGAGGAGGACAGTCCGGGCACGTGGCCGGCGAAGAAACCCGTGAGCGATTCCGGCAAGCCCGCGACCCAGGCGGGAACGACGAGCGTGCAGTAGCACGCCTTGTGGCAGGCAACCATGCAGTCCAGTGAAGTGAACAGGTTCTGGGCAAAGACGGTCAGTTTGATTTTGCCCGATGGGCTCGTTCCGGGTATGGCGGCGGGTTTGCCCTGCACCTCCGGGGAGACCATCATCGACCCGATGTGGCTTCCACCCGACGGGCACGTCGAATAGGCCAGTCCCTGGCCCCAAGCCCCCCTCGGGTCGTACCCCGGGAGCTCCATGCCCTTGACGACCATCGCGAGGTCCCCGTAGCCGTACTTCTGCGCAAGGCTCGCCGCGCCATTAGCGAGCTCATCACCCGGCCCTCTTCGTGTCGCGATCAGCGGCAGGAGAGGGCCGACCTCGCGGGCACTGCCGAAGTGGAGCGGAAGGTCGATGCGCCCTTTCTCAGATAGCTCCATGGCCATGGCCAGCGTGCCGCCCAGGCTTATGGGGTCCATGCCGAGCAGGTAGCAGACGTAGTTGTTGCGGACGATGCTGTCGAGGTCGTCGATCATCAGGTTGCTGCCCAGCATGACCAGCGGCTGGTAGCCGGGCCCCTTCACGCGCATAGTCCCGGTCTTGGTGGCAATCTTCATCTCGGTAGCGCAGTCTACCGGGCACCCGGGACAGGAGAGCCCCTTCCGGCGTATTCCCTCACGAAGCGCCTCGCCGCTTATCTTTAGGTAGCGGTCAAAAGAACCCATGCTGAAATTGCGCGTCGGCAGCACGCCCTTCTCGTGCGAGATCTCTACATTCCCTGCCGTACCGTACCTTGGGAAACTGTCAGCCGATTCTTTCAGCTTCAACTTAACCGAAGTGACCGGCTTCCCGAGCCGGTCGCGGTCGAACACGGGAGTCTGGTACGAGCCGCCGACACGTATCGCTTTCAACAGCTTGGAACCCATGACGGCGCCGGTTCCGCCCCTTTGGGCCGTATGTTCTCCGGAGGCGATGGTCGCGTACCTGACCATATTCTCTCCGGCAGGCCCTATGCAGATGGTGCCGGCGACGTCGCTCTCGAGGAGCTCGAGGGTGCGGACCACGTTTTGCCCCCACAGCTTGCCGGCGTCGCGTATCTTCCACTTGCCGGCGGTGATATCGATGATTACCGGACGGGGGGACCTTCCTCTCAGGATGAGGCCATCGTAACCACAGGACTTCAGCTTTACGCCGAAGTTGCCGCCGAGGGAGGCGCAGGTTATGGTGCCGGTGAGGGGCGACTTTGTGCAGATGACCGCGTGATTGAGTGACGGTATGCCCAGGCCCGTAAGGGGCCCGGTAGCAATCACCAGTACGTTTTCTGGAGACAGCGGCTCCGCGTGAGGCTCCAACCCGTTTAAAAGCAGCCAGACTCCGAAACCCCGCCCGCCGAGGTACTTCTGTACTTCTTCCTCGGGCATGACGAAGTCTTTGCCACTTCCGTCACTCAAATTCAGATTCAGGAACTTGCCGGCGTAACCGTCCAAGGCAACCCACCCGTCATCTCTTCCAGTATTGTGGGGTGATGGGCCGATGAGCCATACTGCCCGATGTATTCTACTACATCCCCTGCGCTTAGACCTGCGAGTCGGCGCTCTGGGGCCAATGCCTGGAACAAGCTGCCGGCAGGCCTTTTCCCACGGATAAATGCTGCTAAACTCAGGCTGCTCCAAAATCGATAATCTAAGCGAGAGTATTTATTGCCGGAGCGGAGGGCTTCTTATGCCCACGATAATGCTTGAGAACCATGGCGCCGCGTAAAGGTGGTCTCGATGAGGTACTGCAAGGGCTGTGGGTTTCCCGTCCCATACGGGAAGTTCCTCGCCTGGACGTCTGACGGTACGATTATCGGAAGGGATGCGGCGAGGACTCGCCTCGTATATATCGAGGTTGACGAGTTGCGCTCGCTCTACGACGGGGTTTCCCGGCTGATGAACTCCCCGGTCGATCCTCTGGTCTACCGCGCCGAGAAAGAGGTCGGCAAGCGGTTCATCAAGACGCTCCTCCCCGCGTTTCTCGCGAAGGCTCCAAGAGGGAAGCTGATCAGGCCCGAGGCGGCCATCAAGGCCACAAGCAAGTATATTTTCAACTACATGGCCGGGCTAGGCATGGGGCGCGCTGAGGTCTACGAATACCACAGCGGGGATCATTCGAGGGTCCTTCTCATGGATCCACACTCCGTCCCATTAATCGCGGGCGACGGCGCTGGCGTGTTCGAGTTCATGGAGCGGGTCGGAGTCCAGGCGGGCTGGCAGCGCATCAAGGCCGACGAGTACATAGTCACTATCCAGAAGGTGAGCGAGGAGCCTCCGGTTGAGGAGGAGTTCGCACTCGAAGAGATTCAATACCGTCCAGGCAACGTCCAGATGGAGAAGTGCACGCGCTGCGGCGTGCCCATCGCCGTGACCGGCAGCATCTACCTTAACTTCGAGAAGGGCATTCTCCGGCATTCGAAGACGGGAGTGCGGCTGGTTGCCATGCCGGTGCAAAGCTTTAACGCCGTCGTACGTGAGCTCTCGAGGGAGTTCGGGGCCGCGCTGCCCGGATTGATGGAGGGCCTCGAACAGAAATACACGCGCGAGGCCTCAAACGTGCGCGAGACGGTGCCGCCGGGCAGCAGCATACTAGACATGTTCCACGACTTCCCCTGGATGGGTACGGGCAACCCCGTCCGGGCTAACCTGGAAGGCGGCAAGGTCGTCATAGCCATAGACAACCCGTTCCACCCCGGTATCGTGGCCGGAAGGGTCGCCGGCATCTACGAGGCCTGGACCGGGAGTATCGTGCGGACCACCTGGATCGAGGACGTTCCAGGTCGTGTGACCGTAACGCTCGAGCGTGTCGCCTGAGAGCGTCCCGGGGGCCGGCGATTCGAGGTTAACGAATCCGGTATCTGTGGACGCTGCCACTCGTTATAATATGTGAAGCTTCTGCGTAGGTCGGCGCTTGTTATCGATAATGGATTCGGAGGTATAAGAACGTGTTGAAAAAGCTGCTGGTCCCGCTCGTAATCGTCTTGCTGGTGGTTCCGCTCGCGATCTTCGCGGTTGGATGCTCCAGCCCGAGCGCCGAACAGATCGCCAAAGACAGCATGCGTGCCTCGGAGAAAATAGACACTCTGCACTTCGTCATTTCCTCCAGCACTCAGTTGCCGCGTGCTCCTATCCAGAACGGCAAGGTGGGCAAACAGAAGTACACCAGCGACTCTAAGGGCGACGTCGATCAGAAGACGGGCAACCTCCAGGTTACTCTCGACCTGACGGCTGGCGTGCCGGTCACCGCGCTGCAGGTCGAGAAAAAGCTGTACGTCCAACTGGCGGGAACGTGGTACGAGATGCCGCAGTCGTTTCAGCTTCCGACGCCCGTGACGCAGACGCTTTCGATCTCCCAGTACATCAAGTACTTCAAGACGCTCACCAAGCTCGGAGATATGAGTATAGACGGTGAGGGATGCTACCATCTACAGGCCGTGCCTGATATGAAACAGCTGGTCAAGCTGCCCGGCATCACCGACCTTCTCAAAGACCCCACGACTGGCAAGCAGATCCGGACTGTCGATGAGCTTACCGACCTGAAAGCCGTGTTCGATTTCTACATCAGGAAGAAAGACAGCTATATGAAGAGATCAAGCGCCATGCTCGAGGTGCGCGCCTCAGAAGACCTGATAAAGCTCGGCTATGCCGAGGCGGGTGACCGGGTCAAAAGCCAGCAGCAGACCACCCTGAGCAAATACAACGAAAAGCTCAACCTCGAGCCTCCCGCCAACGTCAAACCCTGGCCCGCCCAGTAGAACGTCACTCGTAGATTTTTTCTTCGTCGTTGTAGGCTTCGAGGGCGTCGAATTCAACATCACGGCCAGCGGCTTTGCCGTCGGCCATCTCTTTGTATAACTCGTGCTGGATGATGAGGTTCATAATCTCGTTTGTGCCGGTCCATATCATGATGAGCCTGCAGTCGCGCAGCATCCGCTCGATGGGGTAGACGTTTGTGTAGGCTATGCCGCCCATTGCCTGCATGCAGTGGTTGATGACGGCCCAGGAAGCTTCGGTTGCGAACTTCTTGGATTCGGAGACCATTCTCCGCAACCTGCCGGCGGACACCTTTCCGCTGTCGATAGCGCTGGCCGTGGCGAATACGAGCGCCCGGGCCGCGTCGAGTTGCGTGATAGACTCCGAGACCTTGAAAGACACCGCCTGGAAGTTCTTTATCGGGACGCCGAACGCCTTTCGCCTGGTCGTATAGCGCATGGCGATCTCTATCGCCGCCCGGGCCGCCCCTAGGGCACCCGCGGCCGAGGTGAGACGCTCGGGAATCATCATGCGATAGAATATCCTGCCGCCCTGGTTCAGACCCCCCACGAGGTTCTCCACGGGTACGCGGGTGTCGCGGAACAAAACGCGACCGGTGCCTCCGCCGCGTGCCCCCATGAGCCCGTAGACGTGCTTGACCTCGACGTCGTCGTCGCGATCCACAAGGAAGCAGGAGATGCTGTCGCGCGGCTCCGCATCGGGGTCGGTCTTTGCGTAGGCCATGAAATAGTCGGCGCCCTCGGCGCCCACTATGAAACGCTTCTGCCCGTGCAACACATAGAAATCCCCGTCTCGCTTCGCGATAGTGGTGGCGCCGAAGAAGTCGGAGCCGCCACGTGGCTCGGTGAGAGCCTCGGAGCAGAAGAGCTTGCCCTCGCAGGTGGGCTTAAGGTACTTCTTTTTCTGTTCCTCGGTGCCGAATTCGTTCGTGCACTCGCCGACGATCGAGACGAGCGAGTAAAGGCAAGCCGGGGGGATCCCGAGTGTAGCCATCTCGCCGATGGCTACGCACTCCTCGAGCCACCCGAGGCCGCGACCGCCGTACTCTTTCGGGAACCGCAGGCCCAGCAGGCCGCGTTCGGCGGCACCGAGGAGTATCTCCTTCGGGTACTGTATCTTTTCGGCGTCCATGTCGAGCAGGTACTGGCGGTCGATCGAACGCGTGAAGTCGCGGATTTCTTCCTGGAGGGCGAGTTGCTCATCGGTCATCATAAAATCAAACATCGATTGCCTCCCTTTTCCCCAGCCCCAGTGGCTTGATGTCCATGTGGAATTGCTGTTCTATGCTCCAGACCCGATTCGGCTCCCATCTATTATAGAATAGGCGGAAAACGAAAGGCACGGTATCAGTGGCCCAGAAGAAAAAGAAGAAACCGGCGGGCGCTCGTAAGTCCACATACGCAAAGGGCAAGAAGATCGAGCCCCCTAAAACCGCTCCAGCCAGGCGCCCCACCGCTACCACCAGGCCAACTCAAGGCGCGGCTAAGCAGTCCGCAAAGGGCGACCAGAAGCAGGTCGAGTCGTGGAACCTCGTGAGAAAGGGTACCCTCGAGGCCAAGGTGATGTTGGCCTTGCTGGCGATTATCGCCGTCGTGGCGCTGGCACGCTTCCCGCTGACCCAGGCCGAGGGCAACGTCCAGTACAAAGCCCAGGTGGTCGAGTACAAAAAGCAGGTTGCGGCTTTCGAGAAGAAGTACCCGACAGCGGCTGAGCAGAAAAAGCACTCCAAGGACAAGCCAGCGGCGCCAAAGGCTCCCACCACCAGCGTTATCGTCATAAGCGTGCTGTTCGGTGCGATACAGTCGGCCATTTTCGCGTTTCTCGGCCTCAACATATTGAGGAGGACGGACCTCCGCACGCCTGTCCTCGACAAATCGCTCGGAGGGGAGGGCATCAGGAGCCCTGACCTGCTGCCTTTCGCCACGTGGTCGATTCCCGCGGGAGTCCTGATCATCGCTCCCCTGTATCTGAACGCGCGGATCAGCTCGATCCTCATAAACAACGTTGTGAAGACGAACGGGACCATCAACACCAGGTACCCGCTCTACAAGGAGATGCTTGGCTCGTTTAACGACGGGATGTTCTTTTTCGTCCTTTTTGTGCTGGTAGCCGTGCCGGTGCTCGTCTGGGTTTTCACACGATACAACGACCGCACTCGCGTCGAGCCGCACTGGGGAGGCATCCTCGGGGCCGCCCTGCTCGCGTTTGGATTCATATGGCTCAATGTCGGGAGCTCCGTTCATTCAGCCGCCCAGCATGCGGCCTACTCTCTCGGACTCGCGCTGCCCGTCGTCATCATGGGTTACGTTTTTTGGAAGAAGGGGTTAGAATACTCGATGCTCGCCGCTTTGATAGGCTTTGGCTTTTATCCTTTGATCGCGAGTTTCGTCGTAAAATAAGCACCGTACGATAACAGCGCAACACCTGGGGTCAGACCCGTTTTCGCGCTTTGATTGTGACTGGAGTCTTGTAGATGGCGCTGACGATGCAGCAGGTGATACTCACGCTGGAGGGGTACTGGGCCGAGCGAGGCTACCTGCTTGCCCAGCCTTACGACCTCGAGGTCGGAGCGGGCACTTTTCATCCGGCCACGTTGCTGCGGTGCCTGGGCCCTGAGCCGTGGCGCGTCGCGTACGTCCAGCCCAGCAGGAGGCCGACGGACGGACGCTACGGCGAGAACCCGAACAGGGTCGGCAAGCACAACCAGTACCAGGTCATATCAAAACCGTCGCCTCCGGACATAATCGACCTCTACCTCCAGAGCCTCTACGCCCTGGGCATAGCCCCAGAGGAGCACGATATCCGTTTCGTCGAGGACGACTGGGAGTCGCCGACACTGGGGGCCTGGGGCCTGGGCTGGGAGGTCTGGCTCGATGGCATGGAGATAACGCAGTTCACCTATTTCCAGCAGGTCGGGGGCTTCGATTGCCGCCCCGTCTCCGCCGAGATAACGTACGGACTCGAGCGTATCTCGATGTACGTCCAGAATATCGACAATATCTTTGACATCGCCTGGAGCGACGATGTCACCTACGGCGAGCTGTTCCGGCAGGCCGAGGTGGAGTGGTCGCGCTATGCGTTCGAGGAAGCCGATACCGCGCTCCTGTACAGGATATTCTCCGATTTCGAGGCGGAGGCGGGAGCATTGATCGCAAAGGGGCTCCTGCACCCGGCATACGACGCGTGCCTTAAGTGCTCGCACGTGTTCAACCTGCTCGACGCGCGCGGCGCGATTAGCGTGACCGAGCGCACCGGGTTCATCGCCAGGGTGCGCGCGCTCGCACGCGCATGCGCGCAACAGTTCCTGAGGTGGCGAGAAGAAGAAGGCTACCCTCTGTTGAAGGGTGCTTAAAGCCGCAAAGCTCGGCAGCCCGCGTGCGACCGCCCGAGGACAGAGCAAGACGGTTATCGGCTCCACTAAGGAGCTGGACAACAAAGAGAAAGCAATGGCTGAACTACTTTTGGAGATAGGGACCGAAGAGCTGCCCGCCTCGGCCGCATACGACGCCATCGGGCAGATCGAACGCCTTGTCCCCGAGCTATTCGATAGAGAGCGCCTCGTCTTCGAGGAGTCCTACGTGCTGGCGAGCCCCCGCAGGCTGTCCGTCAGCATCCGGGGCCTCAACGAGCTTACTGAGCCCAAGGTCACAAACCGCAAAGGTCCGCCTCTCTCCGCGGCGCGTAACGAGGACGGCACCTGGTCAAAAGCCGCGCTCGGGTTCGCTCGCTCCCAGGGTGTAGGCGAGGAAGACCTCCTGGTGCGGGACACCGACAGGGGGAGCTACGTCTTCGTGGTCACTGAGGAGTCCGGCAAGCCGGCAGCGGAGGCTTTGCCGGCTGTGCTCCACGAGATCGTCTCGTCGCTGCGGTTCAAGAAATCCATGCGGTGGGGCAGCGGCGAGGAGCGCTTCAGCCGCCCGGTGCGCTGGCTGGTGGCCCTGTTCGACGGGCATGTAATCGATTTTGGGTTCGGCGAGCTGATGTCCTCGGACGTCACTTACGGACACCGCTATCTCTCCGAAGGCGCCATCGGGATAAAGCGCCCCCACGAGTACGAGCACCTCTTGCGAGAAGCCTTCGTGATGGTCGACCACGAGGCGAGACTTGAGCAGATCGTCCGCACGGCAGAGTTGGTGTGCGGCGAAGCTGATGCAATTCCCATGCTCGATGACGACGTACTCGAAGAGGTCGTGATGCTTGTCGAGTGGCCCGGAATCGTGCTAGGCAAGTTCGACGAGCGTTTCCTCAAGCTGCCGCGCGAGGTACTCGTCCACGCCATGCAGGCGCACCAGCGGTATTTCCCTGTCGAAGACAGGTCGGGCGCCCTCAAGGCCGGCTTCCTCGCGGTGCACAACGGCGACCCGGTGAGCGAAGACATAATCCGCCGCGGGCACGAGAGGGTCCTCGCCGCGCGTCTCGCGGACGCGGAGTTCTTTTTCGAGGAGGACCTCAAGCGCCCCCTGGCTGACAGGATGGCTGACCTCGAGCACGTCGTCTACCAGTCCGAGCTAGGCAGCATGGCCGAGAAATCGGCAAGGCTCGCGCTACTGGTGCAGAAGACAGCGCTCGACATCGAACAGGACGAAGGCCTCGTGGAGCGCGCTCGCCGCGCCGCGTTGCTGTCGAAATGCGACCTAGTGACTCACATGGTCATTGAGTTCCCCGCGTTGCAGGGGACGGTGGGCTCGATATATGCGAGTTTGACCGGTGAGGACGAAAAAGTCGCCGAGGCGATAGGCGAGCTGTACCTGCCACGCAGGCTGGGCGATTCTCTTCCCGAGACGACCGAAGGGGCACTGCTCGCCCTGGCGGAGAAGGCCGACAACCTGGCGGCATCGTTCGGGCTCGGGCACGTCCCCACGGGCTCTGAAGACCCTTACGCCCTGCGCCGGCAGGCCCTGGGCATGCTGATGATAATAATCGATCGCGGCCTCGACCTCTCGGTGAGCAAGATGGTCCGTGTATCGGCGGCTGAACTTGAGGCGGAGGCCCACGGCTTCTCGTGGACCCCGGAGGCCGAAAAAGCCTTATCGGACTTCTTTGTGGCCAGAGAACGGGTCTTTTTCACCGAGGACGGCTATCGCTACGACCTGGTCGACGCGGTCCTGGCAGTCGACTGGGATGTCCCGCTCTCGGCGCAAAGGCGCCTGGACGCCCTCATCGAAGCCCGCGAATCGGGGCTCCTCGCAAAGCTCTACACGGCCTTCGAGCGTTGCCATAACCTCTCGAAGGGGCAGGATACCGGCGGCGTGGACGAGACTCTGTTCACCGAGGAAGTGGAGCTTGAGGTGTTCTCCGCGCTCGTCGCTGCAGAGGAAGCCGCTGCCGCGGCTCTGGAGATGCTGGACTTCAAGGGAGCGGCCGCCTCGATCGAGCCGCTTTGCGAGCCCGTTGACAGGCTTTTTAACGACGTATTGATAATGGCCGAGGACCAGGTGGTCCGCGGCAACAGGCTGTCGCTCCTGGCGCGCATCGACGCCCTGTTCAACAGGGTCGCGGATTTCTCCAGGCTTACCTGGGACTAGCGCGCCGGTCGCGCAATATTTTTGCCAGGTTTACCTGGCGATGGATAGCGGCTATCAAGGAATGGCACAAGGAGGGAATAATCGTGGGCACCAAGCACGTCTACGACTTCGAAGAAGGCAATAAAGATATGAAGAACGTTCTTGGGGGCAAGGGAGCCAACCTGGCCGAGATGACCGGCATGGGGATCCCCGTTCCTCCCGGGTTTACCATTACAACCGAGGCGTGTGTCTACTACTCCAAGAACGGCGAGTATCCCCCGGGGCTGGCGGAGGAGATAGAAGAGCACCTTGCCACGCTCGAGAAGAAGATGGGCAAGAAGCTCGGCGACTCCGAAGACCCGCTGCTGGTGTCGGTGCGCTCCGGCGCGCGAGCGAGCATGCCCGGCATGATGGACACCGTTCTCAACCTGGGTCTGAACGACAAGTCGGTCGAGGGGCTCGCCGCCAAGACCGGCAACCCGAGGTTCGCTTACGACTCGTACAGGCGTTTCGCCGCGATGTATGGCGACGTCGTCCTCGGTCTCAAGCCGGAGAGCAAAGAGGAGCGCGACCCGTTTGACGTGCTGCTCGATGCCAAGAAGGAAGCCGCCGGGGTCGAGCTCGACAACGAGCTCACCGCCGACGACCTGAAAGACCTTGTTGGCCAGTTCAAGGCCGAGATCAAGAGGCGCAAGGGCACCGATTTCACCCAGGACCCCAAAGAGCAGCTCAAGGGCGCTATCCTGGCCGTCTTTGACTCGTGGGACAACGACAGGGCCGTCACGTACCGCAGGATGAACAACATCCCCTCCGACTGGGGCACCGCGGTAAACGTGCAGGCGATGGTGTTCGGTAACATCGGCGAGACGTCCGGGACCGGCGTGGGCTTCACGCGAAACCCCGCCGCCGGCGAAAACCTCGTCTTCGGCGAGTTTCTAATGAACGCGCAGGGCGAGGACGTAGTCGCGGGCATCCGAACCCCACTTCCGCTCGAGCAGCTCCACGACGAGCTTCCTGAGGCTTATGACGAGCTCACGCGAATCAGGAACGTCCTCGAGGAGCATTATCGCGACATGCAGGACTTCGAGTTCACCATCCAGGAGAAGAAGCTCTGGATGCTCCAGACCAGGAACGGCAAACGTACAGGCTTCGCCGCCGTCAAGATCGCCGTCGACATGGAGAAAGAAGGGCTGATTACCCCCGAGGAAGCAGTCTCGCGAGTCGAGCCCGAGGGCCTCAACGACCTTCTGCGCCCGGTATTCAACCCGGTCGAGAAGGCGAAAGCCGGCAAAGAAGGCCGCATGATCGCGACCGGCACCAAGGCCGGCCCCGGGGCGGCGACCGGCCAGGTCGTGTTCTTCGCGGAGGACGCCCACGAGCGCAAGACGGAGGATCCGTCCGCGCAGTTGCTGCTGGTGCGTCACGAGACCAGCCCCGAGGACATCAAGGGAATGGCTGCCGCTGAGGGTTTTCTGACCCAGTTTGGCGGGGCGACCTCGCACGCGGCACTTGTGGCTCGCCAGATGGGCAAGGTCTGCATCGTCGGATGCGCCGCGCTCGACCTGGATTACGAGGCCAGGATCGTCCGGATAAAGTCCGACAGCAAGGTCCACGAGGTCAAGGAAGGCGACTGGCTCTCGATCGACGGCACGGCGGGTGAGGTGTACCTCGGCAAGATCGAGACGCTCCCCTCGGAGGTCGAGCAGGTCCTCCTCCAGAATACGCTCAAGCCCGGCGATTCCGAGGTCTTCCAGGATTTCGTGACGTTCCTCGGCTGGGCCGACAACATACGCAAGATCAACATCCGCACCAACGCCGATACGCCAGGGCAGTCCGAGCAGGCCATCGCGTTCGGCGCCGAGGGCATCGGTCTCTGCCGCACCGAGCACATGTTCTTCGGCGGCGACCGCATCCTCGCGGTGCGCCAGATGATCCTCGCGCAGGACGAGGCCGGCCGCCGGGTCGCGCTCGACAAGCTCTTCCCGATGCAGAAGGAAGACTTCATCGGAATATTCCGGGTCATGGGCGAGCGCCCGGTGACCATACGCCTGCTCGACCCACCGCTGCACGAATTCCTGCCTCACACGGAGCAGGACATCCTCGCCGTCGCGAACGAGTGTAGCATGAGCGTCAGCGATATCGAGGAGCGCAACAGGCGCCTCAAGGAGGCTAACCCGATGCTGGGGCATCGCGGTTGCCGCCTTGGCATCACTTATCCCGAGATCTACGAGATGCAGGTAAAGGCTGTCATTGAGGCCGCGTGCCAGGTCAAGAGCGAGGGCATCGATGTAAAGCCCGAGATAATGATCCCGCTCGTCGGCTCCGCCAGGGAGATGCAGGTCACCCGGGAGATGGCCGTAAGCGCCGCGGACGAGGTGATCGCCTCAAAGGGGGTCAAGCTCGCCTACATGGTGGGAACGATGATCGAGCTACCGCGCGCATGCGTGGTCGCCGACCAGATAGCCGAGAACGCCGAGTTCTTCTCGTTCGGGACCAACGACCTCACCCAGACGACGTTCGGGATCTCCCGCGACGATGTCAGGGGCTTCCTGCCGACGTACATTGAAAAGGACATCTACGAGGTCGACCCTTTCCAGCGCCTCGACCAGGAAGGCGTGGGCGATCTGATGAAGCTCGCCGTCGAGCGCGGTCGAAGCACCAGGGAAAACATCAAGCTCGGCATCTGCGGCGAGCACGGCGGCGAGCCGATCTCCGTCAAGTTCTGCCACCGTATCGGGCTCAATTACGTGTCCTGCTCCCCGTTCCGCGTCCCGATAGCCCGGCTCGCGGCGGCCCAGGCAGCCCTGGAAGACAACCAATAAGGAAATATGGGGGTCAGGTCTTTTATTGTTTACGATTGCGGTGTGCTAAATCAGCTTGTGTTCGGTTCGTAAACAATAAAAGACCTGACCCCCATTCAAAGGCGCTCTCGAGGGCGCGTGCTGGCCGAAGGCCTCGTGGAGGCAGTGAAAAGATGACGATACGCGAGCAGACGGAACAGCTCGAGAAAAAAACTCTGTCACCCCGCGCCGCGCTGGTCGCGAACACTCGAGGCAGAGAGCGTTCCGAGGAGCCTTGCTCCATTCGCACGGACTACCAGCGAGACCGCGACCGCATTGTCCACTGCAAATCGTTCAGGCGCCTGAAGCACAAGACGCAGGTTTTCCTGGCGCCCGAGGGGGACCACTACCGCACACGGTTGACCCACACAATGGAGGTCGCCCAGATATCGCGCACCATAGCTCGCGCCCTGCGGCTCAACGAGGACCTCACGGAGGCGATAGCGCTCGGACATGACCTCGGGCATACGCCTTTCGGCCATATAGGTGAGAGCGCGCTTTCCGAGTTCCTTCCGGGCGCCGAGCAGTTCCATCACAACGTTCAGAGCCTTCGCGTGGTCGAGGTGCTGGAATACCAGGGCAAAGGCCTGAACCTCACATGGGAGGTCCGGGACGGGATACTCAGCCACACAGGGGATACGAAGCCATCGACCCTCGAAGGCGAGATCGTGCGTACGGCCGACCGCATCGCCTACATAAACCACGATATCGACGACGCGCTTCGGGCCGGGCTGATAAAGCCAGAGGACCTTCCCGAGGAGCCCATCATGGTCTTGGGCCAGTTTCCCGGACAGCGTATCGACGCCCTGGCCCACAACATGGTCGAAAACAGCCTCGATTCGGACACCATCCGCCTCAGCGAAGAGATCGCCGCGCTCATGAACGAGCTCAGGCAGTACCTCTTCGACGAGGTTTACATAGGTTCGATCGCCAAGACCGAAGAGGACAAGGCGGTATACGTGCTCAAGTCGCTTGGCGAGCATTATCTGGAACATCCCGAGCAGATGCCCCCGGAGTACCAGCCCGGAGAGGGTGAGAGCCTTCCCACCAGGGTATGCGATTATGTCGCCGGCATGACCGACCGCTACGCGCTGGCGAAGTTCAACGAGTTCTTCCTGCCACGCTCCTGGATGGTCTAGCGCAAAGGTCGCCTGGCCCGGAATGACTCCAAAGGTTACGACGCAGTAGTCAAAGAAGTGATTATCTGGCGGCGGCGAGCCGTCCAAGAACGACTCTCACGAGGTAGCACAAGACTATGGCCGGCGGCCGAATCAGAAATACGGATATCGAGACGGTACGCGAGCGCACCGACATAGTCCAACTCATCAACGAGTACGTCCCGTTGAAGAAGTCCGGGCGCCAGTTCCGCGGTCCGTGTCCATTCCATAAAGAGAAAGACCCCTCGTTCTACGTCGACCCCGCAAAGGCCTTGTTCCACTGCTTCGGGTGCAAGGTCGGCGGCAACGTCTTCGATTTCGTCATGAAGCTTGAGGGGCTGAAGTTCTCCGAGGCGGTCGAGCGCCTCGCGGACAGGTTGGGATACCAGTTGACCTACGACGCCGGTTCAGAGGCGGACCTGAAAGGAAGGCTCGAGAAAGATGGCCTGTTCAAGCTGAACCAGACCGCCACCGAGTACTACCATTACCTCCTGAAAGAGTCTGACGCGGGCAAGAGCGCCCGGGCGTACCTGGCCCAGCGCGGCTTCGGTGACCGCATCATCGACGAGTTCAAGATAGGCTTCGCCCCGCAGGGCTGGGAGAACCTGGCGGGGTTTCTGGCCAAGAAAGGCTTCACCCCGGCCGACATGGTGACGGTCGGGCTCTGCCGCGAGCGCGCGCAAGGCCAGGGCTCCGGCCAGGGCGTATACGATGTTTTCAGGGGCCGGGTCGTCTTCCCGATACTGGACCACAGGGGACGGGCTGTCGCGTTCGGGGGGCGAACCCTTCCCGGGCAGTCTTCCGACAACGAGCCCAAGTACCTGAACTCGCCCGAGACCCCCATCTACAGAAAAGGTTACACTCTGTACGGTTACTTCCAGGCTCGAGCCGCAATGCAGGACACTCGCGAAGCGATCGTAGTCGAAGGATACACCGACCTCCTGGCTCTCAGGCAGGCAGAAGTGGGCGGCGTGGTCGCGACACTGGGCACCGCCCTTACCGAAAACCACTTCGACCTGCTGGCGCGCGTAAGCGATAGTGTATACCTGGCTTTTGACGCCGATCGTGCAGGAATCGACGCGGCCAGACGGGCGCTTGAATTTTTCAACAGGTTCCCGATCGACGTTTTTGTCGTTACTCTCCCTGAGGGAGAAGATCCGGCGAGCCTGGTAGAGAAGAACGGGTCTGAGGCTTTCGCCGTGCGCAAGGAGCGCGCCGAGCCCCTGCTGGATTTCTCACTCCGCAAGATCGTGGAGGGCTGCGATACGACCACGGCGATGGGGCGGCAGCGAGCAATGGCTGCTTGTGTGCCGGTCCTGAGCCGGGTCTCCGTGGATGAGTTTCGCCCGGTCCGTAACGAGCTTGTACGACTCGTCGGTGGCCTCCTCGACATGCCAGAGGAGACCGTCGAGGTGTACATGCGCCAGGCGGTCAAGAGCGGACCGTCGAGAGGAAGGCAGCCCGGGGGCGACGCCAGGCCCCAGGCGATGTGGGATAAAGTCGAAAACGAGGCATTGCAGGTTCTGTTGAACGACCCTGAAGTGCTCCTGGAACAGGCATATCTCGACGAGGACTATTTCACGGACGGAGGCAATAAAAAAATATTTGAGATGTTAAAGGAATTCGTGGTCTGTGACGAAAAGGATTTACTGGCTGAATTTGATAGCTTTGTTAGGGGCATGCTCGAGCGGCTAGGTGATGACGCCCTGAGAGCCAGGGTTACACGTCTCCTTATGGAGCCTGTTCCGGACTGCAGTCCGGGGTATGAGCACAAGGTATTCGAGATGCTCCAGCTGAACTTCTTCAAGAGAGAAAAACGACGTATAGAGTTCGAGATAAGCAAGATCAACCCCAGATTAGAGCCAAAGAAGTACGAGGCGCTGTGCGCCCGCCTATTGGAGATCCAGCAGGTCATCAGGGAGCAGTTTCCCTATGACCACAGTTAGAACCGGGCAATGGATGCCCGCGAGGATGTGAACTTCTGACACATGGCGGAAGATTGGAAAGACCTCGATATCGTTGAGGTGCGTGAGCTTGCCGCTTGGGGCAAGGAGCGCGGGTTCCTGACCACCGACGAGATAGTAGAGCGGCTCAAATCGGTAGAGCTGACACCGGACCAGGTGGACAGCGTATTCGTGTTACTGTCTGACATGGGCATCGAGATAACCGACGAGGCGGTCGACGAGATCAAGGAAGAGATGGAGGAGGAGACTCGCAAGGGGGGAGGAAAGTCCAGCAGCGAAGACCTCGACCTCTCCGTCCAGCCCGCCACCAACGACCCGGTGCGCATGTACCTCAAAGAGATCGGAAAGGTCCCCCTGTTGACCGCCGAGGAGGAGGTATCGCTCGCCAAACGGATCGAAGCGGGCGAGGAAGCCTCTGCACATCTCGCATCGGACGAGAAGCTCAACTCCGACAAGGTGCAGGAGCTGCAGGAGGTCGAGGCCGACGGGCTCGAAGCCAAGAAGAAACTCGTCGAGGCCAACCTGCGCCTGGTAGTCAGCATTGCCAAACGCTACGTCGGCCGCGGCATGCTCTTCCTCGACCTGATCCAGGAAGGCAACCTCGGCCTTATCCGCGCTGTCGAGAAGTTCGACTACGGCAAGGGTTATAAATTCAGCACTTACGCCACCTGGTGGATACGCCAGGCTATCACGCGCGCTATCGCAGACCAGGCTCGCACCATACGCATCCCGGTGCACATGGTCGAGACGATA
>DATCGY010000053.1:0-11144 GCA_036508635.1 Candidatus Anoxymicrobiaceae bacterium
CCGCCGGAGAACTTGTCAATTATCGCACTGAGGATCGCCTGGTCGAGCACATCGAGCCCGACGCTGTCGACCTGGAGCATGGCCATCGCTCCATGCGCGACATCCTCTGTTATGACCCTGTCCGCCTCGACCTCCGCGTAATCCCGCACTCGCCTGAGAAGCCTGTTTGCGACGCGCGGCGTCCCGCGCGACCGCCGCGCGATCTCGTGGCACCCACCCTCATCTATCTCAATGCCGAGGATGCCCGCCGCGCGCTTGACGATGTATTCCATCTCGTTGACGGGGTAATAGTCGAGCCTCATAGACACCCCGAACCTCGTGAGTAGAGGTCCGGTCATGAGACCCACCCTCGTCGTTGCGCCGATGAGGGTGAAACGTGGAAGCTCGAGCCTCACCGAGCGAGCGCCCGGTCCCTTGCCGATTATGATATCTATCTTGAAGTCCTCCATCGCGGGATAGAGGATCTCTTCCACGGTGCGGGGCATACGGTGTATCTCGTCGATGAAGAACACCTCTCCGGCCTCGAGGTTGGTGAGTATCGCAGCGAGGTCTCCCTGCCTCTCGAGCGCGGGCCCGCTCGTCGCCCGCGTGTTGACCCCCAGCTCGTTAGCGATGATGCTCGCGAGCGTGGTCTTTCCCAGGCCGGGAGGGCCCGACAGTAGAACGTGATCCAGCACGTCTTTGCGCTTCCTGGCGGCTTCGATGAAGATGCGGAGCTGCTCTTTGTTTGCATTCTGGCCGATGAACTCGCCGAGCGCGCGCGGCCTCAGGCTGACATCCACCGCTTTTTCTTCCGGTGAGAGAGCGCCCGATGTGATTCCGCCTCTATCTTCAGTCAATCGCCAATCAGCTCCACTTGATGTTCTTCGTCACGCACACTCGAGCCGGGTCTCTCAGCCTCGGACCCGGGCGGCCTAGGAGACCGCCCTCGAGTGTTTAATCTCAATGCCCGGCTCCGGCCTGTATGCACAATCAACTACGATCCATGTTTCGGAGGGCGAACTGGAGAAGCTCTTCGATGCTTGCGTCTCCCGAGGCGAACGAATATTTGCTCAAGGCGTTGTGGGCCTCGAGCCTCGTGTAACCCAGTTGTACCAGCGCTTCCGCGGCCTCCTGGAACGGGCCGCGCGCCTCGACCGGAAGGGCAGTGAGGTCTTCGGAAGCCGGCTCGATCTTGTCTTTCATCTCGAGCAGCAGGCGCTCGGCGCCCTTCTTGCCGACGCCCTTGATGATAGTCAACGCCTCGGCATCGCCCCGCTGGACCACGGCGTCGAAACCCTCGGGCGAGAACACCGACAGCACAGCAAGGGCCTTCTGCGAACCGAACCCCGACACGCTCATCAGCTTGGTAAAGAGATCGCGTGCCCTGGGCGAATCGAAACCGTAGAGATGCAACGCGTCTTCGCGCACGTAGAGGTATGTATAGAGCGAGACGTCGGCGCTCGTCTCGGGCGCCCTGTCGATGGTGCCGGCGGGGGCCCGCACCTCCAGCCCGATGCCGCCGACGAGCACCACCATGTGCTCGGCGGACTTCTCTATCAGCTTGCCTTTGAGGTAAGAGATCATCGCATCATCACGTACCGGTGAGCTCGCGCATGCGCCTCGACTGCAGGTGGCAAAGAGCCATCGCCAGCGCGTCGCACGCGTGTAGCGTCTTAGGCCGCTCTTTCATGCCGAGGAGCGCGCAAACCATGTACGCCACCTGTTCCTTCTTGGCGTTGCCGTTGCCCACGACCGCCATCTTGACCTGTAGTGGTGTGTACTCGGCCCACTGCGCGCCTGAGTGCCGGCATGCGAGCAGTATCACTCCCCGGGCCTGTCCGACGGCTATCGCCGTCTTCTGATTTGTGTTGAAGAAAAGCTGCTCGAGGACGACGACGTCGGGCTCAAGCTCGGCGATAACCCTCGAGACCTCCCGGTATAGCTTATCAAGCCGGTCGGCCATGTCCTGGGAGGCTGAGGTCTTTATAGCGCCGTGAGGGCCGGCGATCGGGCGTCCGGACTCCTCGATCACGAGCCCATACCCGGTGTTGGTGATTCCCGGGTCTATGCCCAGAACCCTCAATGTCAAAGGGAAGCGGCCTCCTCCTCGAGGATCTCGTCGGGTATGTCGAAGTTTGCGTAGACCTCGCCGACATCGTCAATCTCCTCGAGCGAATCGATGAGGCGCAGCACCTTCTTGGCGCTGTCGCGGTCGAGCTTGATCGTGTTCTTGGGAACCATCGTTATCTCCGAGCTCTCGGCTTCAATGCCGTGCTCGGCAAGGGCGTCACGGACGCTCCTGAACTGCTCTACGTCGCAGACTATCTCCCAGGACTCCTCATCTTCGGAGGTCAGGTCGTCCGCTCCGGCCTCGAGTGCGATCTCAAGAAGCTCGTCCTCGTCGTGGGCCGGATCCTTCTTGACGAGGAAGACGCCCTTCTTCTCGAATATCCAGGCTACCGACCCGGTCTCTCCCAACCTGGCGCCGGCCCTGGTGAACGCCCTGCGAACCTCTGAGGCGGCCCTGTTGCGATTGTCGGTCAAAACCTCGACTATGACCGCGACCCCGCCCTCTGCGTAACCTTCGAAGCTCATCTCCTCGAGCGCGCCCGCGCCCTTGAGCTCGCCGGTGCCCTTGGCGATAGCCCTCTTGATGTTGTCCATGGGAAGGCTGTACTTGCGCGCCGTCTCTATAGCTGTAGCCAGCGCCGCATTTGCGTCGGGGTTGCCGCCGCCCTCACGCGCCGCGACCGTTATCTTGTGAGCGAGCTTGCCAAAAAGCTGTCCTCGCTTCGCGTCCTCTTTGCCCTTCTTATGTTTGATCGAGTGCCACTTGGAGTGCCCAGACATCTCCTACCTCCACGTCGCGGCCTTCCGTCCCGCGCTTCTGAAAACAATCCGATATTCGTTCTCTTTCCTCGAGCCGGGTCTCACCGAACCCGGCTTCGATGAGTCACTCATACGCTGGCCCGGGACATCCCGCGAAATCACTAACATGTCCCCCCGCCCGTGCCTCCGAAGTCTATCCCGCTTGTCTCACCATGTCCACGAACAGACGGTGAATCCTGTCGTCTCCGGTCAGCTCAGGGTGGAAAGCTCCCACCAGGAACGTTCCCTGCCGCGCCATGACGATGCCCTCGTCGATTCTGGCCAGGACCTCGACTTCGGGCCCCGCCTCCTCTATCACCGGCGCGCGTATGAACACCGCCCGGAAAGGCCTATCCGCGTCATCGATGCCCGAGACCATGATATCCCGCTCAAACGAGTCGACCTGCCGTCCGAACGCGTTTCGCTCAACGGTCACATCGACGAAGCCGAGGAGCGTCGCGTGCCTGCCTTTAACACGTCGCGCGAGCACGATGAGCCCCGCGCACGTGCCGAAAATAGGCGTTCCGGCCTCCCCCACCTTCTTGAGCTCCGGGGCAAAGCCGTACTCATCAATTAGTTTTCCAATGGTGGTGCTTTCTCCTCCAGGGATGATCAGCCCGCTTACGTCGTTGAGCCCGGAAGGGCGCTTGACGCCGACCCCCCGGGCCCCACATATTTCTAGCATCTCCAGGTGCTCACGAACGGCGCCCTGGAGAGCTAAGACACCTATCGTTATGTCGTTACCAGCCACGGAACTGGATTAGGTTTTCTTTGCCGATCTCGCTTATCTCGATGCCCTTCATCGCCTCGCCGAGACCCCGCGAGACATCGGCTATGAGCGCGGCGTCCTCGTAATGCGTGGTCGCCTGGACGATCGCCTTGGCCCTCACGGCCGGATCCTCGGACTTGAAGATGCCCGAGCCTACGAAGACGCCGTCGGCCCCGAGCTGCATCATCAGCGCGGCGTCAGCGGGGTTAGCTATCCCACCGGCGGAGAAATTGACCACGGGAAGCTCGCCCGTGCGCGCCACTTCGACCACCAGGTCGTAAGGAGCGCTCATCTCCTTGGCCGCGGCCATCAGCTCCTCTTCTCGAAGCACCGTGAGCCTTGCTATCTCGCCCATGATGGTGCGCATATGCCTGACCGCCTCGACCACGTTGCCGGTGCCGGCCTCACCCTTGGTACGGATCATCGCCGCACCCTCTTTTATGCGCCGCAGCGCTTCGCCCAGGTTGATGGCCCCGCACACGAACGGGACGGTAAAATCTCCCTTATTTACGTGGTGCGCCTCGTCAGCCGGGGTCAGCACCTCGCTCTCGTCGACGTAATCGACGCCAAGCGCTTCGAGTGCCTGCGCCTCGACGAAATGGCCGATACGACACTTTGCCATGACCGGGACAGTGACGGCCTCCATGATGCCGGTGATGACGTCGGGGTCCGCCATTCGCGCAACACCCCCCGCCGCGCGAATATCGGCCGGGACGCGCTCTAGTGCCATCACCGCGACGGCCCCCGCATCCTCGGCAATCTTCGCGTGCTCGACGCACGTGACGTCCATGATGACCCCGCCCTTAAGCATCTGGGCCAGGCCCCTCTTCACCTTATCTGTGCCTTTTTCACTTAGATTTTCCACGATCCTCCTTTCGCATCGGCTTGCGATTTCATCATAGCCAAAAGGGGTGTGGGCTGCAACGTAGGCAGGTATTGATACACATATCGAGATCGCTCTGCTGTTGAAGATATGGAAGCGAGGCCAGGTTTCCAACGCCATTAGAAACTTTAACCACGATTCCGCTAGCGTTGGGTTCCTTTCTTTTGGAGTCCACGGAGCGCTGGTCTCGGGAAAGGTAGCCGCAATGACGGTAATGGACCACCAGAAAGGAGTCGAGGAGTTCCGAAAGATAAACAGGGCCTATAACGCCGGCCTGCTCGTCACTAAGTTACACAGAAAAACGCCGATGCCCCTGCTGAAGCGAGCCACGTGGGCCGGGATGAACAGGCGAGTGTGAGATATCGCGCTAGTACTTTCCGTAGCGCTGGGCGGCGGCGAACATCGCGGCGACGTTCTCGGGCCTGGCGTCGATGGGGAGCGCGCAGCCGGTGCCGAGTATGAAGCCTCCGCCCTCGCCCACCTCGTTGATGAGGTGCTTGCAGTAGTCGTCGACCTCGTCGGGCTCGCCAAGCTTCAGCAGCGTCGCGGGCACGTCCCCCATGATGCACATATGGTCTCCGAGTATCTCCTTGGCTTTGAAGATGTCGGTCGCGCCATCGAGATTGAGGATGCACTTGCCGCGGGGGAAATCCTTGAAGTAGGGCAAGAAGTCGGTCCAGTCGCCGTCGAGATGCAGCAGCGGCGTGATGCCGAACTTGATGAAGAATTCGCTCATGCCACGCCACTCGGGCAGCGCCAGCTCCTCGAACTGCTTTGGCCCGATGACCCCGGAGCAGGTCCTGGCTCCGCCGAGGAACACGCGCCTGACTCCCGTCGCCGCCACCAGCGCAAGGCCCAACATCCGCCACATCGGCGTCAGGGCTTTGCTCGCTTCTTTGAGGTCTTCAGGGTACCTGTAGAGGTCGAGCATGAACTCGTTGAACGAGCGCAGCATGATGGCGATGTACTCCATCGGCGTAAAAGATATGTTGATGCCGACCAGCGGCTCTACCCCCTTCAACCTCCAGGTCCGCACCGACTTGAGGACCCGGAGCACGTCGTACGCAGCGCCAACGCCCACTTTCGCGAGGCCGGGGAGGGTGTTGAGCTCGGGCCGGGACTCGCGTGACTTGTCGAGTATCCAGCGGATAGCGCCGCGCTCTCCTATCTGGCGATATTCATTAGGCCCCATTATCGAGACCTCGACGAACTGCCAGGTCGCGTTTTCGGGGACGCCGTTCAGACCGGGAATGACGGGCGGTGCGGGCGCCATGAGCCTCAAGAGGCTTGCCAAACCCGCGTAGGAAAGGCTGAAACCGTCGATGCGGCCCATGTCGTCCAGCGTTTTCTGTACGGCCTGGTCGGCTTTGCGGACGCTGAAGAACAGGTCGTGTTGGGAGACCCCCGCATAGCGACATGCGAACATGTCGAGGAGCGGGACAAACGGAACCCTGTCCGGCAGCTTCTCGAGCTTTACCGCCGCTTCGATGCGCTCGTATGCGGGACTGTGTGCCATCTCCAACATCAACCCCTTTCACTGCGTCAGGATAGAACGACCATTCCGCCTTCTGGATATTCCTCTGGCTGGAGTCCATTCGCCGGTACCTGGCGGAACCGGCGTTCGCCTTTCATGCACGGCGAGAGGTAGATCGGTGGCTCTGTTCCTGGTCCATCACAACCTGCGAATGGATTCTAGTATAGTAACCGGCCAAAGCAACCCCCAATTTCACGAATACGGGAAATTGGCAAACAAAGGCTTCGACCCGGCTCCCGGGCACCCTGAGTAAGGCGCACCCGGCTCACTGCATCCGGGAATCATCCGGTATGCGCTCGTTCAGGGCTGGTCCGCCTCGTAGACCACGTGGTCCTCGCAGATCCAGGCGCACGAGTTTGCGAAGTCTATGAAGTTAGCCTCATCGTCCAGCATCTCCAGGTTGGCTTCGAACCCCGCGTCGCCGCTGAGCGCGTCGATCATCTCGTCAACGTTCGACCACCACAGCTCCCCCGCCCCGTCGAAGCGTTCGCCCAGGCTTCGCGACCGCATGAGCATCTCATTAAACGGCACGTCCAGTGTCCATGTCTGGACGTATTTTTTCAGTCCGAGTGCGGGCGCCAGGCGGGAAGCCACGGGCGTGTGCTTCTCGCGCCAGTAGGTTTCGAACTCTTCCTGGCTGATGCCGGGCAGGCGCCTCATACAGTAGAGCATCTTTATCACTGGTCGTCTCCCTTCTTCTGGCACTGATAGTTGCTGGCTACTCCTGTTTAAGGCCCCCGACGAAGAGGTCCGTCGGGTGTGTCATGTAGAAGACCGCGGGGCCGACAGGGGGAAACGGGTTTATGACACGCGCGAACGTCACCCACGGCGTTCCGTCGGGACCGAAGGACAGGCCTATGCCTTCCCCCGCTCCATCGGATATCCTCACGCGGGGAAAGAGCGGTTCGGCGGGGTCGTTCACTGTCGCGCTCCAGAACGCCGGGTCGGGCGCGAGCGCGTCGAACGTCTCGCAGATGTAGCCGTCGTAAGGCCTGAGATCGGGGGTGTAGTTGGCTTTGCCATATGCACCGAAACGCTGTTGGCTCCCGTAGCAACATCGCGTGACCGGGCGACCCCACCCGCCGGGCGCCTGTCGGATTCGGGTGACACCTTTGATGGAGTGCTCCCACGTTGTGCCGCTACGTACGGTGAGGCAGTTCGCTGTTCCATGACCATCCCAAACCCCCCTGATCCAGACCCGTGCGTGGAACAGAATTCTATGTCCTTACTGACTGAGCGGTCAATATCTTGGCGCGTAATAGTTCGAGAAGTGACCTTGTCAGTTCATGGTGGCGGGGATGGAGGCGGAAACCAGTTCTATCCAGGTCGTGCCCGGTTTGAACTTGATGGCATTTCCGTTGCTGTCGGTGTAATGGGTGTGTGAGTTGCGCGCGCTCTTGGCCCAGTCACCATCGATGAGGCGCCCGCGGACAAAGACCTGAGCTTTCCCATAGCCTACGACGCCGAGGTCGGGAGACTGGGCGCCGTTGACGTCCACGATGCCGGATGCGGTCTCGGTCACATACTGCACTATGACGTTATCCGCGGCGAGTTGCGTGCCGGTGGTACGGTCGACGTGTGGTATATCGGCGACGAAGCGCATGAACCTGCCCGAGTTGGGATCGTACGAGTAACGGACCCTACAGGCTCCCCGATAAGGAATGTACACGTTGTTTATCACGGTAAGTTGGGGCTTAAACGTGGGTGACGGCTTTGACTGGTTTGCGATGTCGCGCCTGATCTCCTGCGCGCGCTCGTTCTCCATCGTTGTCTGCTCCTCGTCGGTGAGGAAAACGAATGGTTGGGCCACTTGCCCGTGGTACGGGAACGCCTGGTTGCCGGCGGTACGCAGGCGGTCGGTTGATGTGTAGAGGTTATGCGGAGCCCGGCGGTCGCTCGCTCGCCAGTACGCTCCAGGCCACGCCATCTGGTCAAGGTCGGGTACTCCGGCCTGCTTTATCATCGCGAGGATCGGAGCGCCACCTCCGCAATGACAGAACAGGGCATCGTACGGGAACACAAGGTCTATGTCCGCGAGCCTTGCGCTGCGGACCGGGCCTATTGTTGCGACATCGCGGCAGAGGTAGATCGCCATGAACCGGGTTATGCCCCCCTCGGTGACTTCCTCGTACACTACGTCCGCTTTATCGAGTCCGGACTGCGGGCGGCCCGAAGGGTCGTTTTCAACCTTTACGGCCACCGGCCTTCGATCGATCGCGGGCAATCCCGATGCTGGAAGGCCACACAGCGGGCAGGTGAGAGGTTTTTCCTCCTCGACAGCTACTTTTTTCTTGGCCACTGCCTTCTTGGTGGCGCCGAACCAGGAACAGCCCGGCAACAGCATGGCGAAAACGAGTAACGCCATCAGCGCTGCGAGGAGCGGGATTCGGTGTCGTCGGAAGCCGGGCCAGATGGTGTTTTGCGAAACTTCTTTGTCCATTTTCCATATTGTAACGGAAATAGCATGGCGTAGGAGACCCGCGCCTGGCAAATATTTAACTATGCGAATAACCCATTCGGGGGATGCCCTCCACTTCGAGGGCTACCCCGTCTTGATGTCTCTACACGCTTGAGCCGGGCTTCAACAGACCCGGCTCAAGACTTGAAAACGCATGAGGTGTCTGACCCCCGCTTGCGCGATTACTGGGCAGGGATGGGACCGGGTTGTACTTCCTGGAAGTTGCCGGTCATCTGGTCGAGCCTGCGGATGCGGTCCTCGATGGGGGGATGGGTATCGAACAGACCGTTGAGCCTGCTTCCCCGCTTCTCCTTATCCCTGTTCAGCGGCTGTGCGATATACATGTGCGCCGTGGCTTTGTTAGCCCTGCGTAGCTGGTGCGTGTCGCCACCGATCTTCTGCAGGGCGCTCGCCAATCCAGGCGGATATCGCGTCAGCAATGCCCCGTTGGCGTCAGCGAGGTACTCGCGGCGGCGGCCGATAGCCAGCTGGATGAGCATGGCGATTATCGGCGCCAGGATTGCGAACACGATCGCCACTATCATCATGATCATGCCCGCCTCTCCGTTCCCGCCGGAGTCGTGGTCGCCGAACCAGAACGTCCTTAGGAATATGTCTGAGAGCATTATGACCGTACCCACCAGGACTATTGTCATGGTCTGCAGGAGGATGTCGTAGTTCTTGATGTGGGACATCTCGTGGCCGACAACGCCCTCGAGCTCCTGGTCGTTCATCATGGTGAGCAGGCCCGTCGTCGCGGCTATCGCGGAGTGCTCCGGGTTCCTGCCCGTCGCAAATGCGTTCGGCGCTGGATCGTAGATGATGTACGGTACCGGTTTCGGCACCCCGGCGGCAATCGCAAGACCCTCAACCGTATTATCGAACCTCATGGCGATATGCCGCCAGCTGGGATCGTTCATGTACGCTTCAAGTGGCTTCGCTCCGGATATCGAAAGTGCGACCGTGTCACTGCGATAGTAAGAGAAGACGTTCATCAAGATCGCAATGGCAAACGCAATACCGAGCCCGATCAGGGCATACTGCGGGTGGGACGTGCCGCCCAGGGCCAGCCCGATGATGTAGCCAAGAGCCACCACGAAGGCGAAGAAGAAAGCCATCATCAGACCCGACTTCCACTTGTTCGCGCTTATCTGTTCGTACAAATCAAACTACCTCCGATCGCGCGGGGACACTCTCGCCGTCCATCGCACGACAGATCGTTAGTTGAAACTCGCCCGGCTTGCTCGTCGCTCGAAAGAACCTAGGTGAATGACACCTTGGGGACTTCGCGGGCCGCGGGCGTCTCGGGCTCGAAGTACTCGCGCTGCTCCTTGAAGTTGAACATCCCCGCGATGATATTTGCGGGGAACTTCTGGCGAGCGATGTCGTACGCCATCACGGAGTCGTTATAGAACTGCCGCGCGTAGGCGATCTTGTTCTCGGTCCCCGAGAGCTCTTCCTGCAGAGCGAGGAAGTTCTGGTTGGCCTTGAGATCGGGGTACGCCTCGGCAACCGCGAACAGGGACTTGAGAGCCTGGCTGAGCATGCCTTCAGCCTGCGCACTCTCACCAACGCTCTTGGCGTTCATGATCGCGGAACGCGCCTGTGTCACGGCCTCGAAAGTGCCACGCTCATGCGCCGCGTATCCCTTTACCGTCTCTACGAGATTCGGGATCAGGTCAGCACGCCTGTTCAACTGTACGTCTATCTGGTGCCAGGCGTTGTCAACGCGGTTCCTGTACCTCACCAGCCTGTTGAACAGAGCTACCAAGAACCCAATGAACAATAAAACCACCACTACGATTGCCACAATGACCCAGACCATAGATGTCCTCCTTTTTTATCCGGGCGATTCACATATTATAGCAAGTTCGTTCCTCTTTATATGGCGAAAATCAACCGACAGTGCCGACTTCGGTTTCCATCGACCTCAGTAAAACAAGCCTTGAGTCAATAACCCCATTTCCACCCCTTGAAAATCTGGGGTCAGATCTTTTTTCAAGTCCTTGGTGTGTACTTCAAGCCTTCAGGAGGGTGAGGATGCAGTTGGTGATGAAGAGGAGGGCGAAGCCGATGACCATGAGGGAGCAGATGTACAGGACGACGTGGTAGACGCGGTCGCTGATACGGCCACGACCGCGTGAGACGAAAAAGCTGACGATCGAATACCAGATGAGGTCGGCCATCTCGTGACCGACAAAGAAGAACGCCAGCCCTACTACGCCGTGCTGCAGAGATATCATTATGTACTTGGCTCCGATGGTCGCCCACCAGATGATCCAGCCGGGATTGCTGATGCTGGTCCATACGCCCGCGACGACGGGGCCCCATCCGACCTCGGACTTGGCCGTGAGATCGATGGTGATTCCCTGTCTGACCTCGAGGAAGATACGAACGCCCAGCCAAGCGAGGAACACTCCTCCAACGATGCCGATTATCCCCTGCGCCATGTGGTTCTTTATCAGGCTATTGAGACCGAGGCTGAAGAGTACCATCAGCACGAATTCGGGTATCGCGTGCCCCAGTACTATCAGCGGCCCGGCCCAGAACCCTTTCTTGTAAGATTCCGCGATGGTCACCGAGAGCATGGGGCCCGGCATCAGCGCTCCGGAAAAACCTATACCCATCGAGGAGAAGAAGATGCCTATAA
>DATCGY010000054.1:0-2752 GCA_036508635.1 Candidatus Anoxymicrobiaceae bacterium
AGAACGCGGTCGAGATAGGAGCCCAGGTGGTCCTCCCTTTCGTCAGCAGTATCAGCGAGGAGATGGTGGTCGACGCCCACGACCTCGGGCTCGAGGTCGTCGCCTGGACAGTGAACGAGGAGAAAGACCTGAACAAGCTGAAAGGTTGGGGAGTCGACGGCGTGATAACGGACCATTACCTCGACATGAAGAACATGCTCTAGGCTCGCCTGTCGCGACGCCAGCGCTTACATGTAACCAGCCGGATGCCTGCCATGCCAGGTCCACGCGCTCTCGACGATGTCCCGAAGATCGCCGAACAGAGGATGCCAGCCCAGCTCGGCCCGGATCCTGTCGGATGAGGCGACCAGGACGGGCGGGTCTCCCGGGCGGCGAGGCCCCTCGGTGACCTGGAACTTCGTGCCCGAGACTTCCTGGACGACCGCGATGACTTCCTTTACGGAGAAGCCGTTCCCGTTCCCCAGGTTGAACACGCGGCTCGCCCCGCCCTCGGAGAGGTGCTCGAGCGCCAGCAGGTGTGCCCTCGCGAGGTCAACGATATGTATATAGTCGCGCAGGCACGTACCGTCGGAGGTCGGGTAATCGGTGCCGAAGACAGAGACCCCCCGGGTCTTGCCAAGTGCCGCTGAGATGACGTTGGGAATGAGGTGCGTCTCGGGGCTGTGGTCTTCTCCAAGGTCGTGGTCGGTGTCCGCCCCGGCGGCGTTGAAGTAGCGCAGGGAAACGTAGCGAAGGTCGCCAACCCGATCGAGCTCGCCCAACACCCCTTCGACCATGAGCTTGGCTTTTCCGTACGGGTTCACCGGGATTCGAGGCGCGTCTTCATCGATGTGCGAACCGTCCGTGGGGTTGCCGTACGTGGCGGCCGAGGAGCTGAACACCATCCACCTGGAGCCGCTCTCGACCAGGGCGCGCAGGAGGTTGATGGTGCCTCCGACGTTGTTCTCGAAGTACTCGAGCGGGACCTGCATCGACTCTCCGACGAGGTTGCGCGCGGCGAAATGCATGCAACCTTCGGGCTTGAAGCGCTTGCAAGCCTCTACGACGCGGGCAAGGTCTTGAAGATCGGCGGTAACGAGCCCGAGGCCGGTTATGGCCTGTCGGTGCCCTTGCGCGAGGTTGTCCAGCACCAGGACGTCGTGCCCTGAATCGACCAGCGCCCGGCACATGACGGAGCCTATGTAGCCGGCCCCTCCAGTCACGAGTACTCTCATGCCCGTCCCTACAGCTTCCTGGCGCCTTCGCCTGGCCTCGTGACCACGAACTCGGCGTCGCAATGGGTGGACTGGTAGTAGAGCGTGGGGACGCGGTCGAGATACCTGTCGACATTGTCTTTCTTGACAAGGGCGATGACGCACCCTCCGAAGCCGGCTCCCGTCATACGGCACCCGATAACGCCCTGCTGCTCGAGCGATATCCGCTGCAGCGCGTCGAGCTCAGCGGAGGAGACCTCGTAGAGATCGCGCAGTGACTCGTGCGAGCGGTTCATCAGGTGTCCCAGGGTCGCTACGTCACCTGCCACGAGGCTACGCGCCGCCTCTTCGACCCGGACGTTCTCGTAGACGATATGCTCGGCGCGTTTCTCGAGCTTCTCGGGCAGTGAATAGCGGGTACGCTCGAACTCGTTTATCGAGATCTCGCTCAGGTTTCGTTTCGGCCCGAGCTTGGCTGAAAGGAGCTCGAGTGCCTCCTCGCACTCGCCCCTGCGCTTGCGGTATTCGCTGTCGATCAGCGTGCGGCGAGTGCCGGTGTTTCCAATGATCAGCACGACATCGGGGAGGTTGAACGGCACGTAGCGATAATCGAGCGTCTCGCAGTTGAGGAATATCGCCTGGCCTTTCTTCCCGTAAGTCACCGAGAACGGGTCCAGGACGCCGACCGGCACCCCGACGAAGTCCGTTTCGGCTTTGAGGCTGAGCTTCACGACTTCATCTTTCTTGAGCGTGCAGCCCAGGCTCTGCATTCCGAGCGCCGTGACCACGGCGACCGACGCCGATGAAGCGAGCCCCGCGTCGAGCGGCAGGTCTCCGAAGTAGAGTGCGTCGAAAGGAGGCACGTCCCCGCAGTACTCGTGGGCGTAAAGATAGACACCCCGGACATAGTCGGCCCAGTCGCCGTCCCGCTTTACGTCGGCTGTGAGGATGCGGGCGTCGAGGTCGACGTTCTCCGAGAAGAGCCTGGCGGGGGAGAGCTCCGACCTCCTGATCATCAAGTAGGTGCCGAGGTCGACGGCCACCGGCAGGACGTACCCGCCGTTATAGTCGGTATGCTCGCCGATGAGATTTATGCGCCCTGGTGCGAAGTACAGATCGATCACGTCGCCCCGACCGAAACGCGATTCAAAATCCACTAAACGCTGCTTAATCTGCGATTCTTCAAGCATTCCGGCTCCCGGAGATCAATACTGCATAACGAGTTAGACCTGACAATGCAATATTACAAGCAATGCGGGATAGTTCAAGACCCGGACTGGAATCGGAGCAGGAAGCAAACTGGTCGGCGCCGGGACACGTGTCTAAGCGGGGGTATCGGTCTGCCTGGCAATGACCTCCCTGAGCTCTGCCGCCTTTTCCTCCGGGCGCGCGTCGTTGATCGTCGCCCAACCACCGGTCTCGGAGGAGGCGTTGTGCTTGAGCTTGTCCCTGTCGCGCATGGGCGGGTAGAACTCGATGTGGAAGTGATAGTACGGATACTCGCGCCCGTCAGTTGGCTCCTGGTGCATGCACATCATGTACGGGAAGGGGAACCCGAA
>DATCGY010000055.1:0-5828 GCA_036508635.1 Candidatus Anoxymicrobiaceae bacterium
AAGCTGACGGCGCGATAATGATAACCGCGAGCCACAACCCCGCGAGGTACAACGGGATAAAGTTCAAGGCCTCGTACGGTGGCTCGGCTTCCACGACCATAACGGCAGAGATCGAGCGCCATCTGAAAATCGTCCAGGAGAATCCGCCCCCGCGCCCGGACGTGCTGTTCGAAGACGTGCTCGTGAAAGGGCAGGTCGAGCTGTTCGATCCGGTTCCGAGCTACCTCGACAAGGTCGTCTCGATGATCAACCCGGACGTATTCCCCGCAAAAGACCTCAAGGTGATGTTCGACCCGATGTACGGCGCGGGCCAGGGGCTCTTTCCGGCGGCGTTGTCTAAGCTCGGGATGGAGTGCTCGCAGATACATGGGGAGTACAACCCTCTATTCCCGGGCTTGATGCCTGAGCCGATAGGCGACAATCTCAACGACCTGCGCGAGGCGGTTGTAGGCGGTGGTTACCACGTGGGGATAGCCGTGGACGGCGACGCCGACAGGGTCACGGCGGTGGACGCTACAGGCAGGTTCATCAGCTCGCACATGGTCTTCGCGCTTCTGCTCAAGCACCTTGTCGAGGTCCGCAAGTGGACCGGCGCGGTGGTCAAGACAGTGTCGACGACCACGATGATCGACCGGCTTTGCGACAGGTACGGGCTGAAGCTCTACGTTGTTCCCGTAGGCTTCAAGTACATCGCCGACCTGATGCTCGAGGAGGATATCCTTATCGGCGGGGAGGAGAGTGGTGGGACTGGCATAAAGAACCACATACCCGAGCGGGACGGCACGCTAATAGGCCTGATGCTCGTGGAGATAATGGCAACCAACGGGAAGACTCTCGGCGAGCTCATCGATGAGCTGATGGAGGAACTCGGCCAGCGCTTCGTTTTCCTGCGAAGGGATACAGAGCTCACGCAGGCACACAAGGAGGCGCTGCTTGCGAAACTCCACGAGCTGAAGCCCGACAGCATCGGCGGCCTCAAGGTGGTCAATATCGAGACGATCGACGGGCTCAAGTTCCATCGAGAGGACGGCTCCTGGGTAATGCTGCGCGTTTCGGGAACCGAGCCCGTGGTCCGGGTCTACGCGGAAGCTACCACCGAGCAGGAGGTGGCGGACCTGGTGGACGAGGGCATTAAACTGATCAACCAGGTCGCACCCGGGGAATAACAGGAGGACGAGCATGAACAACACGGTCAACCTCGATGACGTCCAGAGACTCAAGCGTGACGACCCGTCGGGGATGCTCGGCGTAGTCGAAGATTTCCCAAAGCAGGTGCGGGTCGCCCTCAAGATAGGCCGCTCGGACATATCGCTTCCGGATGCCTCCGGGGTCGATTCTGTGGTCGTGCTGGGAATGGGCGGCTCGGGTATCTCAGGTGATGTTGTCGGCGCACTCGCGCCGCTGGCCGGCCTCAAGGTACCGGTGCTCACTGTCAAAGGCTATCAGCTTCCCGCGTGCGTCGGCAGTAACACACTGGTATTCGCGGTCAGCTATTCCGGGAACACCGAAGAGACTCTCGACTGCGTCGAGCAGGCTCACAAGGCCGGTGCCAGGATGGTCGCTGTATCGAGTGGCGGCAAGCTCACGCAGATCGCCGGCGAGCTCGGCATGTCGCTCTATGAGATCCCGGGTGGCATGCAACCTCGCGCTTCGCTCGGCTACCTGTTCGTGCCGATAGCCTATTCGCTCGAGCGTATGGGTCTTATCAGCGGACTGGTCGAGCAGCTACAGGAAACCGTGGGCATGCTCGAGGACAGGAGCAGGGAGCACGGGGGTGCCTCACCGACGGACGCCAACCCGACCAAGAGACTGGCGAAAGACCTCGTGGGTTACCTGCCCGTAGTGTACGGCTCCGAGGGCCCGCTCGCCGTGGCGGCGCTACGTTTCAAGGCGCAACTCAACGAGATGGCCAAGATACCCACGTTCCACAACGCTTTCCCCGAACTCAATCACAACGAGACGGTTGGCTGGCAGAACCTCCAGGAGGTTTGCTCCCGTACGCACCTGGTGGTACTGCGTGAGCAGGGCGAGCACCCGAGGGTCGCCAAGCGTATCGATATAACCCTCGACTTGATAGACGGCAGCGTGGGGCATGTGACCCAGGTCTGGGCGCGGGGCGAGACGGCCGCCGCACGGCTTCTCGACCTCGTCTATTTCGGTGATTTTGTCAGCGTATACCTTGCGCTTGCACTCGAGCAGGACCCCACTCCGGTGACCCGCATCGAGGAGCTCAAGAAGCGGCTCGCGGATTAGGTCGGCAGGACGGGCTGCCATGATGACTTCCGCTGATGTATCGAAGGAGGCGGCAGCAGCTGCCTCCTTTCTCAGGAGCGAGCTGGGCCTGGAAGAAGCTCCTTCGACGGTGCTGGTCCTCGGTTCGGGCTGGGACGCGTTGCTCGAGGGCGTCGAACTTACCCATAAAGTAGACTTCGAAGCTATCCCCGGGTTAGCGAGGAGTACGGTTCCCGGGCACGAAGGCGCCCTCAAGGTCGTCGAAGCACGTGGCGGGCGACTGCTGGTGCAGGATGGAAGGCTTCATTGCTATGAGGGCCTGACCCCACTCGAGGCCTCGTTTCCTATCTGGGTGTATGGCGCTCTCGGCGTCGAGATTCTCGTGCTTCTGTCGGCAGCGGGTGGGCTGAATCCCGCTTACCTCACGGGCGACCTGATGATAATCACGGACCATATCTCTCTCCTGGGCCCGAACCCGCTTGTGGGGGTACCCGAAGAGGGTGGCAGGTCGCGTTTTGTACCAGGCCAGGGGACGTATCCGATTTTCCTCCAGGAAGGCATAAACGGTCTTCTGCCCGAAGGCACCAGGGTAGAGCGCGGGGTGTACGCCTGGGTCACGGGGCCGAGTTACGAGACGGTCGCTGAGGCTCACCTGCTGAGGCTGCTGGGCGCTGACGCCGTCGGGATGTCGATAGTCCCGGAGGCGATAACGGCACGCTACCTGGGGATAGGTGTCGCAGCTTTGGCATGCATTTCGAACTTACTTCTGCCACCTTCGCCGATACCGCCGTCGCACGACGATGTTGTCGACGTGGTACGTAGCACGGCACGCGGCCTCGAAGGGTTCCTCGACGGCCTGTGTTCGGCCGGAACCGCCCCGATGTGATAACCTTTACTACTCGGCAGGTTTGCAGAATGGGTCTTTTGGTGGATTGAGCACAGCAAGGTGCTTGCCTTACGATTGCATAGACGCAGGCAAGCGATAGACAATCCGAAAGGGGAATTGCTTCATGGATTACGACGTCAAGGATCTGTCCCTGGCGCCCGAAGGCAAAGCCCGCATAGAGTGGGCCGGCTTGGAGATGAAAGTTCTCGAGACGATCCGCGAGCGTTTCGATAAGGAAAAGCCGCTCGCCGGAGCCAAAATCGGCGCTTGCCTCCACGTCACTACCGAGACAGCCAACCTCATGATTGCCCTCAAAGCCGGGGGAGCTGAGGCTTTCCTATGCGCAAGCAATCCGCTGTCGACACAGGACGATGTCGCGGCTTCGCTTGTGCAGGATTATGGGATAGAGGTCTTCGCGATAAACGGCGAGGATAACGATACCTATTACAAGCACATCGACAGCGTGCTTGCAAAACAGCCTCAGATAACGATGGACGACGGCGCCGACCTGCTTACGACTCTTCACACCAAGTACAAAGAGCAGGCGACCAGGGTAATAGCCGGTACGGAGGAGACGACCACAGGGGTTATCCGCCTCGTGAGCATGGAGCGCAGCGGAGTGCTCCTCTATCCCGTTGTCGCAGTCAACAACGCTGATACAAAGCACTACTTCGATAACAGGTACGGTACGGGCCAGTCTACGATTGACGGCATCATAAGGGCGACCAACCTCCTGCTGGCGGGCAAGGTCGTTGTCGTTTTCGGATACGGTTGGTGCGGGCGGGGCATCGCCACGAGGGCGATGGGTCACGGGTCTCACGTCATAGTCATCGAGGTCGACTCGCTCAGGGCTCTCCAGGCGGTCATGGACGGATTCACTGTCACGACCTCGCTCGAGGCCGCAAAAGTGGGCGACATATTCGTCACCGCGACCGGTGATACCGGCTGTCTGCGCGCCGAGCACTTCGAGGTCATGAAGGACCGGGCGGTCGTATGCAACTCGGGCCATTTCGACGTCGAGATCGATATCCCGGCGCTCGAGAAGATGTCGGAGACCAGGCGGACCGTGCGCAAGCACGTCGAGGAGTTCAAGATGCCCGACGGCAAGAGGGTCTATCTGCTGGCCGAGGGCCGGCTGGTGAACCTGGCGGCCGCCGAGGGGCATCCGGCGAGCGTAATGGACATGAGCTTCGCTAACCAGGCGCTTGCAGCCGAATACGTCTTCACAAATGCGGACCAACTGGTAACGAAAGTTTATGATGTGCCCGAGGAGATAGACAGCGAGATCGCGCGCCTCAAGCTCGAGACTATGGGCGTGACCATCGACTCACTCACTCCTGAGCAGGAGGAGTACCTCCGGAGCTGGACGATAGGAACATAGATGTCTTCAATCGAGCCGCAGGAACTTGAGCAACTTCAAGAAGCCGGAAGGCGGATGTACGCGAGCGGCTTGACGACGGGCACGCTCGGCTCCATCGGAGTGCGCCTGCCCGGTGGAGCGGTGGCCGTGACCGCCGTGGGCACTCGAATAGGGCAGCTGAACAGCAAGGACTTCCTCGTGCTGGACAGTAACCACCAGCCAATCAGGCAGAACGGGCGGGGCGCGGTGATGGACGCCAAGATGCTCGCCGCGGTTCTCGAGACCCAGCTGGCCGCGGGCTCGGTCATCCGCGTGACTTCGCCTTATACGACCGCACTCGCACGGAGTGGCGAAGAGCTCATTCGGCAGTCCGAAGAGATGCTGGAACCCGTAGGCGGGGTCGCGTTCGTGCCTTACTTCAGGCCCGGGACCGTCGGGCTCGCTGGCGCCGTATCCGAGGCTCTGCGTACCAACCGTGCAGCTATCATAGAGGGCCAGGGCGCCGTGCTGTGGGGCACGGACATAGACGATGCGGTCGACTGCGCCGAAGCACTGGAGGCGGCCGCGAAGGTCATCTTCATCCTGGACGGTAAGGACGACGCCGAGTACTAGGGAGCCGCCACGTGCTCGAGCATGTTCCGGGCGACACAATATACTTTGAAGACAACACCCTTTACCTCCTTGACCAGGCTCTTCTGCCTACGCTGACGATCTACCTCGAGCTCCAGACGCCGGACGAAGTGATCGACGCGATCAAGCGGCTGGCTGTCAGGGGCGCAATGGCGATAGGGATCGCGGGAGCCTACGGCGCGCTGCTTGGCGCACTGGGAGCACGCACCGGGAACTCGGCGGATATCGCCAAAGCCACGCGCGAAGCCATAGCACACATCTCTGCCTCCCGGCCTACCGCCCGCAACCTCTTTTGGGCTCTGGAAAGGATGGAGGAGGCTCTCGAGCAAGGGTCCGGCGACGAGCCGAAGGCAGTGGTCGAGAGGCTCCACGAGCGCGCCGACGAGATAGCGCTCGACACGATCGAGACCAACCGCGCGCTGGTCGACGTCGGCCAGCAGCTCATCACCGAGGGTATGACCGTTCTCACGCACTGCAACTCCGGGCCGCTGGCGGCTCTCAGGTACGGAACCGCGCTCGGAGTGCTGATAGAGGCTCACAGGCGGGGCAGGCATATTCACGTTTATGCCGACGAGACACGGCCTCTCCTGCAGGGATCCCGCCTTACGGCTTGGGAGCTCGGCACATCGGGAGTGCCCTATATGATCCTTCCCGACAATGCGGCCGCTGCTCTCATGAAGCAGGGGCGTGTCGACGCGGTCATGACTGGAGCGGACCGCA
>DATCGY010000056.1:0-13228 GCA_036508635.1 Candidatus Anoxymicrobiaceae bacterium
GTGGCTGCGCCTTTCGGTGAAGGGGCAGGGCGGGCACGGCTCCATGCCCTCCGGACGCGGCGCGCTCGAGAGGCTTGTGATAGCCCTGTCCAGGCTTATCGCGATCGAGCAGCCGGTCGAGATTACAGGACCCACGCGGGAGCTGTTCGCTACGCTGGCAGGCCACTGGCCGCTGCTGGAACCGTTTGCCAAGGACGGGAGCGTCGATACACTGCGGAGGCTGATGGCCGAGTACAACCTGGCCGCGATCCCAGCGTTCAACGCCATGATAAGGAACACGATCAGCCTCAACATGTTGAACTCGGGAGTCAAGGTGAACGTAATTCCCGACGCGGCTGAGGCTGATCTCGACTGCAGGTTGCTGCCCGAGACCGACGCGGATGAGTTTACTGAAGCTGTTCGCGATGCGCTCGACGATCCCGAGATTGACGTGGAGGTCGTCCTGCGTGGCATCGAGACGCAACCGTCACCGACCGGGGGCGGTTTCTTCGAGGTCCTCAGGAAGGCCGTAGAGGATAGTTTCCCCGGCGCCATCACCACGCCTTTCATGTTACCGGGAATGTCCGATTCACGTTTCTTCAGGCGCCTCGGCGTGCCGGTTTACGGCATCATCCCGGCCCGGCTCGGCTTCGAGGAACTGGCTACCATTCACGGAGTCAACGAGAAGATATCAGTAGAGGACGTCAAGGATGGCGTGCGATTTATGTACGCGCTCGTCGAAGCTTGCGCCGGATCGCGGTGAGCGGGCGGTACTCGAAAGCGATAACGTCAGAACGCGCGCCGCGAGGTGAACCTCCACATCGCGCCCAGCGCCCGCAAGCAGCGTGCCGGAGTTGGATAAGTGGGGAAGCCCGCGCTTTCGAGCTCTTCTTTCCACCGGGCGTACATGGCCGCGTCTCCAGCCATCAGGACCGCGGCGTAAGTCTTGTCGGGCCGGGCTTCGCGCAGTGACTTGAAGAGACCCGCTACGTCCATGTTCGATTCGGGTATCGCCGTGAAGATAGCCGCGACAGAGTGGATAGAGGGGTCTTCCGCCACGGCCATAAGCCCAGCGCCGTAAGCCTTTTCCGCGCCCTTCTGCTCGATGCCTGCCCAGATGTCGGCGGGGTTCGTGACGGGTATCCAGTCGGGCAGCCCCTCGCGGACCGCCTCGGCTGTCGAGGGCGCGAACGAGGGGAAGTCGAGCCCGAACCTGCCGGCCGTATCCGCCGAAAGGACGCAACCGACGCCCGTTATCGACACTATGCCAACGCCGTTACCCGCGGGCACCGGTTGCATCTCGAACGCCTTCGCGCAGTCGAGCATCTCCTCGAAGTCGGCGACGCGGATCGTTCCGGTCTGCTCCACGAGCCCGGAGTAGATGCCGTCGCTGCCGGCGAGCGCCCCGGTGTGACTGGCAATAGCTCGCTGCCCCATCTCGGTCTGCCCGCTCTTCAACAGGAGGACGGGCTTGGCGGCCGAAACGCGTCGCAGCAGTGAAGCGAAGCGGGCGCCGTCTTTCACGCCCTCGGTATAGATGCCTATGATGCCGGTCTCCGGGTCCTCTCCGAGGTAGGCAAGGAGGTCGTTCTCGTCGATGTCAGCCTTGTTACCCAGGCATGCTATCTTGCTCACGCCGAAATGCTCGACGGTGTTGATCCACCGCGCGATGCCGCTCGAGAACATCCCGGTCTGGCCGAAAAGAGAGAGTGAGCCCGGGCGCATCCGGTCGAGCGTTACGATCGAGGTGGCGAAGGCGCCGGACGTCGAGACCGTGCCGATGCTGTTCGGCCCCATGACGCGGATACCCGCTTCGCACGCGACTTCCATGACCTCCCGCTCGAGCCTGCGGCCCTCATCGCCAACGTCCGAGAAACCGGCCGCGGGTATGATGACGCGCTTCACACCCAGGCGAGCGCACTCTTCCATGAGCCCCCTCGTCTGCTCGCGGGGCAGCACCGCCACGACAAGCTCCGGAACATTCGGAACGGCGCTCAACGAAGGGTATGTTTTAACGCCCTGGACCTCGTCGACCGATGGGTTGATCGGGTAGATGTCCCCCTCGAAGCCAAACTCCAGGATATTCGCGAGCACGGTATGCCCCGCCTTGCCGGGCGTGCGGGATGCTCCGACCACCGCGACAGAATGGGGCTTGAAGAAAGTCTCGAGCTCTTTCACCGGAATACCCTTCCTCTCTCGTTGCGTATGTACTGCCGGAACGAGATACCCGCCGGCGTCAGGTCAGGCGCATCACATGGGAGGCGTACAGGCCTTCACCAATGGTACGGATGCTTTCGAGCCCGGGACCGTCATCCACTGTCTCTAGCGGGTCGGCGACCTCGTATCGTGAAATCTCGAACCGGTCGCCCGGCAGGTGACATTCTATGAACGGAAGCCCCGGCGTGTAAATGAAAGAGCCGCCCGGCAAGAGCGAGTCCAGCAATTCCATGTATTTCCCGGCGTACTCCCGGAACATCCCGTCGCGTCGCAGGTGATGATGCATAAAGTGGTTGGAGAAAGACATGTGAGAGACGATCGTTCCCCATTTCCGCGGTTTGAAACGCGTCTCGAGCCAGTCGGCGGCCACCAGGCACGGCAAGGGCTCGACGAACCGGTCGACCCCGAAAGCCCTCACACCCAGACTTCTGAGGTAGGAGACCAGCGACCCGCGCAGGCCGCAACCCAGGTCCAGCATCGGCTCTGCCACGAGTCCGGGAGCAACGCGCATTACCTCGAGCTGGAGCTCGGGGCTGTACTGGTGGCAAGTGACGGGGCCGGAAGATCTCAAGAGCCGGGCATCGTTCATCCAACCGAAATGCCCGCGAAGTGAGGTGAAGTGGTCTTCCATCAGATCGCGGGAAGCGCCCATGAACGTTTCGAAAGACGCATCGCTCAACAGGACCCGACGGATGCGATCAAGGAGGTCCGCGTAGCCGCCGGCAAGAACGCGCCGGTCGCCATCCGATACGCGCACGAACTGGTTATAATCGAGGACGGACTTTTCAGTCCTCTCGACCATGAACCCGACGAGCGCTTCGCGAGAGCCGGGCTCATCCAGGGTGGAAGTAATGGCGGCCCTGTTGCCATGTGTAAAATCCAACCACCCAGGCGAGAGCCTTGCGAAGCCCTCGAGGTTTGCCTCGTCAAAGACATCCATGAGCGCGTTTTGTACGTAGCGTTCGTCGATCAGCCTAATGAGGTTGGAAGTAATATGTTCTGAAGCGTCATTCCGACTTTTCACAACACCCATTATAACGCCAAGAAGAGGAGCTAGACGGCTTTGCGGCCTTTGATGGTGATGGCGTTTTCGGGGCATGCTGTAACGCAGTCCATGCACCCGTTGCAGAAATACGAGAAGCGGGGTGATATCAGGTATTCGGGCTCGATGCCGTAGTCTGCAAGTTTCTTGCGCGGCGCCGCGAGGAACACGCCGGTGGGGCAGACAGACTGGCATTTGAAACCACATGCTCTGGTGTCACACGTCTTTACCGAAACCTTGAAATCAGTCATCTTTACCAGCTCCCCGAGGCAACCGGCACGAGCGAACGTGACAGCAGCGCAAGGGCGTCCTGCGGGCAGGCGACCCTGCAAAGCCCGCATCCGAAACAGCGGGTCGCATCGACCTTGATATGGCACGTCTCCTCGTCGTACTCGAGCGCCCCGAACCCGCAACGCTCCACGCACGGCGCCTCCCCGCCGCACCCGTCACAGAGCTCTTCGCTGAGGACAGCCACCTCGTGACCCTTGAAGACCGCCTCCGGGATGTTATGCGGAAACCGTTGTTTGAAAGAGGTGCACCATTGCAGGTCGCAGTTGCATACGCAGACGGGCATGGGGGCCTTGGCGAAGAGTACCTGGTGGATGCGGGCCTCGGCGTCTTTGCCCACGAGGTACTCGCGCGCTTCGGCGAGGGTTATCTCTTCCATCGGATTGTTGGGGAGCAAGCTCCTCTGCATATCCCTGATCGGGCCGAAGTTGAGCTGAAGTTGATGTAGTAATCGATACCGTGGCCGCAGATCTCTTCGACGAGTTTCTGCCGTTCCCTGTCGGCCATCATCTCGTCGGAGTAATTGTCGGGGTTGAGATACCAGCGATTGCCGTGGCCGTGCTTCTCGCAGAATTCGCACATAGAGCCCTCCGGTTTACAGGCGCGCGGTTCCGGCATCTCAATTATATACCGCAGCGAACCGGGGGTGCGGGGGTCCGTGGCGGGATAAACGTACCTTGTACCACCACCGGGTAATGGAAAACCAGCGAGCGTGCAATCGTGGGCACCGGGAGTCACTTGACCGTGAGTTTCTTCCTGATTTTCTCAACCTTCGGGGCTACGACCGCCAGGCAATACGCTTGCCTGGGGTTCTTCTCGAAGTATTGGTGGTGGTAATCCTCGGCCGGGTAGAACTCCTCGAGTGGCTCGACCTGCGTGATTATCGGCCTGGAGAAATCACCCGCAATACTCTCGATGAGACCTTCGACCCGCTCCTTCTGCTCTTTGGAGTCGTAGAGCACTATCGATCGATACTGGGTCCCGACATCGTGCCCCTGCCTGTTCGGGGTGGTCGGGTCGTGCATCGCGAAGAAGTACCCCAGGACCTCTTCGAGCGACACCACGCCGGGGTCGTACTCGATGCGGGCGACCTCAGCGTGGCCGGTGAGCCCACCGCAGACCTCCTTGTAGGAAGGGTTGCGCGTCGTGCCTCCTGCGTATCCGGGCGTGACCTCCTCGACCCCGGGCACCTGGATGAGCGCCGCTTCAACGCACCAGAAACAGCCGCCTCCCAGCACTATCCGCTCGAGCTTATCGGTCATCGTCTTCACCACGGAACCTGAGCGAGATCGAGTTTACGCAGTGCCTGGTGTTCTTGGGTGTCAGGTCTTCCCCGGTAAACACGTGTCCAAGGTGCGCCCCGCAGCGCGAGCACGTTATCTCCGTCCTGGTGCCGTCCGCGTCGGTCGTTCGCGTCACAGCTCCTTCTATTTCGTCATCGAACGCCGGCCACCCGCACCGCGAGTGAATTTTGTCCGTTGAGCTGTAGAGCGGCGCTTCGCACTGCCTGCATAGGTACGTGCCTGGCTCGAAGTGTTCGTCGTACTCTCCGGTGAACGGGAACTCCGTTCCCTTCTCTATGATCACCCGTTCTTCCTCGGGTTTGAGTTTGTTCAATTTCATTTTATTCGCCCTCCCCGCGATCTCTCCAATCCAATATACATCCCTTCCACCAAACGATATATGACCACGCTCAACCCTTTAAGTACCACCTTGAGGGGGGGGTCAGATCCTATTTGATGTTTTCTTCTTCTGTTATTGAGCCGGGTCCCTCAGGCCCGGATCTCTTTTATCGCGAATAGGAATATTAATCTGTGACGTTAACGCCACCCTCACCCCCCCCTCCGAGGAGGAGGGAAGAAGCAGATTCGGGTGAATTCGCATATAGTTGAACCACGAGACGAGACCGACAGGAGGGTTGCCCGTGGATTCCGACGAAGGGGCGCTCCGGGATTTCGAAGAGCTGTTCCCCTGGAAGTTCGTGCCCGTAGAAGAGGTCTTCGGCTGCATCGGCCGTGGAGACAGGCTGTTTGTCGGGACCGCGTGCGGTGAGCCCCAGTACCTTGTCGCTGAGCTGAACGAGTACGCGCGCTCACACGCGAGATCGTTCTTCGATACTGACGGGATGCGGGTCTGGACCCTGGGCGTGACTCCATATGCCGAGGACAGGTTCGACAGCCGTTTTCACCACTGTTCTTTCTTCATCGGCGACAATACGAGAGAAGCGGTCAACACCGGGCTCGCGGACTACATGCCGATATTCCTCTCACAGGTGCCGGACCTCCTCGCCCGCGGGTACGTATCTTTCGATGTGGCGCTCGTACAGGCGTCACTTCCTGACAGCAACGGCTATATGAGTCTTGGGATAAGCGTGGACATAACGAAGGCCGCGATCGAAGCCGCCTCCAGGGTGATCTGCCAGGTGAACGCGAACATGCCGCGGGTCCACGGAGAATGCTTCATCCAGGTCGAGGACGTCGATTTCATCGTGCCGCACGATGAGCCCCTGCTCGAGTACTCCCCGGAGGCGCCCGGCGAGACAGCCCGCAGGATCGGCAGCTACGTCGCTCAGATCGTCGACGATGGCGACACGATACAGGTTGGCTACGGCAGCCTGCCCAACGCTATCATCGCGAGCCTGGGCGAGAAGAAGCACCTCGGGGTACACACCGAACTGCTCGGTGACGGCATCGTTGACCTCATGAAGAAGGGGGTAATAGATAACAGCCTCAAGACGGTGGACCACGGAAAGACGGTCGCTTCGTTCTGCATGGGCACGAGCGAGACTTACGAGTATATCTCGGACAACCCGAGCTTTGAGTTCAAGCCCATCGACTATACGAACGACCCGCTCGTCATAGCAAAGAATCGAAATATGGTCGCTATAAACAGCACGCTCGCGGTCGACCTCACCGGCCAGTCGACGGCCGAGACTATCGGCCAAACGTTCTACAGTGGCGTTGGCGGGCAGGCGGATTTTATGCGCGGCGCGACCCTCTCTCCCGGGGGACAGACGATACTGGTGCTGCCATCGACCGCGGACGACGGCAAGACGTCGCGCATCGTACCGCACCTCTGGGACGGCGCGGGCGTGACGCTCTTGAGGGGAGACATACATTATGTCGTTACCGAGTACGGCGTGGCGTATCTCCATGGCAACAATATCCGCGAGCGAGCGATGCAGCTAATATCCATCGCCCACCCAAGCTTCCGCGAGTGGCTCGTAGAGGAGGCGAAGAGGACCAACATGATATATGCCGACCAGGCTTTCGTTCCTGGAGAAGAAGGCGAATACCCCGAGGAGCTCGAGAGGTACCGCACGACCAGGACGGGGCTCGAGATCTTCCTGCGCCCGGCCAAGCTGAGCGACGAGTCGTTTGTGAAGGATTTCTTCTACTCGCTTTCCGACAAGAGCAACTACCGGCGCTTCATAATGCTGCGCAGGTACCTGCCGCACGAGATACTCCAGCGTTACATTGCAGTCGACTACACGAAACAGATGGTCATCCTCGCGACTATCCCGGATGGAGAGAAAGAGCTGGTGGTAGGTGTCGGGCAGTACGTCATCGACCAGGAAAAGCGCACCGCCGAGATAGCCCTTGCCGTGCGCGACGAGTACCAGGCACGCGGCATCGGCTCCGAGCTGCTGGCATACCTTTCGCAGATAGCCAAGAGCAGGGGGCTCACCGGGTTCACCGCCGAGGTGCTGGGCGAGAACCAGCCTGTCCTGAACCTCCTCGAGAAGTCGGGGCTCGGCTTTAAGAAGTCTTTCAGCGACGGGGTCGGTTACGTCAACGCGACGTTCAAGAAATAGGACACACTCAGGACCGGTGCTGTCCGCCCACTCCTCATCTCATCGCCAGGGCATCCTGTCGCTGAGCTGCCGGAACGTTCGTCGCAGCGCGGCAAGATGCAACGCCGTAAAGGAGCCGCCGGGCCCGCCGCCAACGATTACCACCTCGTAGCTGTTTTTGTTCAACAGCATTTCCTCCAGCAACCGGCCGGTTCAACAGGCGCTGATGTCAGACGGTTTCACCACCTTTGACCTGGATTCTGGGTGGGTACTTATGGAATGTCTTGAGGTGGGCCCCCTGGACCGACCCGATGAGCGGTATGTAAACGAGCTTGCGTATCGTAAAGCTGTGCTCCTCCTTCGGGTCGAGGAACAGGTTGAAGTTCTTGCCGTACGTGTATTTGACCGTGTGGCCTGAGAAGCCACCCGGGGTGACCGTATCGCGATGGTCCATCTCGGTAGCGACCAGGACGAGCTTCCACGGGCCCACCCGCACAGCCGAATGCTGGTCCAGCAGCCAGGCGTGTATCGCCAGCCGGTTTGACATCCAGGCCGGGTCGACAGCCCAGTGCGTACCCTCGGGGGCGGATTCCGCCAGCAGGAACGCGCGCTGGTCTACGCCGTCTATGAAGCGGTCCTGGGGCAGGTCCTCGACGCCCGCCAGGGCGCAGAATGTCGGAAAGATATCGCAGAAGTCGAAGAGCCCGTCCGAGGCGCGACCCGCTTCTATCATGCCCTTCCAGAAGAAGATTCCAGGGACGCGGATACCTCCCTCCCACGTGGTTCCCTTGGATCCGCGGAACGGGGTATAGGAGCTGTCGGGCCACGACTCCATCTCGGGCCCGTTGTCCGACGTCACGAAGATGAGGGTGTTTTCGAGCTGTCCCGTCTGCTCGAGCGCGGTGAAGAGGCGCCCGAAGATGTCGTCCATCTCGACCAGCACGTCATGGAACGGGTACTTGGCGCGCGACTTCCCCTTGAACTTGTCGGGCGGGTAGTTGTCGAAATGGCAACCGCGGGTGCCGTGATACAGGAACCAGGGTTTGTTGCTACCGGCCATCGTGCGTATGAACTTCTCGGAGTACTCGGCCCACTTCTCGTCCAGGTCCTTGACCGTCTCGAGGTCTATCTCTTCCTGCTCTATCTCCGGCGTGTCGAACTGCCCGGCCTTCGCAAGTATGTTGTGCTTGTTGAACTTCGCGTTCATCACCGCGTTGAAGATGAGCGGGTCGTTGACGATCTCGGGATAGAAGTAGTTGTCCCGCCACTCCGTGTACATGTCGGAGACGCCGTAGAAGCCGTAGAACTCGTCGAAGCCTTTGTTCTGCGGGACTGACTCGGCGTTCTCGCCGCAGTGCCATTTTCCGACCGCGCGAGTCGCGTAACCCGCTTTATTGAGAAGCTCCGGCAGCGTGACCTCATCCTGGAGCCCGCCCGGTTGCCCGTACATCGGCGGGGTCAGGATGCCATGCCTTATGGGCAGGCGGCCGGTCATAAGGGTCGCGCGCGAGGGAGAGCAGCTCGGCTGCGAGTAACACGAAGTGAGGCGCAGGCCTTCGGCAGCGAGCTTGTCGAAGTTAGGAGTGGGCGCGCCGCGAAGGTGCCCGCCGCCGTAGCAGCCGAAGTCGCCCCAGCCGACGTCATCCAGGATGTAAACGAGGAAGTTGGGCTTCTTGCCAGTTCTCTTTTCCAGCTCGGCGAGTTTCTTCTCCGCGGCATCGAGCCAGTTGGGGTGCATGAGGCGCGGCCCCCGGTTCTCCGCGTAGTAATCGATGATGCCGCCGAGGATGTGCTCGCCTTCGTCGGGCGGTATCACACCGGCATCGCGCCACTGCTGCTCGGCCATTTTTATCACTCTCCCGTTGGGTTGAACGGCCGGGTTCGAGGCCCGCCAGCAAGCTCCGCTTGCCACTATTTCCACCACCGACCGGGTGTTTCCTGCCGCAGCCTGCTTCTTGAGCCGGGTCTCTCCAGGCCCGGTTCAAAAACCTGGGGTCAGCCCTGGGGGGAGAGTTGGGGTAGGAGGTCAAAGAAGGGAAAGAGGGAGGGGTATTCGAAGGAGATTATCTCGGAAACGAGATCGGATTCGAAATGGAGGACCTGGATCGAGTGTGCGAGGTAGAGACCGGTCATCATGTCGCGCCTGTAGACGCCGAATGCGAGCTGGCCGTTGGCACGACGGGGCAGGAGACGCCAGCAGCCTTCAGCACCCTCACCGAGACGGTCCACTTCGAGATGGGTGAGCACAGCATCCCTGCCGCCGTACCAGGCCGCGCCCGGTACTACCTGGAGCGTCACGCCACCTGACAGTTGGCCGGCGAGGCTGCCGACGCTTGTCGTTTCCCACGAATACAGGTAACGCATGAATACCGCGGTCGCCGATTCGTCGCTCGGGGGCTCGCGCCTGCCAAGGTCCCTCAGATAGAAACCGTCCATATCGCCGCGGGCATCCTCGAGCAGTCCGATGGTCTTCGCCGGGCTCGTGACCATCGCCGCCGCGACTTCGACCACGTCCCAGCCGAGTACGTCGGAGAGCAGGAGCGCCGCCCGTCTGACCGGCTCGATCCTCTGGAGCGCTTCGATGAAGTAGAGTGAGATGCTCTCCCTGGTGCCGAATAGTGACTCGGTCAGGAATCCGGGTGCGTCCTCCATGCTGGCTCCATTGTCCGGGTACAGGTCGTCAGGGAACGGCTCCAGCCAGCCGGAGCGCACGGGCTCCCGGTTGAGCGCGACGGGGTCCGAAGGTTGCAGTGCGAGTGCGGGCAGCGTGCGCGGGGCCTTTTCCACAAGCGCCTCGACGCAAGCTTCGACGGCCATCCGATACAGGGGCCATGCGCCCCCGGCCGCACCGGGACCCGGGCCCTCGTGCGCCCTCAGCAGTATGTCCTCGGCAAGCCTGTCGGCCTCCAGTAATGACCCCGACATGCGGTATGCAAACAACCGCAGCTCGTCGCGATACTCCTCGATCTGTGACACTAAGCCGCTCCGTGGCAGTGCTTGTACTTCTTTCCGCTTCCGCATGGGCAGGGGTCGTTGCGCCCCGCGGAGCTAAACGCCTCGAGTGTACGTGCCTCTTCCTCGGCGATGATATCCATGATGTCACCGGGAGAGCGCCCAACCCTGCAGAGTTCAGCCATCGCGTGCATCGGCCCCTCGATGTGCTCGAAGAAAGCTTTGTACCCGGCGCAGAGGTAGTTCAATCCGGACCCACCATCGGGGCTCATTACGAAACGGTTCTTGGGGCACTCCCCCCGGCACGCGAAGAGCACTTCGCAGCCGGTACAGCAACTGGGGAGGGTGTCCCGTTTGGCCGCGCCGAAGCTTCTCTGCTCATCCGAGGCTACGAGCTCGGATATCGGGCGCTCCATGATATTTCCGAGGAGGTTTCGCGGCTCGACAAAGTGGTCGCAGGAGTACAGGTCTCCGTTGTGCTCCAGTGCCAGCGCGTTGCCGCACGATTCATCGAAGATGCACGCCAGTGCGGGCGTGCCCACCCATGAGGCGAACGCCGCTTCGAACATGTTCACATGAACCATGCCGACATCGCCGCGGAGCCACTCGTCGAAGATCACGATCAGGAAGTCGCCCCACTGCGCGGGGTCGACGGACCGGTCGGTGACAGTGTCGCCTTGCTGCAGAAGCGTTGTGCCGTCGGCGTTGATGCGCTCGACGATCGGTATGAGCTGTATCCACTCGACGCCGAGCTCGTCGCGGAAGAACCTGTAGACGTCGAGCGGGTGGGGCGCGTTTGCGGCGTGGACAGTGCAGAGGATGTTGAACTCCACCCCTCGCTCCTGCATGAGCCGTGCGGCCCGCAGCACCCTGTCGAACGTGGGTCCGCCCCGCTTGTCATGGCGATACCGGTCATGGATCTCGCGCGGCCCGTCCATCGACAGGCCGACGAGGAAATGGTTTTCGCGCAGGAATTCGCACCACTCGTTGTCGAGGAGGGTGCCGTTGGTCTGGATCGTGTGTGAGACTTCCACGCCGGGACCGGCGCACTGCCGGGCATATTCCACGGAGCGCCTGAAGAAATCGACACCCATCATCGTCGGCTCCCCGCCCTGCCAGGCGACGATTGCCTCGGGGACGTTTTGCGCGTCGATGTACTGGCGCACGTATTCGCGCATGACCTCGTCGTCCATGCGGAAGCGGCTGCCGGGGTAGAGCCTCTCCTTGGTCAAGAAAAAGCAGTAGTCACAGTCGAGGTTGCAGACCGGGCCCGTAGGTTTGGCCATGACGTGAAAAGCGGATAGCCGCTGAGGCTTCTCCACTGGCGCCTCCCTTTTCGCAAGACCTGCGTCGCACCAAGTATTCAATCCGAACCGGGCGCTCATGGCAACGTTCCCCCCGGACCAAACACTTGAGGGCGGTCTCTCAGGCCGCCCGGAGCCGGGCCTGGAGAGACCCGGCTCAAGAAGTGGGGGAGCCGGGCATGAGAGACCAGGCTCAAGAAGAGAAGGGGGTTTCTTGAGTTGACAGGTGGCTCTGGTGGGCATAGACTGCCTGTATTCTTGTATATACAAGTTGCGCTCAACGAAGCGGAGACCTTGATGGATAGCGGCGAGAAGATAGATGCAGGCTCCTTCACCCCCGCGTACTTCCAGCTTGCGCAGATACTCCATGGCGAGATAATGAGCGGCGAACTCCGCGCGGGTGACCGCGTGCCGAGCGAGAACGAGCTCTCTGACCGCTACGGGCTGAGCCGGATGACGGCAAGAAAAGCGATCGGCGTCCTTACCGGCGAGGGCTTCGTCCGTCCCGAGAAAGGCAAGGGAACGTTCGTCAGCACGCCCAGGGTCGACGGAGGCATGTTCCTGATACCAGATTTCCACGAGGAGATGCACGAACAAGGTGTCGAATCCGAGGTCAGGCTGCTCGGCGTAAAGGTTGTTCGGGCGGGGCAGGTACCGGCCGACAGGCTGGGCATAAGGAAGGGCGAGCGCGTCATCTACCTCGAGAGGATTCTCGAGGGTGGAGGCGAGCCACTCGTCTTCGACAGAAAGTATCTCCTCCTGGACAGATCCCAACCACTGCTCGAGGCCGAGCTCGGCCACGGCTCGACGGTGGACCTCTTCGCCGACGTGCCGGAGATGGCGCCGGTCAGGGCCGACCTCAGCCTCTCCGCCACCACGCTCACGGCGCGCGAGGCGCGGCTTCTCGACAGCAGAAAGGGCGCGGCGGCGTTCTGCATGGAGCAACTCATCTACGCGGTCAACGACAGGCGGGTCATCTGGGGATGGATGATATACCGCGGCGACAGGTTCAACTTCAGTTCATCGAACCGACTTCTCTGAGGTGATGCGGGTGGACTTGCCAGAGAGGCTCGTCAAAGCGATGGGAGATCTTGATGAGGACCAGGTGCTGGAGCTCGCGGGCAGCATGCTCGCCTCCGGCGCCGAGCCGCTCGAGATCATCGAACTGTGCCGCGAAGGATTCAAGATCGTCGGCGACAGGTTCGAGAGGCGCGAGTACTTTCTGAGCGGTCTCATAATCTCCGACGATATCTTCAGGAACGTAATGGACCTTCTCGATCGCTCGCAGTGTTTCAGGCTGGATGATTCGCAGAAGCTGGGCAAGGTGGTGCTCGGTGCCCCGCTCGGGGACGTGCATGACATAGGCAAAGAGATAGTCTCGATGCTCCTGCGGTGTTCGGGATTCGAAGTCGTGGACCTTGGCGTGAACGTCAGGCCGTCGGAGTTCCTCGACGGCGCGGTCGACAGCGGGGCGGGCGTGGTCGGGATAAGCGCGCTTATAACGATGGCTTACGAGCCGCTACGCGAGACAGTTGCCGCGTTCGAGCGCGAGGGACTGCGACAGCGGGTTAAGATAATGCTCGGCGGAGGCGCTGTCTCCCAGCGCGTGTGCGACTACGCCGGGGCGGATGCCTGGAGCCGCGACGCGTCAGA
>DATCGY010000057.1:0-5796 GCA_036508635.1 Candidatus Anoxymicrobiaceae bacterium
ATATGAGGTTGCGAACGCGCACCGGTGGGAACAGGGTGCGCTTCACCGGGAACCTTCCCGACGAGCCGTAGATGATTACGGAAAAGCCGCTATACGTGACGGTCAGGATGATAACGATAAGACCGAGTATCTGCAGGGCGCGTATCAGATTCTTCTTCATGCGCATCATTCTATGTCAACAACGACCGACCGCCAAACAGGCGCGGGATGAAGTTGGGGTCAGTGTTTCAGGTATTTCTATTGCCGTGTTCAGGCGACAAGATAAGATTCAGCCTCTGGGGACACTCGTCGATATATACTCTGGAAGAAGGAGATGCTTTGTTAATAGAAGTCTTGAAAAGACAATGCCCGGTCTGCGGGTTCAAGCTGGTGACCAACTCCACCATCAGGTGGCAGAGCAACGGCACCTTCGGGCTTCCCGGGTGCTCCTTTCTTCTCGCGCGGTAAAGAATAAGAGTGCTCGGCTTGTCTTGTAGCCGTTGCCGAAATCGATTAGATTGAGGTCGAAGGGGCGTCCGAATCCAGGTCTCGACAGGGAGACGTTATGATAGTGTCGGCAATGCGAAGGAAATGTCCCGTGTGTGGCATTCCCTGGGTGACGAGTTTCATGCTCAGGTGGCGGCAGAACGGGACTATCACGATGTTCCTGAACGAAGATTTCCGTGCGGTGGTCATGCGGCATAGCCAGGTCACAAACCTGGTCCAGCGTCTCAACGAGAAACTCGGGACCTCGATCGAGCATATCGTGTTCGAAGCCCAGAGGAACGCCGCGAAGATGACGTTCGACAACACGTTCGACGGAATTCCCGGGGTGAGGTTGGCGCTCAGGAGCAACCACGTCAAGCGAACCGTGGTCGAGTATTTCAACCTGATCGCCGTAGCCTGCGGACAATGCAATAGCGAAACTCTCTTCTATGAGCCGGGCAAACGCGGCATCGCGCGGATGCAGAACCTGTTCTACATGCCGATGATGGCGGCTTACGTGGTCGGAGCCTTCGAGTCGTTGGAAGGATTTCCGTTCGATTCCGAGTGGGTCGAGGCGGGCCCCGACACGTACGAGATAACGGTCGATGCCTCCAGCGCGAAGCCTGAGGTCGCCGAGAGGATGCAGCTGGAAGTAACCCACGTGCTGTCCGGGTGCAACAAGCTCGAAAAGTGCCCGAGGTGCCGGGCTCCAAGGGCGCTCGCCCACTGGGATTACGACATGGAAAAAGGCACGATTACGGACATGCGGACCGGCGCGCGCGTCTTTCTCCTGGACGGGTTCGGATTCAGCGCGGTGTTCCGCGAGCTGATCGCCGAGCTGGGCGAAGAAGTGCAGGAGGTGCTCGTGGACGTCCAGCGCGAGTGGACGGTGGAGCACCTCGGCCAGCTTGGCTTTGCAGCTTCGGACGAAGCGCTCTCTGGCGAAGACCTCGAAAAAGCTTACCGCGACTACCTGGCAAACATGCCTCTCGACGGCATGGGCAACCCGGTCTCCTTCGAGATTATCGGGGGCAATATCGAAGTCACGATTGAAAACCCTTACAACGTCTTTATCCTGGCCGGCACGCTGGAAGGCCTGTACGAAGCGCTCGAAAAGACCGGGTGCGAGGTCAAGTGGAACGAGCCGAGGCCGGGCGCCGTACATTTCACTGTCGGCCCCAAGAGGTGAAGCCATGCTGATCGAGGCCATGAAGAGGAAGTGCCCGGTGTGCGGGGTACCCCGGGTTACGAGTTTCATCCTCAGGTGGCGGGGCAACGGGACTATCACCATGTTCCTGCGCGAGGATTTCAGGGCCGTCGTACTCCGGCAGGTCCAGATCGAAGCCCTGGTACAGCGCGTCGAGGATAAGCTGGGCGTATCCCTCGAGCACATCATCTTCGAGGCGCAGCGCGACGCGTCCAAGGCCACTTTCGACAATACCTTTGACGGCATCCCGGGGTTGAGGCTTCTCACAAAGATAAACCGCTTCAAACGGCGGATGGTCGAACAGCTGAACCTCATAGCGTTGACCTGCGGCGAGTGCTTCAGCGAGACAGTGGAGTACGTGCCCGGCAAGAGGGGCGTCGCGAGGATGAAGAACCCTTACTACATGCCACTGATGGCGGCCAGCGTGGTCGGGGCTTTCGAGTCGATGGAGGGAGTGCCGTATACCTCGAAGTGGGAGGAGACCGGCCCCAACACATTCCTGATGACGGTCGAGGCGACAAGCGGCAGGTCGGAAGTCGCCCAGCGGATGCAGGCAGGGGTTGTCGACCCCCTCCCGGGGAACAACAAGCACGAGAAGTGCCCCAGGTGCCGCGCTCCCAAGGCGCTCTCCCAGTTGAGTTGGGACCTCGACGAAAGCATCATCACCGACACCAGGACCGGCTCGCGCGTCCTCATACTCGACGGATACAGCCTCGTCTCGGTATTCCGGGAGCTGGTGGCCGAGCTCGGTGAGGAAGTGCAGCAATTGATCGTCGACGTCCAGCGCGAATGGACGGTGGAGAATGTGGCCCAGCTGAACGTAGGCCATTCAGATAGTGCGCTGTCGAGCGGCGAGCTCGAGAAAGCCTACAGCGATTACCTTTCGACGTTACCCCTCGATGGCATGGGCAACCCCGTCTCATTCGAGATGGCGGACGGCAAGATCGAGGTCACCGTCGAGAACCCTTACAGCGTATACATCCTGGCCGGCACACTCCAGGGCCTCTACGAAGCGCTCGAGAAGGTTCCGAGCCGCGTTGATTGGAACGAGGCCGGGCCGGGCGCCGTGCATTTCACCGTCGGTCCCGCATGACCAGCAGGCCCCCAGGGGGGTGGTTTTGATGTTGCCACGTATTGGCCGCGAGAGACATTTGAGCTCAGGATTAGTTACCGTTGTCCTGGTCATACTCCTGGCGGGCTCGATGTCGATGCTTTCCGGAACCCAGTGCAAAGCCGAGTCCGGCAAGCGGATAGTGGTATCGATCGACGACCAGGTCGCGTACTTTCTGGAGGACGGTTTCTTCGTAAGATCGCATATCGTCTCCACCGGCACCGACGCGACCCCCACCCCGGTAGGCACGTTTCACATCTACAGGCACGAGTACTCGTACGATAACGGCAGCAGCAGCGTCCAGTTCTACACCATGTACTACTACGGCCACCTGGGCTTCCATTCCGTTCTCTACCATCCGAGTGACGGAAGCTGGACCGGCAGCGAGTTGGGTCAAAAAGCGTCGCACGGCTGTATCAGGCAAAGGCTGGATGACGCACGCTGGGCTTACTACTGGACTCCCGACGGCACCGAAGCAGACATGATTCAGCAACACTTCACGCCACCGCCTCCCAAACCCAAGCCGGCCGAGGGTGGCGGCGACGCGGCAGGCACCGTCAGGCCTTCAAAAACCTGGTACTTTGCCGAGGGTTGCACCGCGGACGGCTTCGACGAGTTCCTGTCGGTCATGAACCCGCAGGCCGACCCGGCTAACGCGACGATAACCTTCATGGCGTCCGACGGTTCGCGCATCGATACCAAACTGACGATCCCCCCACATTCTCGTCGGACGATACATGCAAACACGATCTTGGGGGGCAAGCAGGGTTTGTCCGCGGCTATTGCTTCCGACCGCTCGATCGTCGCCGAACGGTCCATGTACTACCAGTACGGCAATGGAGCACTCGGGGGCGATATGACGTCGGGCAGCACGTCGCCGGCAAAAGAATGGTACTTTGCCGAGGGAACATGCAGACCGGGATTCGACTCTTATCTCTGCATCGAAAACCCCGGAGTCGGGACGGCTGACGTCCGGATAGATTACGCTTTAGGCAATGGAGCTGCCTCCGCGCAAAAGGTGACGGTCAAGCCCCTCTCGCGCTTAACAATAAACGTGAAGGACCATCTCGGTGGAGGCGACGACGCGGCTCACGATTTTTCATGCATCGTAAAGTGCACGAATGGCCGCTCAATAATCGCCGAGCGTCCCCAGTACTTCAACTACGGGGGAGTCTGGGATGGCGGACATAACGTCGTCGGGCTCAACGCACCCGCACCGGCTTTCTATTTCGCCGAGGGCACCTGCCGTCCGGGGTTCGAGCCGTACCTGTGCATATTCAACCCGCAGTCCCACTCTGCCAAGGTCAAGATTACGTTCATGCTCGGCAACGGGAAACAGGTTAGCGGCTATTTGAGAGTGGGGGGGCGTTCCCGCTTCACCGCTCGCGTCAAAGACTACCTCGGCGAAGGGGACGACGACGCGCACGACTTCTCCTGCGAGGTGCGCTCCGTCGATGGCTCCGCCATCGTGGTCGAGAGGCCTATGTACTTCGACTACCACGGCCCGGGAACCCTGAACTGGGCCGGCGGTCACGATATCATGGGTGTGACCGCGCTCGCGAGTGACTGGTACTTCGCCGAGGGCACCTGCCGCCCGAGGTTCGAGCCGTACCTGTGCATATTCAACCCTGGAGACGGCGCGGCCGGAGTGACTATAACCTACATGCTCGGAAATGGTAGCGTGGTGCGAAAGGATCTAAAAGTCGCCGCGCGTTCCCGTGCCACTGTCCATGTCAAAGACCACCTGGGCGAAGGAGACGATACGGCCCACGATTTCTCGTGTGTCGTGCACTCGACGAGCCCTGGCGGAATAATGGTCGAGAGGCCGATATACTTCAGCTACAAGCGATACTGAGGGATTCATCGCGGCGCCGGGCAATCCAGAAGACGCGGGGCGAGCGCTTACGCACAAGATCCTGGATCAACTGATGAACGAGGTTCCACTCAGTCGCCGGCACCAGGCGTAGGTGCGCCCGCGGCACCGCCGGGCCTGTAATCGATCTGCATGTGGGTGTGATTTCCCTCTTCGCGCGTGTAGACGTCCGGCCCGCTGTTGAAGTACGGCACGAGGTTGCGGACTATCCCGACGGGGGTGACGCCCGCCTCTACTCGCTGGCCACCGGATACCAGTATCTGCGACAAGTGCAGGAGCGCGACGTAGTAGCCGGCCGGCTGGCCGTCGATGGCGATGTTCACGAAGAGGTCGGGGTACTTCCCGTAGAGGAGGTAGGGGCCCGCCGAGATCACCGTGCCTGTCACGGGCGCATAGACCGTTGCGCCCGCCTTCGCGTGGACATCGCATGCTGTTGTAGAATACGTGCCCCTGCCGCGCGTGCTCTCGATGAAATAGCAGATCTCGCTCCCGACTGATGTTGACAGCCCCGGTGCCAGCCTGGAAGGGTTGTCGTTCTCGAGGCATATCCCGAGCGGCTGCATAGCCTGGGCGTTGCTCGCGCTTCCACTTTCTCCAATAGCTGAAGCCTCGTGGAACGAGGAGCCGATGTTATCGCAGTACCGGATCGGGCTCATCAGTTCGACGCCGTTCCATGATGCGAACGCGAACGGGTGCGGCTCGACCTTCGGCTCGTAAGAGAAGTAGACAGGCCTCTCGGCGACGAGGTCGTGAGTGCCCGAGACCTTGACCCACGGGTTGGAGAGTCCGCTCGAGAGCGCGTTCATGTCGATGGTCGCGCGCGTGCGGGCGGACATGTTGAACTCCTGCTCCTCGTATCCGCCACCGTCCCCGAACACCTGAACCAGCACCTTGTTGCCGGAGTCACCTGGGTTCATCAAACAGAGCCAACCGACCGAGTCCGAGCTGGCACCGGAAAACGGGAAATACCATGTCACGGCACCTTCCTGGGTGCCGAGGACATCGTGCCCTCCGTCCCAGGCGCCGTGATAACTGAAGTACATCGGTCGCTCGCAGAGGATGTCGCTGTCCGAGGTTACCCTGATAGAGACGTCCTTTTCGGGGCCGACCTCCTGGTTGACGAAGATTGTCGTACGCGCG
>DATCGY010000058.1:0-10076 GCA_036508635.1 Candidatus Anoxymicrobiaceae bacterium
TTGCTCTCATTTGCCACACCGGTATCTATCACTGTAGCGCGTGACGGGTCGGAGGCCGGACAGCGCGCGGCGTTGGCCGGAGCCCGCATCACACCGGTGAACCCGGTATCGTCGAAATGCAACCTCACAACGATATTGCAGTTGTTGCCTCTGTCGGCCCTGGTGCGGAGTGAGGCATACTCGTTCGCACCCCCCTTGGTGAGCCTGACGGTATACCCTGCCTGTTCCAGCCTCGCTTTTGCCTTTACAGCGAGGTCCCACATCGTCTGGAGCTCACCACTCGCACCTGAATTGTCGCCCACGTTCAGTCCGGTGGCGGGGTCAATCTCGCTGCCCGAGTGATTCGAGTGGCCGGGGTCGAGACAGACAGTACGTCCCGCCGGGGCAGGCTGCGCCGCGGGCTGTCCCGTTCCAGGCTGTTCCTGGGTCCCCTTTGCCGCGGGTTGTGACGAAGGCTGACTGTTTTTGGTCTCTCCGGTCAGCGGCATATCGCGCAGACCCTTCAACCTCACTGTGACCACCTCGTCCCTGTCGGCGGCAGCGCCCGGCTTGGGGTCCTGTTCCTGAACTTTCAGCCGGCTGCAATCGACCGAGCTGTCCTGCATGCTGTCGATCTCAATGGACAGACCTTTTGATTCGACTTTTCTGGTGGCTTCCTTATATGACAGCCCGAGTACTCTCGGTACTTCATTACGCCCTCCGGCCGTGGCGAGAAGAACGCCAAGACCGACCGCGATGAGAAAAACGGCCACTATCACGGCAACGAGCAACATATTGTTTCGCAGTCTACGAGATTCGAGGCTGCTTCGTTCGGTGGGCGACCCTGCCCCCGGCGAGTCCGGCTGCCCGTTGGAGTAGTCAGCTATCGAGATCACCCCATGCGTCTAAAGTCTCGACATGATTATAGGTCTGCGTCGCGTCCCTTCAAAGGGACCGTCGTTTCTACCTACCGACGACTGAACCGATATCATGGTTCCGGTCCGACAATCCGCTATGATCAAATTGATATGAGACCCGGTAAATCCCAAATACATCCACTTGGAACAGAAGTCGAATCCAGGGTACGCCCCCGAAGAAAAAGTGGTACGTCGTAGATGTTACTGACAGCCGGCTCACCGGCCCTGCCCTCTCCGGGTACATCGGCGCGGAGTTCCTTCAGCGCCTTTGAGATGTACTTCCCTGGCCGCATTCAGGCCCTGTCACGCAATCGTCGAGCCTCCACGAAGGGCGTCTGGTCCGCGATGAAGGCACGTCTCGCGGAGGCCGGACTACCTCGCGACCGCCGCCCTGCAGTACGCCTCATCGAGCCCCAGCAGGTACCCTCGCGTCAGGTCGACGAGCTCGGTGACCAGGTTGGTGGACACGTGCGCCATGGTATCGGAGGAGCTGTTGAGCGCCGGATCGGGCTGGCTTTGCGGCAGCATCCTGTCCAGCCATACCGCGGGGATTCCCGCGGCCCCGAACGGCGCGTGGTCGCTGTTCTCACTGGGATCCTGCACCGCGTTGATGCCTTTCGCCTGGGCGGCGCTTACGATGCTTTTTGCCAATCCGGGTGAATCGGCGCCCCAGTCGCGGACGTGGACCTCCGGTCCAACAGAGATCGTATCCGCGGAAAGCATGCCGACTATCTTCGCGCGCTCCGTTGCGGATTGAGTGTTCAGGTAGTTGGTGGAGCCGATCCTGTGAAGCGTTCCGTTGAGCCCGTAATCCTCCTCGGCACCGAACACGACGAACCTTATCTCCGGCACGTGTTTCGTCCCTTTGATCGTCCTCGCCAGCTCGAGCAGCGCGGCGCAACCCGAGGCATTGTCGTTGGCGCCGGGAGATCCCGAGCGGGAATCGACGTGCGCCCCGACGAGGAACGAATACTTGTCGCTGGTGCCGGGATCGGCGGTGACCAGGTTCCGCGAGACCTCCCCGTTCGGCAATGTGAACTCCTGGACTCCAACCGAGTAGCCCAGTTTCTCGAGCTCTCCCTTGAGGTAATTCGCAGCGGTGCGTTCGGCCTGGGAGCCTTCAACCCTGGCGCCGACCTGCTGAGAAAGGTAGCTCATCGTCTGCTGCACCCTGGCCGGCTCGGCGGTGCCGGGCTTGTTATACTTTTTCTTTGAAGCTGTGTTTGCCGAGCTGGTCGTCTTGACGATGGCACTCCCTTCCTGGACCGATTTTTTCTTGTTGGCCGGCTTCAGCACGTAGTAGTGCAAATAGAAGCCCGCGGCCGCACCGATCACCAGCCCCAGGAGGCAGAGCCCCGCGATTATCCATTTGGAGGGCTTTCCGCCAGCCCTTGCCTTGTCCTTGCGCCTCGCCATTCATCAACTCCAGTTTCCAACGAGAAAAACCTCAATATTAGGTTTATCCATTTTGTGAGCCGCTTCCTTCTCCGGCACCCGGAAGGAGCGCGACCGTCATGGAACGTGCGACCGTTACGGTCAGGTCTCCAGGCCGGGTTCACGCGACAGGGTCTCGGGCGGGTAGCTTACACGCCAGAGGAAAAGACCACGCGCCGGCAAAGGCTCGGCACAAGGCTTCACGGCGCCACTGTCGAGGTACCCGGTGAAATCTTCTGGTTCCATCTTCCCGTTTCCGACTGCAACTATCGCTCCCCCGAGTATCCTGACCATCCTGTACAGAAACGAGTCGGCGCGCACCAGCAGGCTCAACACACCGGGCATTATCTCGCGCACCTCGCACGCGAGCACCGTCCTCACGCTTGATTCGTCCTGCGACTTGGACCTGAAGGCGGAAAAGTCGTGCTCTCCCAGGCAGGCCGCGCACGCCTTGTTCATCAGGTCGATATCGAGGAAACCGGGGTAATGATAGGTGAACTCGTCGAGCAACGCCGATGGTGCGGACCTGTTAAGGATGAAGTAGCGGTACTCGCGCCACTCAGCATTGCGACGCGGGTCGAACCCGTCCCACACCTGCATCATCGAAGTAATCGTAATGCCTTTAGGCAGCAGCGCGTTCAGGCTGATTATCGTTTTGGGTGGATCCACTTCGTGCGGCAGGTCGAAGGTCGCCGTCTGTCCAAACGCGTGCGCGCCCGTGTCGGTTCTGCCCGCACCCGGAACGCGGATCTCCTGCCCGGTCAGGGCGAGCAGCACACTCTCGAGCGAGCCCTGGATCGTCGGCAGGCCGGGCTGCTTCTGAAAACCGTGGAATGATGTTCCCCTGTACTCCATGGTTATCAGGTACCTCGCCAAATCAATCAGCCTTTCATTCCATTTCCTGTCAGAATACCTCGGCCCCGTGCTCGAGCATGGATTCCAGAGAAGAATAACCCACGACACCGCGGTCCACCATATCCATCGCCTCGCGCAAATTGGCCCTCAGCATGCTGTCCGGCGAAACCTCGGCGAGCTGACGCATGAGGTCTATCATCTGCTTCATCACCCGGACCATGTTACCCACAGAGTGATCCGGGAACGTGTAGAGCATCTCTTCCAGCCCGATTCCTCCACTCCAGAGGAAAGCCGCCTCGCTGAAACCGGTGTCCATCGAACCGAGGAGGTCGAGTCCGTGACCGGCCTCGGACTCCTTCATCCGGGCAAAGATATCGTCGACGCGCTCGAGAGCATCGCCCAGTGCGCCCTGCATGTGCTCGAGGTCGCGCGGTCCGCGCTGCCAACCATCACCTGCGTCACTGTCCCTTGACTCGTATATGAACCACGAGACAAAGGCGGGGATCTCTCGCGGGGACAACCTGGAGAGCACCCCCTCCTCGAGGGCTTCGACGAGCAGCAGGTCGCACTCGTTGTAGACGCGCCTCAGCATCTCGCCGCGGGGCGATGGCTTCTCGCCCTCGAGAAACCCGAACTCGCCCAGCACCGCGATCACGTCGGTGAGACGCCTCGATACCACGTCGTGCCCGGAGTCGCGCTCTTTCTTGGAGCCCTCTATCTGCCGCGAGGACTTTTCGACCTTGCGCGCGGCCTCCAGGCAGCGCTGGTTATGCCCGCACATCCGGCATGGGTTCTTTTCGAGCTCCTCGGTGAGAAGGTCTACCGCGTTTGCAAGCTCGCGCTCCTCACCATCCCGAGGCTCGAGTTGCCCGGCGCCCGACGCGTCTCTCTTGAGCGTCTCCATCTTGTCCGCCACCGACCTGCGCACCTTGCGCGTCGGAGACGTTATCTTGGCTACGTCGACCGCGCCGACGACCCTTGGCGGATGCTTTATGGAGCTAGGGGTCATCCTCCTGTAGCGCCCGGACTCATCGACGACCAGAACCCCGCTCTCGTCCCTCTGCCCGCCGCGATGTTTACGGACCACGGCGAGCGCGCGCGACTCGGCGTGGTGTCCGGTCAGAAAGACGTCACCGGGCTGAAGTCTTACCATCGCCTCTTTTATCTCACGGCGCCGGCGGTCCTTCGTCATGGTTGCCAGCTTCCTGCTCTGCCTTCCGAGTTGCCTCTCCAGTTCCCTGTACCTCGTGGCATCAGCCTCCGGACACCTGCTGGCGGTAAGCTGGACATCCAGCTCGCGCTCGAGCGCCTCGAGCCTCGCTTCGAGGGTTACGACCCGGCGGTCGGCGGTGTACTGGGCGAATGAAAGATTGAGAAGGCGCTGGCACTCCTGCAAGTCGTGCTCGGCCAGGAGGTTTACCGCCATGTTGTACGAAACCTCGAAGCTGGAGACCACCGGGTTCGGCTCCTTGCCCACGAGCGTCCTCACCTGGTCGGCTGAAAAGTAGCTCTGGTGCAGGACGACCGCGTATCCGACCTCGTCGATGCCACGCCGGCCGGCGCGACCGGTGAGTTGCTTGTACTCGCCCGGCGTCACGGGCCTGTGCCGGTCTCCATCCCACTTCGATAGCGACTCGATAACGACCGTACGGGCAGGCATGTTGATCCCGAGAGCCAGCGTTTCCGTGGCGAACACGACCTTTATCAGGCCGCTGCTGAACAGCTCCTCGACGGCTTCCTTGAAGAGCGGTAGCTGGCCGGCATGGTGCGCGGCAACTCCAGACATAAGCGCCGTGCGGAACTCTGTGTGGTTCAGGCACTCGAGGTCGGCCCTGTCGAGTATGCTCAGCTTTGCGTCGATATACTCGGCGATCTGTCTCTTCTCGTGAAGGCGGGTCAGGCTTACGCCCTCGCGCATCCACATCGAGACCGAATCGCTGCACGCCGCACGGGAGAACAAAAAGTATATGGCCGGGAGCATGTCCCGCTTGTCGAGGTCGCGTAGGACATTCACCCTGCGTGGCCTCAGGTCGGGGCCTCCCCGCCTGCGCTTTCCCTGAGGGCGCGCCGCCTGCGCCTTCTTGACCAGGTCGAACTGCTCGTCGATGATCCGCGTGAGGTCCTTGGAGAACAGCGGCGCGAGCGAGCGACCGACGAAGTAATGATTCTTGAGCTTGACCGGTCTCTCGGAGGAGACCACGACCTCGACGCCGCCCCTCAGGCTGTTCATCCAGTCGCCGAGCTCGACCGCGTTTGAGACCGTAGCGCTCAAGCCCACGAGCCTGACTCTCTGCGGAAGCAATATCACTATCTCTTCCCAGACGCCTCCGCGAAACGGGTCCTGCATGTAGTGGACCTCATCGAGGACGACCACTCCAAGCTTTTCAAGGACCGGGCTTTCCTCGTAGATCATGTTGCGGAGCACCTCGGTGGTCATGACGACCAGCGGTGCTTCTCCGTTGATGCTGTTGTCGCCCGTGAGCAGACCCACTTCGCCCCTCGGATACGCCTGGGATAAGTCGCGGAACTTCTGGTTCGACAGCGCTTTGATCGGGGCCGTGTAGAAGAACTTCAGCCCCTCGGAGCGCGCCATCTCCAGCGCGTATTCAGCTATCACCGTCTTTCCCGAACCCGTCGGAGCAGCGACAAGAACCGAGCTTCCTCTTGCGAGGTGCCCGATTGCTTCAACCTGGTAGGGGTCGAGGGGAAATCCGTAATGCCTCTCGAAATCATCTATTTCCATTGACCTATTGTAGCAGGCACGGCACATGACGGCGCGAAGAGGGCTCTGTTGGCTGTACCGCGAAGGGCATCTATAATTAAGGAAAGTGGGAGAGACTGGAGAGCAACTTGAACATCTTTCTTCAGGATTCCGAAAGCCGGGTAACAGAACCTGACGCTATCGATAATATCCAGCTTACCGAATGCAAGCTGCTATGGATCGACATCGACGACCCCGGAACCTCAGGAGAGACTATCAAGGGAGCGGACTTCGAGATCGACATACCCGCGTTCAAAGGCGATGACGTTTCCGCCGGTGGTCCGCGCATCCAGCAGCGAGCGAGCGACCTGCTCATCTTCTGGAGCGTTCCCCGAGAGTTCGACGATGGTTCACAGCGACTGAACACCGTGCCTGTGCTGATAGTGCTTGGCGAACATTATGTCGTGACGATACACGACCACGTCCCGGAAGTGGCGCAAGTGCGGGACGACTTTCACCGCGGGGAATACGAAAACCCTCTCTACTCGATACTCGAATCAACCGCCTTCGCCGATCTCAATCTCGCCGTCGACGTCACCAGGGACATCGACTTGTACCTGGATATCGTGCTCGACGGCGGAAGCAACAAGGCTCTCCCGCGGAAGGCCCGCAGGAATTACGACGTGAACGAGATCAAGCAGCTCAAGCGACATAACGTCGAGGTCCGAAAGCTCGTGACGGCGCACCGCGCCGTGCTGTTGAGGCTTACGCGGCGAGGCACGATGTTCATGCCTGCCGACCTCGCGCGAGACCTCGTGGATATAGTAGAGGAGTACTGGCGCATCGACGACGAGGTGGCGAGCAACAGCGACCTCATTACCGCGTCACTGGACATCCAGCTCAACGTAACGATGAAGCGGCTGACCACTATCGCCACGATCTTCATGCCACTGACGTTCATCGTTGGGCTGTACGGCATGAACTTCAGGCACATGCCGGAGCTCGCGTGGCAGTACGGGTACCTCTATGCCTGGATCTCCATGGCTGTCGTTGCGGTAGCGATGATAATAATTGCCAGGAGAAAAGGCTGGTTCTGATGGCGTTTGACATGACCGGCGCACATATGGCGATCGCCGATGCGGGACCGCACGGCCGCTTCGAGGTCAATCTCGAGAGAGCTGATCTTCGCGCGCGGCTTATGCACGAGGGCTCGCTCCTCTTTCTGGCCCTGGCAGTGCTCGCCCTGTCGTTCGGTATGCCGGCCCTCAAGTCGAGCCACATGTGGGTGAGCATCCCGTGCCTGTTCAAGACGATAACCCACCTTCCGTGCCTAGCCTGTGGGCTGACCCGGAGTTTCGTCCAGACCGCTCACGGGCACCTGGCAGCGGCGTTCGAGTTCCATCTGCTCGGTCCGCTGCTGTTCGGGCTGACCGCGATGTCCGCCATCTACCTCACTGTTGCTGTTGCGTCGGGCTACCGCGTGCGCGTTGCCTTCGCGCCTGGGACGCGCAGGATCGCGGCGTGGTCTGTGCTTGCACTGTTCGTGGTATGCTGGATCATCAAGCTCTCAGTCATGAGAGGTGGCTGGTGAGATCGCGGCCTGTCGTACGGTATCAACAAGGAGGCTAGAGTGCAGCAACAGCAAAGCAGTCTCGTGCAAAACCTCTACTACTATATACAGCAGCGCCTTGACTCCGATTGGTCCACCGACCCCGGGATGGCCGTGCTCCTCAGCATCGTGACCTGCGGCATCTACGGCTACTACATCTTCTACAAGCTGCTCGAGCGACGAGACCTGCATCTCGCCCGCATGACGAATATGGTCAACACCTCCGTCGCGCTGCTCAAGGAAAAGGCGGCACAGTCGGGCAAGTACGAACTTGTCGGCCAGGAGCTGTCGCAGATAGAGATGGTACAGCGTGGGATATATGATCAGAGCCGGGAGCGCGGCGCGGCCCTGTGGCTGGTCATAGGACTGGTCACCGGCGGCATCGGCATATTGATCGGATACTATTTCATAATGGACGACATGGCCAGGCACGACCAGTTGGAGGCGCAGTACTTCACACTGATGTCCGCAGCGCTGGCGAAGATGGGGCTCTCGGGGCAGGCTTCGCAAGCCGCTCCCAATATTCCCGACCGCAACTTCGTGGTCTACCTTGTCCTTTCCCTGGTCACATGTGGCATCTACGCCTTCTACTGGCTATACGCCCTTGTCGACGACGGCAACAAGCACATCGAAGCGCAGGTCCCCTGGGAGGACTTTATCTATTCGGCGCTTGCCGCCGCTTAAACCCGCCTTCCGGCGTCTCCACGCTGACACGGCCGGGGCCGCGGCACGAAATGCGGGTTCGCGACCGACGAACGACCTGGAGGTCAGGCATGAAATTCTGCGATCAATGTGGACAGGGCAACACGGACGATTCGGCGTTCTGTGTCCAGTGCGGCACAGCCGTGATGCCCGGTGGGGCAACCCAACCACCACCCGGAGAAAGCGTCCCACCCGTCCAGGGTGAGAGCGGGGGGCCCGTGATGGCGGCGGCTTCCCCAGAAGGTGGCCCGCCTCCTGAAGGTGAGGCCGGTGCGCCCGGAGCCATGCCTCCTCCCGGTATGATGCCGCCTCCTCCAGGCGTCGTGCCTCCACCACCGGGGATGCTCACCGGACCACCTCACCCCCAGGGACCCCCACCCCCTCCTGGTGCACCCGCACCGCCACCCGGCTACTATCCGCAGGTGCCGCGACCGGCACCGACCGACGGCATGGCCATAGCTTCGCTGATAATGGGGATCGGCGGGTTCTTCTTCTGCCCGCTATTGTTCGGTGTCCTCGCGGTAGTGTTCGGATATATCGGAAGAGGCCACATAAGGGAGACTGGCGGCCACATCCAGGGCGACAGCTTCGCCACGGCCGGGATTATTCTCGGGTTCATCCAGATCGGGCTGGTCGTCCTGGTCGCGCTGATCTGGGCGATCATAGCGATAATCGCGGCATCGACACATGCTCAGACGATGGCGCCGACGATTCTAGCAGTGGGAGCGGCGGTGATGCTCTAAAGCCGCCTCCACGGGCGGTCAGATGACCGCCGGCGCGTCAGGGACGCTCAATCTTCGTCGGAGCTTTCGGCGGTCTCGTCGTCGAAGGCCACTGCTTCGACCTCGCCTTCGAGGGAGTCCACTAGCAGCTCGACCCGTGCCTGGGCAGAGTCGAGCCTGTCCTGGCAGTACTTGATGAGCGACACCCCGCGCTCGAAAAGCGCCAGGCTCTGCTCTAGCTCGAGCTCGCCGCTCTCTAGAGAGTCAGTGATCTTTTCGAGCTCTTCGATCGCGGATTTGAACGTCGGTTCGTTTTCCGTCGCCAAGCGGACTCACTCCTTTTCTTTACCCGTTACCTGGGCGTCTATGACGCCTTTGGCGAGCCTTATCGTCAGCGGTGTCGCGACATCCACCTCGTCGGGGGAACGGACCACCGCCCCGGTACGCCTGTCAAAAGTTATCGAATAGCCGCGCTCGAGAACGGCTATGGGGCTCAAAGCCTGCGCCCGAGCCTTAATTCTCTCAAGCATGCCGGTCTCCCTTTCGATGACCCTTACCCCCGCCAGGGAAATGCGCGACCGCCTCGTCGCAAGCCCCGCGCTAACCCCCGAGAGCAACTCTCCCTTGAGCCTGAAGACGGGCCTGCTCGCCAGCACCGCGAGACGGTGGGCGTTTCGAGTCAGGCCCCTTCGAGGGCTTTCCGGAAGCGATACAACCGCGCGCTCGAACCTCTGCATGAACGAAGCGAGTAGGGATTCGGAACCCCTGTAAGGTGGCCTCCGGCGGATGTTTTCGAGTAGCTTTTCGCCGACCCTGAGGTCGGAGGCCGCATGACGGCGCAGAGTCGCGGCGGCCTTGCCCATGAGCGCGTACACCTGGTGCCTGTCCGGAACCGCCGCTTCGGCGGCGGCCGTGGGGGTGCTTGCCCGCCGGTCGGCAACGAGGTCGGCGATGCTGACGTCCGGCTCGTGACCTATGCCAGTAACGACCGGAACGCTCATGCCGGCTAGAGTGCGCGCCACCGGCTCGGTACTGAACGGCTCCAGGTCCTGGATCGAGCCGCCTCCCCTGGCCAGTATCACCAGGTCGACCGGCCAGCGGCTGTCGAAGAACTCGAGGCCGTCACAGATCTGTTTGGCCGCCCCTTCGCCCTGGAC
>DATCGY010000059.1:0-5896 GCA_036508635.1 Candidatus Anoxymicrobiaceae bacterium
GTCCTCAGACACGAACAAGAGCGATTGGGTTAGCAACACGCGAGTCCTGAGGGTTGATGGCACTGGGGCCGATACGGGGCCTAAAGGCTCCGACGTGCCTTCTAACCGGTTTATCGTCTGTGGTTTTTCTGACCCGATGAACACGCCGGGCAAGTGGTACCTTGCAGAGGGTTACACGGGTGGAGGGTTTGAGGAATGGATCTGCATAGGTAACCCGAACCCGTGGAAGACCCAGGTCGACATCACGTACATGATCCAGGGCGAGTCGAACAAATCTCAGAAGGTGAGCGTTGACGCGATGTCGAGGACGACCGTGAAAGTAAGCGATACGGTTGGTCTGGGCAAGAGCGTCTCGGCCCTGGTGGAGGGCCACGAGGGCGATTCGATAGTCGTCGAGCGAGCAATGTACTGGGGGAACAGGGCCGGCGGCCATTGCGCGGCGGGCGTCAACGATCCAGTAAAGAAATGGTACCTCGCCGAGGGCTGCACCGCGGGCGGTTTCGAGACGTGGGTCCTGCTCCAGAACCCCGGCAATACCGGAGCCCTAGTCAAAGTCACTTACATGAACAAGTCGGGCGCGCAGGCCGGACCTACGATAAACATGCCCGCCCACTCCAGGACGACCGTCAACGTCGCCGATACTCTTCCGGGCGATTGGGACGTATCGACACAGGTCGTCTCCGACGTGCCGGTGATAGCTGAGAGGGCGATGTACTGGGCCAACAGGAAGGCCGGCCATGACGCGGTAGGCGTTACGAGCCCGGGCACTGAGTGGTACATGGCGGAAGGATGCACCGCCAACGGTTTCGAGACGTGGGTCCTGCTTCAGAACCCCGGCGATGCCGCGGCGAAGGCCAGCGTTACGTACATGAACGAGTCCGGCGCGGTGGCGGGTCCCACAGTAGACATACCGGCGCACTCGAGAAAATCCGTCAACGTCGCCGATACTCTTCCAAACGACATGCAGGTATCGACGAAGGTCACGTCGGACAAGCCCGTCATAGCCGAACGCTCGGTCTACTGGAACGGCAGACAGGGCGGCTCATGCGAAACGGCTGTCGGGTCTCCCAAGTTCAAATCGCTGCTGGCCGAAGGAGCGACCGACGGAGGCTTTGAGAGCTGGATACTGATCCAGAACCCGGGCCCGGTCGATGCCACCGTTTATATAACCTACCTTACCGACAAAGGCGCCAGAGAGCGCGCTCCCCTTACCGTCGCGTCCGGCAAGAGGGTCTCCATCAACGAGTTTGACGACGTAGGCGCGAGCTACCAGGTATCGGCGCAGGTTAACTCCACCGCCGCGGTTGCCGTTGAGCGCGCGGTGTACTGGAACAACCGCGTAGAGGGTACGTGCTCGAAAGGATACCTCACCTGGTAGACAACTGAGGTGGTTCCGGGAAAAGTGAGTCCCCCCTCACAATTCCCTAGACAGCGAAGGGGATCCGCTCGGGTCCCCTTCTCTTATTGTGCCCCCAACTTCTTGACCCCAACGGCCCTCTAGTATCTGGTCTCAGGCCCGCCCGCTTTTCGCTGACTCGATACCCGGCAGGTAAATGACAGGTCGCATAGAAGTCAGTTATGCAAGCAACGGTGACTACTGACTGGGGGTGGGCGCGGTGAGACTCAGCGCGCGCAACGTGCTTAAAGGCAAAGTAAAGAACGTCAACCATGGCGCAGTGAACTCCGAGGTCGTGATAGAGCTCACGGGTGGCGAGGAAGTCGTCTCAGTCATCACCAAGGCTTCCGCCGAGAATCTTGGGCTGGCAGAAGGCAAAGAGGTGTACGCCGTCGTCAAGGCCACCAACGTGATGGTCGCCATCGACTAGGGCTGCCCACCGGGGTTGACCTGTGGAGGCAACGCCAGGCTCTCGCTTGTGGAGCTTGTCACGACTATCGATTCGCGCTTGCGGGCCCGGGGCTTGGGGCCGGCCTGATGTATAATTGCTCCACAAATCCGCGAAGGAGGAGCAAAGTGAGCAAAGCGAGCCCGCGAGGAGTCCTGGGCCTCATCGGGCGAACCCCCGTGGTCGAGATAGGCGAGCCCATCAACCCGAACCCGGCCGTGAAGATCCTGGCGAAGCTCGAGGGCTTCAATCCGTGCAGTTCCGTGAAAGACCGCGTGGCGCTGTGCATGATAGAAGGCGCGGAGCAGCGCGGCGACCTTGAGCCCGGCATGACCGTCCTCGAGCCGACCAGTGGAAACACGGGCATCGGGCTCGCGATGGTAACCTCGATCAAGGGTTACAAGCTGATGATAGTGATGCCCGAGACCATGAGCATCGAGCGCCAGCAGGCGCTGAAAGCGTTCGGGGCCGAGCTCATCCTCTCGCCCGGGGAGGAAGGGATGAATGGCGCCATCGAGCTCGGACGTAAGCTCGCCGAGGATCCCAAGTATTACATGCCCGACCAGTTCGCCAACCCCGACAACGTAAGGGCTCATTACGAGGGCACGGGCGCGGAGATAGTGGACCAGACCGATGAGATAGACGTACTCGTGGCGGGAATCGGTACGGGCGGCACGCTCATGGGTGTCTCACGCAGGCTGCGCGAGCGCGACCCGAAGACAAAGGTGGTCGGGGTGGAGCCTTTCACCAATTCGCGCATCCAGGGGCTGCGGAACCTTGGCGATTACATGCCGCCGATATTCGACATCTCGGTGCTCGACGAGAAGATGAACGTCGATGACCGCTCGGCGTTCACCATGACGCGTGAGCTCGTCAGCAAGACCGGTCTGTTCGTCGGGATCTCGTCCGGCGCGGCAATGTGCGAGGCGTGCCACCAGGCAACAAAGCTGAAGAGCGGCACCGTTCTGGTGGTCTTCCCGGACCGCGGTGACCGATACCTGTCGACCGAGTGCTTCAGCCACCAGCGCACCGACGTGCCGCTAGCCGGGATCTGAGCGACTATACGTCCTCCTCCGGCTCTTCGTCGTAAAGGCGCCTGTCGTTCTTCTCCATTCCAAGAGGAATCTGCGCCCCGCAGGGGCTCCCGGGCCTGAGAGACCCGACTCAAGAAGCAGGAACACAAAAGTGTGTTTGACCCGGTTTGAGTGATTGTTCTTAAGTGCAGGGCGAGGGGTAGGGTCAGGATGGGGGTGGCGTTAACGCATCATCTCCGAGCCCGTACGACAGAGGCGACCTCTTATCGAAGGCTATGGACGTTTTGCTTGGTATGCTTTATGATAAAGCAGAGCAACCATGGAAAACAGTGACTTCTTCAAAGAATCAGGATACCTGCTTACAGATCTCATAGAGACCGACTGCTGGGGGGATATCTACGGGGCGCACCACGTGCCGCTCGACCGCGATGTCTACCTACGCGCGTTCGAGCCAACGATCTTCGAGGTTCCAGGCGCCTGGGAGTTGATGCTCGCAGAGTTACAGGCCTGGGCGAGGATAGACCACCCCGGCGTACTCCAGGTCCTTGACTGGGGTCAGGGCCCAGGCCGGTGCTTTGCCACAATGCAACCGTCCGACGGCGAGCCGCTCTCCCGGCTCCTCTCAGAGCAGGGCGGCGTCGAGGGAGCCGAAGATATCTTCAAAGCCATCGTGGCCCCGGTCGAGGCCGCACGTGCCTGGGGGGTGCTTCACCTCGGTCTCGGCCTGACAAATATCTGGGTCTCAGCCGAGCGCAAGGTCCAGGTCTCGGACTATGGGTTCTGGTATACGGCCCGCGAGTTCCCGGGCCTTGTCAGTAAGAGCATCGGTTTTCCCGCGCCCGAGCAGTTATCGCAATCGAGAGCCAGCGCGGCGTCAGACGTTTTCACGCTTGCCGTCATCTATCTCGCGCTCAGGCACGGGCTCGAGGCCGCGCGTCATGCCGCGTTCGGTGGAGGCCTCCCCGCCGATGTCGACAGCTACGCCAGGCTCGCTCTGTCCCGCGCCCTGCACCCTCAACCGCTGGCCAGGTACCGTTGCGCCGGCGACTTCGCCGGAGCCCTGGGGCTCATACCCGCAGAGGTTCCCCATGACTACCGCGACTGCCCCCTCTGCCGCCTCAAGCAAGAGCTACTGCTCGAGCAGAGCAACAGCGACAGGCCTGCGGTTTCGATGCGTCCGAGCACCGCGGAAAAAGTTGACGCCCCAGCCGACATCTTCGTCCAGCAAGAGGAGACCTCGCCATGGACCAGGTACGTCTGGATCGCGATCATCATCCTCGCCATCCTGGCTGTGGTCGTCTGGTGGATGGCTCTTCGGTGATGGTCTGACCGGGCGGGTCCTCCGATCAACAGACGAGTTGAAACGACCTGACCCCGTTCTTTCAAGGGGCTTGAAAAAACAGATCTGACCCCGTTCTTTTGAACCCCGTTCTTTCAGGTCAGGGGAGGCGGGTGAGGGTCATGCGGCGGGATTCGAAGGTGGCGATCTGGCCGTATCCGGAGCTTCTGATGAGGTCGACAGCCAGTTCGAAGTCCCGGCCTATGTCCTCGGGACAGTGGGCGTCGGAGCCCAGGGTGACGGGTACGCCGAGCTCGGCGGCGACCTGGACGAACGCGGGCTCGGGGTACATTTCCTTAACAGGCCAGCGAAGCCCCGCGGTGTTGACCTCGTAGCACATGCCGCGTCGCTTCATCGCGAAGACGAGCTTGCGGAAGCGGGGTGCGAGGTCGATGGTCGGGCGCTTGTCGAACTTCTTCGCGAGGTCGGGGTGTCCCACGATGTCGTAGACCCCCGACTCGACCATCGCTTCGACCTCGTTAAGGTACTGTATGTAGAACTTGTCCAGGTCTATCTCGTCGTAGCGCTCGACGTCGAGTGGCGAATCGAATATCCAGTCTCCGAGGATATGTACCGAACCGATTATGTAATCGAACGGGTACTTGCCCAGCATCTCGAGACGCTCCGCCTGCGTAGGGCCATGATAGTCGGCCTCTATGCCAAGCAATACCTGGATGCGGTCCACGTAGCGATCTCTGGCTCTCAGCACCTTCTCGACGTACTCGGGCAGCCGCTCGGGAGCCATCGCCAGGTGAGGGTCGGTCCCGTACAGCAGCGGCATGTGGTCGGCGATTCCGACCCGGGCGAACCCTTTCTCGATGGCGGATTCGACCATCTCGTCCACGGTTCCGAGCGCGTGCCCGCACATCTCGGAATGTATATGGAAGTCGGCTATTCTCGTGCCGTTGTCTGTCATCATTCCTCCGGTTCCCTGTTGAGCCTGGCGAGCAGGCCCTGTTTTGCTTCATCGAACTCTTCGCCGCTTATCACTCCCCGCTCCCGCATCGCGTCGAGCCGCTCTATCTGGTCCACGATCTCAGAGTACAGGGGAGGTCTCTCCGGAGGAAGCGGTGGGAGCTCCAGCGTTGGTTGTTCGCGGATGACCGTTCTTGCCGCGTCCAGCGCCAGTTCCCTGTCCCCGGCGGGACCAGCGTGCGCGGCATGCGTCCCCTCGAGTATGCTCAATTTCAGGCTCTCCGGCCTCGGAACGTCGAATATCGCCCATTGGCCCGAGTCTGAACCCGAATCTATGATGATATCCCCCATGCCGAAGAGTCTTCCAAGAACCATTTGAAGCAGAGTGACGTCATTAATCTTGGAGAGCGGAATCTCACGGGAATGCCTCGTGAAAACGCCCGATTGGTAGATAAAACGACGGTCCGTCAGGACCAGGTTCATGTGTGTCCAGGAGAGTATTTCCCAGGCGAGATACGACACGGCGAGGATAAAGAGGACGATGCCGGCGAGGAGAGCCCAATCCGTCCTGAAGAATCCCGCGTATATCATCAGCACAAACCAGACCGCGGCGTAGACGATGAGTACGATGGCGGGCTTCGCCAGGACCAACGTGTGATGGTGGACGTCGAAAGAGATCGTCTCGCCCTCTGATAGAGATGATTTCGGATACCTCATGTATGGCCTCGCCGACTGTTTTCGTAATTTAGGTTGACCACGGGAGG
>DATCGY010000060.1:0-20703 GCA_036508635.1 Candidatus Anoxymicrobiaceae bacterium
AATAAAAGACCTGACCCCTTCTTCTGCATCCCCCTTGAAAAAACAGGTCTGACCTACAAGACTTGAGGTTGATGAAAAGAGTATTCAACAAATATGTGGCAGCGGTTGTGCTGCTGGTGCTCGTGCTTGCAACGGGCGTGAAGATAAGCTCGGCGGTCGCGGAGGCGCCGGGGCGGGATTGGAACGCAAAGAGCTTGCAGCGCATCGACCGCTCCCGGACGAGCTTTTCTTTCGCCGTCTTCGGCGACAACCAGAACTCCGTTAGCGTATTCGGCGACCTCATAAACAAGGTGAACGCCGACAACACATCGTTCGCTATCGACAACGGCGACCTGGTTGCCAGCGGCGACATAGTAAAGTTCAGCTTCTTCATCAACCAGGCGCGGCACCTTCGAAAACCGCTCCTGACCAATATAGGCAACCACGAGCTGTACATGAACGGGCGGGGGCTCTACTACGACATCATGGGCCCGTTCTACTATTCGTTCACGGTCGGGCAGGCTTATTTCATCGTGGTTGATGACGCCAATACCGTCGGGCTCGACCCGTGGCAGAAGGCGTGGCTCACATCGCAGCTGCAGAAAAGCCAGGCATTCAAGTACCGTTTCGTCTTCATGCACGTTCCGCTGTACGACACGCGCACATCCGGCTTCGGGTTGAAACATGGCCTCACGAGCCGCAGGAACGCCGGCGAGCTTAACGCGATGTTCGACGAGTACCACGTGACGATGCTCTTCGCGTCACACATACACGAGTACGACCACGGGGTCTGGGGGAAGACGCCGTACATCATCACCGGGGGCGCGGGTGGCGAACTGGCAGGCACAAACCCCCAACACTACTTCTTCCACTACATCCGCGTGAGCGTCTCGCCGTCGGGAGCGCGGTACCAGGTCGTGAAGCTGAAGACCCCCGGGTACAACGTGGTCGACCGCCTTGTCTACGACACGTGGCTATACCTCTACGCGTTCCTGGCTATCCATTACCTCGACATGGTCATAGTAGTGACGTTGCTCTATCTGCTGGTCTTCGCGCTGTACACGCTTGACGAGAAGGGTATGCTCGCAAGAGTCCGGAGACCCGTCCGCAAAGACTCCGGGACGCCGGGGGAGGGGGCTGGAAATGGTAACAATGATGGAGAAGGCATCGACGTTCATTAGCCGGGGGACACCGTGCGTCGGCACGCTCTATCTTCCCGAGGGCGAGAGGCCTCCCGTCGTAGTAATGGCGCACGGCTTCGGGGCGGAGAGGGTGTTCAGGTTGCCCGCTTACGCCGAGCGTTTTGTGGCAAGGGGTCTCGCGGTCTTCCTCTTCGACTACAGGAATTTCGGCGACAGCTCGGGGCAACCGAGAAACCTCGTGAGCCCCCGCCGTCACATCCAGGATTGGGGCGCCGCGATCGAACATGTCAGGGGAATGCGTGAGGTTGACGGCGGGCGCATGGGCCTTTGGGGGACGTCTTTCAGCGGTGGCCACGTGATGGTCGCCGCCGCGAAGTTCCCACCTGTGCGGGCCGTGGTCTCACAGGTGCCTTTTGTTGACGGGCTGGCCGTCGCAATACACTTCAAGCCCGGCTTCGTGCTGCAAGCCACGTATCACGCGTTGCGCGACGCGTTCAGGATGGTGACATTTCGCTCTCCGCATAACGTCCCGGTAATCGCAAGGCCTGATTCTTTCGGGTTGATGAACACCCCGGATGCTTTCGATGGTGCGATGGCGCTCGTGCCGGAGGGCATGACGTGGAAGAACTTCGCTCCCGCGAGGATCAGCATCACTCTTCCGCTATACCGCCCGACAATGTATGCGGCCCGTATCGACTGTCCGGTCCTGGTGATAGGTGCGGACAAAGATACGCTGGTTCCTCAGTCGTCGGTCAGAAGAGCGGTTGCAAAGATGAAGGACGCCGAGATGGTATCCCGCCAGGTCGGTCACTTCGATGTATACGTAGGTGAGGAGTTCGAGCAGGTTGTTGAGTTGCAGGCGGAGTTCCTCGCAAGAAACCTCCTGAACGCCTGAAACATTCGGGCTCGCCGCTAAGTCGAGATCTTCGACAGTTTGGCTGCGGGGAACGGTTTGCCGTGGCCGGGGTATATCGTCCTCAGGTCCATTGATTTGAGCTTCGCGACGCTGCTCAGAAGCTCGTCACGGTCGGCAATGAAAGGACTTATCCCGGGCTTGAACATGTTCGACACTGTGTCACCGGATATCATATCGCCGTCGCTCGTCAGGATACCGAGGGAGCCGGGCGTATGCCCCGGGAGGAACACGATACTGGCATCGACCCCGTATTCTTCGAGGCTCTGCCCGTCGGTCAAGAAGATATCCGGTTTGAACTTCTCGAACTCGGGCCTGTCTTTGCGCCTTGTGTTCAGCCACATGATGAACCTGCCCAACCTGCTGGTATCGCGCTTTAGCGGTGTGCCCGTCTCGGCCATCGGGGCATCACCCTGGTGCATGGCGATCCTGGCACCGTATCGCTTCTGCAGCTTCGCGCAGCCACCCGTGTGGTCGAAGTCCCCATGTGTTATCACCACGAGCTTCAACCTTTCCGGAAGCGCGCCCGCGGACTTCAGTGCGGCCTCGAGGTCATCCCAGGAGTCCGGGAAGCCCGTGTCCACGAGCACGAACCCATCACCGGCGCTCAACAGGTAGGCATTCACCATGCCCAGTTTTATCGGCGCTACTTTCTCGCTCACGTTCACCCCCGCATCACGCAATGCTTCCTTGATCCAGCACTGCCTACTCGATCTCTTCGATTGAGAGAGGGTATTTGGAGGTAAGCTCGCAGTCGTCTTTGTTTATCACTATGGGGTTCTCATAACGGAAACCGACGCCATCCTCATTGGCGGCGTACTGCATTGCCAGGATGACCATCTCGTTTTCCTGGTAAACGTGGTCCGGGTCGGTCCAGTACGGGATGGGCACGTCCATCTTCGCGCCCACGCGCCATTCGTCGCCGAACAGACCGATGCCGTGCTCGACGCCGGGCAGGATGAAGTCGGAACAACCACGGTCCTCCGCGAACTGCCCGAGGTCGGTGATGAGACCACCCGGGGTAGCGCCCGCCATATACCGGTCCGCCACGAACTGGACGCAGGCTATGAAGTTATCCGCGTGCCAGCGCTGACGGTCGGTAGCCGGGGCCAGGAGGTAGTTGTGTGAGTGGTCCCCAAGCGCCAGCTTGAACATCCCGTGGAGATCGAACATGAGAGGCTCGCCGGCGGCGAACTCCTTGACGGTGGGAGGCGTGCAGGCCCCGAGGCCCGTTCGCCAACCGCTGGATATCTCGTTCAAGCCCGCGAAGTTCCACTCAGAGACGCTACCCTCACGGCGCATCGCGAGCGCGGCTATTCCCCCGAGCTCCGTCTCCGTCATCCCCTTCCAGCCGTCGTTCTCGATCGCGGCGCGCGCGGCGGCATGGCCGGCGTCCACGATGCGCCCGGCCTCGCGGAAGCGGTTCATCGTTCCTTCGTCCTTGATAAGGGAGGCGTGGTCGACGACGTCGTGGGAGTTGATGAACTCAAAGTCGGGTAGGGCGTCACGGAACGCCTGGTACTCGTAGTGTGTCATCCATCCCTCGGCGGTATACGTGGCCATACCGGTCTCGTACCCGAGCCGGCCTTTGTCGAGGCCGAGCTCATCTTCGAGATAGTACTTTATCGACTCGACCTGGTCCGCCCCGCCGGCGCCGAAGTAGGCGCGCACGTGGTCTTCGTCCATCCACGTCTCGCTGAGGACCCTGGCGGCGTCTATGACAAAGGTGAATAGCGTCGGCTCGCCCTCCGCGGGGATTATCATGAAGCTGCGCCACGGGACGAAGGCGTCCACGATGAAGCTCATCGTCCGGATGCGTGAGCCCAGGTACACGTCGAGGCCGCGCTCGCCCATGAGCGCCTGGATATCCTTGATACGCTTCCGTATGTCTACCTTGAACAGGTCGCTTGCGGTGTCTGCAACCGTCATCTCTTTCACCCCATTTCAATAATCGGCGGGAATGGTGGCCAGTACCTTGTTGAGCTTGTCCACCATGGGCGCGAGCCGCAGCGCCTTGGCCATGTGGCCGCGAAGCGAGATCTTGCGCCCCGTCAGCGCCTTTACAGCGCCGAGCTCCCCGCGCGATATTTTCGCGAACGTCTCGTAGTCGGCAATTATCTTAAACTCCGCCTTCGGCGGCTCCCCCTCGCCGACCTCGAATTTTGTTATGACACCGTCTTCGAGCGCGACGAGGAGGTATTTGTCCGTCCCGTCGGGGGTGTTCTGGTAGATGTTGGTCATGGAGCTGGTCATCCGGTTCATCTTCTCGGGGCTGAGCTGTTCGTTGAGTCGCTTGCGGGCCTCTTCGACCCACTCGGGGCTCAGGTATTTCACGTTGGCCATCGCGAACTCCTTTCTCTGGCTATCCAGGGACTTCTTCGTCATAGCACCGCGTACCCCTACGCGCCTTCCTCGAGGTGGAGGGGATTAGATTGATGGTTTGTCGTCGCAGTGGAGGTCGGCGGGTTGCTGGGAGAGGTCGGATTCGACCGAGCCGTCTCGCAGGGTGACGATGCGACGGGTATAACCGGCGACCATGGGGTCGTGTGTGACTATCGCGAATGTCTGGTTGAGCTTGTCGTTCAGCTCGCGCATCACCTCGATGATCCGGCACGTGTTGACCGTGTCCAGCTCGCCCGTCGGTTCGTCGGCGAGCACGAGGGAGGGGTTCGTGATAAGCGCCCTGGCGATGGCGACCCTTTGACGCTCCCCGCCCGAGAGCTGTGAGGGCCTGCTCTTGGACCTGTTGCTGAGGCCTACCAGGTCGAGAGCCTCCTTCGCCCTCCGCTCGCGCTCGTGGCTGGCGACCTTCAGATACCTCAGGGGCAAGATGACGTTTTCGAAAGCGTTCAGGACGGGCAGCAGGTTGAAGTCCTGGAACACAAAACCCACCTTCTCACGCCTGATCCGCGTCAGCTCTTTCTCGTTGAGCCCCTGCGTGTCGTCTCCGTCGATGAAGACGTGGCCCGACGTCGGCACGTCGAGGCAGCCGATAAGGTTGAGCAGGGTCGACTTGCCCGAGCCCGATGGCCCGACTATCGCGAGGAACTCACCCTTTTCGACGGACAGGTCTATTCCGTTGACCGCCCTGACCTCCTCGGTGCCGCCTTCAGCGTATATCTTGGCGAGGTTTTCCAAAACGACGTTTGCCATCTCTCAATCCTCCCTGAGTGATTCGACGGGCCTGAGCCTGGACGCCCTGAGCGCGGGGAATATTCCGGCCAGGGTCCCGAGCACCGTGGCGAATATCACGGGACCGATGACCACCAGCCAGCTTATGGCGAAAACTGTCACGTTGTTCGACTTCGTCGCGTCGTTGAGCAACAAGATGGCCAGAAGCCCGACGCCCATCCCGATGAGCCCTCCCAACAATCCGATCACCGAGGACTCCAGCAGGTACTCGCCGAGGATGGTGCGCGTGTCGGCGCCGATCGCCCGCTTGAGGCCGATCTCTTTCGTGCGCTCCGAAACCGACATGACCATGGTGTTGATAATGGAGAGTCCACCGACGACGAGGGCGATGAACGCGATGCCGAACAGGATGGCGTTGAATATCAGGCTGAACTGGGATATCTGTTTCTCGGCTTCCTTCGGGGAGATCACCCTGACGCCCGAAACCTGCCTGGAGATCCTGTTGGCGACGACCTCCGGGTTTGCGCCCTTGTCCCAGGTCGCGTAGATGACGCTGGTAATCGGCTGGCCCCTGGTTATGAACGGGTTGGCTTTGAAGAAAAGCTCGAGGGCGTCCTTGTAAGAGACGAAGGCGAATGTATCCGGTGCCGCCAGCGTCGGCTGCAATATTCCGACCACCTCGAACTGCTGGCCTCTCAGGTCCACCGTACCGCCGACCTGCGCTCCGAGCTTGTTTGCGAGCGTCGAGCCGAGCAGCACCTTTCCCTTGTCCCCACCGGTAAGGCCGCGGCCTTTATCCACGTGGAGCTGTTTCAGGAGGTCCTGAGAGCGAGACAGGTCGAGCCCGATGATAAGATCCGGCGCTCCGAATGAGAACGTCTGCGAACCTTTCACCAGCAGCCCGATGCCCGCGATCGCCTCTTTTACGCCGGGGACTTTTTGTACCTCTTCCACCTTGGAGAGAGTGAAGAACTGGTTCTCACCACCGCCGAAAAGGCTGCCGCCGGTAGGCACGATGGAGATGGAGTTTGTGAACCAGCTCTTGGCCCCCTTCACCTGCTGGGTGAGCCTCGCGGAGAGGCCGCCGAGCACGGTCAGCGCAAATATGCCGACTACGATCCCAAAGACCGTCAGGAACGTTCGAGCCTTGCGCCGCCACATGTTTCTCAAGATGACTTTGAGCATGTGCCTCCCTTTCCCCGGGCCGGTGATTCAAGATATCGGGAAGACGGCGCCTGCGCGCCGCGGCGTTGCGCCTCAGTAGAGCTCCCGGACCGTTTCCCGCAGCCTCTCGGGCTCGAAAGGCCGCTGGACAAGCGGCGCCCCCGCCAGAGCCGGCACCTTCTCCTCGTAGGTTAACCGTTCGTCGATGTAGAGCACTCCCGTCGGTATCCGGTCACCGAACTCGAGGGAGCGTTCGTACGCTTTCAGCCGGTCACGCGGGTCGTATTCACTCTCGAGCTTGTATACCCTTTCTCTATACCACTGGTATGTATTCAACTTGTTGAACGAGACGCACGGCTGAAATATGTCGACCAGGCAGAAGCCGCTGTGGCGAAACGCCTCTACCATGATCGAGGCAAGCTGGTCGGTATCGGCCGAGTAGGCGCGCGCCACAAAGCTGCACCCCATCGCTATCGCGACCGCGACCGGATTGAGCTCGGCGGAAAGCACGCCGAACGGTTGGACTGGCGTCTTCATGCCCGTGAGGCTGGTCGGCGAAGCCTGGCCTTTCGTCAGGCCGTATACCTGGTTATCGTGCACGAAGAGCTTTACGTTGATGTTGCGGCGCATCGCGTGGAGCCAGTGGTTGCCTCCCTCCCCATAGCAGTCCCCGTCCCCGGCGAACGCAACCACCGGCATGCCGTGGTTGGCAAGCCTGATGCCGGTTGCAACGGGGAGGGTTCGGCCGTGCAGGCCGTTGAAGGTGTTGCAGTTCGTGTAGTGCGGGAACTTGCCCGACTGTCCGATGCCGGATACCGCGATGAGCTGGTGCGGTTCCCACTGCAGCTCCTCCATCGCCTTTCTGAACGCCCTCAGGATACCGAAGTTCCCGCACCCGGGGCACCAGGCGGGCTTCTGTCCCACCCACTTGTCAGAGGTAGACATCGATCTCCTCCAGGAGGCCTTCAAGGGAGAAAGCCCTGCCGTCGTATTTGTTTATCCGGTCCCTGAACTCAAAGCCGGTCTCGGCGCGCACCAGCGTCGCAAACTCCCCGGAAACGTTGTTCTCGATGCAGATCGCCCTGTCCGCGCTCTTCATGAGGTCCAGGAACCCCGGTGGGGTGCCCCCACTCGCCGCATATGCCCCCGCCTTCACGGCCTCCCGGCCGGCGTCGGCGGGTTGGACCGTTGGCGGCATCTCGGTATCGGGGAACGGGAAGAGCTCGGTGAAGTGCAGCATCGCTACGTTCCGCCTCCCGGCGAGCGCGTCCACCGCTTCTTTCATCACACCGTAATTCGAGCCCCATCCCACGAGCAGGAGCTCAGGGCTGGCGTTCCCATAGAGGACGGGCGGCTCGATCTCCCTCCGTATCAGGGGCATCTTCCTGAGGTACCTTTTCTCGACCATCTTGATGCGGGTCGGCGCGTCCTCGACAAGGTGGCCGGCCTCGTCATGCTCGTCCGAGTCCGTCACAACGACGTGCGGCGCGTCGCCCGGCACGGCAAGCGGAGAGACGCCACTCTCGGTGAAGTCATGCCTCTTGTACTCCTGGAGGGATTTAAAGTCGTCACCGCGCAGCCGGTAGTCGGTATATCTGAATTGCTCGAGGTCGATGTCATCGATCGACCAGGTCGCGTCCGCGTACAGTTGGTCGGTGAGGATTATCGCGGGGACCTGGTATTTCTCCGTCAGGTCGAATGCTTTATTGACCAGCTTGAAAGCCTGCTGCGGTGTGCCCGGTGCGAACAGTATCCGGGGGACCTCTCCGTGCCCCGCGTATAGCGCGTAGAGCAGATCGGCCTGCTCGGTCCGGGTCGGCAATCCAGTGGCCGGCCCCGGCCGCTGAGCGAGCACCATGACGACCGGGGTCTCGGTCATCCCGGCCAGCGACAGCCCTTCCACCATCAGTGCGAAGCCGCCGCCCGAGGTCCCGGTCATCGCCCTTACGCCGGCAAAAGAAGCGCCGAGCGTCATGTTGATCGCCGCGATCTCGTCCTCGGCTTGCTCGACGACTATGCCGTGCCGCTCGGCATGCCCGGCCATGAATACGAATATCCCCGTAGATGGCGTCATCGGGTAAGCCGCGTAAAACCTGCACCCCGAAGCGATCGCGGCGAGTCCGATCGCCTGGTTCCCCTCGATCACCATCTTGCGCCCTGAGGAAGGCACCACGGCAAAGGTGCACCTCGGGCAGTGGCTCTTCCCGTACTCGTGGCCCGCGCGCGCCACCTTGATATTGGTATCGATCGTCTCCGGGTGTTTTTCCAGCGTATCCCTGAGGACGTCCTCCAGGAGTGATACATCGATCCCGAGCATCCCGAGGACCGCCGCGGATGCAACCGTGTTGGCCATTATCTCGCTGCCGCCGCTCTCCCTGGCGATGCGCTTGAACGGCACGTCGACAAAACGTGGGTCGTCGTATTTCTGTCCCAGGTCCTCCGAGTCGTATATGGCGCTGCCGATATCTGAAAGCTCATTCCCGTGAAGGGGAATGCTTTCGCCGTCCAGCGCTATTAGGATCTCGATAGGGTCCCGCGGGGCGAGCACGATCTGGTCAGCGAACCTGATCTGGAAGGAATTATGCCCGCCCCTCACTCGAGACTCGTAGTCCTGGTAGGAAAACAGGTTGTATCCTGACCTCGAGAACACCCTGGCGAGCGATTCTCCGATGGTCTGGATACCCTGCCCCGCCGCCCCTCCTATCTTGACCGAGTAGTCCATACTTATCCTCATGGGTCGCTTTATCTCTCCTACCGTGCCCGCATAATTCGATTCGCACAGGGGTTTTCCTGCGGCAGGTCGCCCGTCCGCAACAGAACTCGTGGAAAAGGGTCTTTGACGTTTCGATATCGTTCGAGGACAGGCACAGCTCGACAGCCTGGCGGAACTTCCGCGACATGAGATGCGTCAATGATATAAACCTATCGAACAGGTAGACTTAGCCACATCTATCAGCGGGGGAGGCTGCGATGAAGGATGAGCCTGGCACAGGCGAGCGGACGTATTACGTGGACGGCATGCACTGCGCCGCCTGCGAGGTCATCGTCGAGAAGAAGCTCATCGGGCTCGACAATATCCACTCGGTCGAAGCTTCCACGTCCAACCAGAAGGTCCTCGTAGAGTACGAGGGCCAGGCGCCGAGCATCAGCAGGCTGAACGACTTTTTCGCGGAGGAAGGCTACCGGTTCGCTCTCAACCCGCCCTCCAGAGCGGACGGAAGCGCGTTGCGAAAGGTCAGCTACTCGAAGATCGCCATAGCGGTTATCGTGGCGGTCGGCCTGATAGTCCTTCTTCAAAAGGCCGGCCTGTCTAAGCTCGTGACCGTCAACGCCCGGTCGGCCCTGCCCGCGTTCCTGCTCCTCGGCCTCGTGGCCGGCTTCTCGAGCTGTGCCGCGCTTGTCGGCGGGATAGTCCTGTCGATGTCCAAGCAGTGGGGAGAGCTCCACTCGCCCGACGACCCGCTCAAGAAGAGGCTAGAGCCGCACCTGCTGTTCAACATCGGAAGGCTCGTCTCGTTCGCGTTCCTGGGAGCGCTACTGGCATTGATAGGAAGCGCGTTCAGGTTCACGCCCACGTTCTCGGCGGTTCTCGTCATCGTCATTTCGATCGTGATGATAATGCTCGGCTTGCAGATGCTCGGGATCAGGGCTCTGCGCAGGTTCCAGTTCAGGATGCCGAGATCCGTCACCCGGTACGTGGCCGACGAGAGCCATTTCAAGGGGCGGTACATGCCTTTCACGATGGGCGCGCTGACTTTCTTCCTGCCGTGCGGATTCACCATCACCGCGGAGGGATTCGCGTTGCTTTCGGGCAAGCCGCTGCAGGGCGCGCTGATCATGCTCTTCTTCGCGCTCGGCACGCTTCCGATGCTGCTCATCATCGCCTTTTCGAGCGTGAAGTTCCTGGAAAAGCCTCGAACGGCCGAGACGTTTCTGAAGGTCGCCGGAGTGCTCGTCCTATTCTTTGCCCTCTTCAACATCAACAACCAGCTCGTCGTGCTCAACGCGCCCAACCTCGGCGACATCTTCAGCCCCTCGCGCGCGGCGACCACCAGCGCGAAAGCTGGCACCGGCGTCCAACTGCCTCCAATAATCAATGGAAAGCAGGTTATCAAGATGGAGGCATCGGGCGCGGGCTACAGCCCGAACGACTTCACCGTGAGGGCGGGAGTCCCGGTCAGGTGGGAGATCACCGATACGGGGACCACCGCATGCACCAGCGCGGTAATCTCGGCGGACCTGTTCGACGGCCAGGTCAACCTGGCGCACGGCACCACGAGCTCAAAGGAGTTCACGCCGTCGAAGCTGGGCGAGTACAGGTTCAGTTGCTGGATGGGGATGGTAACCGGAGTTATCAACGTCGTCGACGCGAAGACCACCAGGGCAGGCTCCGGAAGCACGAAGTCGGGTGCCGCCAAGCCCAAGACGCCGGTCCCAAGCTCGGGCGGCTGCTGAGGCTAGAGACCCCGGCCCGGTCGGGCCGCGAAAGCAGAATAACCCCAGGCGCGCATGCGTCACCAGCACGACCTTGTATACCCCAATGACTGGTGAGAGAATTGGCGTGCAGCAACGGAAGGCCCGGTCGGCTTACCATAGGAGGAGCAATGCGCTCGAAGCTCGTCCCCGTTATCTCCGCGATCATAGTAGCAACCATGTTAATCGCTCCCGCCCTGCTCTGGCCGGCTCCGGCCCTTGCGGATAGCTGGAGCAAGTTGGGCAGCGGTGGGATGGAGAGTTCTTACAACCCGGTTCAGATACAGCCTGACTGCACGGCGGTGTTCAACTCGAAGCTGTATGTGGGCACCGATGGCGGGGAATCGAGTGGTAGCAAGTGCGAGATATGGCGGTATGACGGCGGCACCGCGTGGACACGGGTGAATACGCCCGGGTTCGGAGATCCGGAAAACCATCTCGTTGAAGCGATGACCGTCTTTAAGGGCAAGCTCTACGCCGGAACCTGGAACAATAACGGGTGCCAGGTCTGGCGCACCGACGGAACCGGCGCGGCGCCGTACCACTGGACGAAGGTGAGCTCATCGGGCAACATCGGCGGATCCCACAATACGGGTGTCACTTCCATGAGCGCCGGTCCGACCGCGCTGTACGTGGGGACAGAGAACACCTACGGCTGCCAGGTGTGGAGCTACAACGGCAGCGCATGGACGCAGGTTATCGGCGGGGGAGCGGGCACCAGGGGCCCCGGATTCGGCGATACGTTCAACGTGAACGTGTCCTCCCTGGCGTGGCTGGGCGGGACATTGTACGCGGGCACCTACAATTACTCAACCGGGTGCGAGGTCTGGACGGTCGGGGCGGCCCCGACGCAGAAGGGGACCAACGGCTTCGGGAACCCCAACAACACCAAGGTCTCGTCGATGAAGAGCATAGGCGCCCTGCTATACCTGGGCACCTACAATTCCAATAGCGGTTGCCAGGTGCGGAGCTACAACGGAACGATCTTCAGCACGATCACCGTGAACGGCATGGGGGACTCCCACAACTATGAGGCAACTTCGATGGAGTCGTTCGGCAGCCCCACCCCGCTACTGCACGTAGGCACTTACAACGGCACGTCGGGCTGCAAGGTCTACAGGTTCAACGGGAGCTGGTCGCTTTTGAACTCCGCGGGGTTCGGCGACAGCAATAACTATGTAGCCAGCTCCCTGGCCGTCTTCAACTCGAAGCTCTACGCAGGCGCGTCTAACGGGTTCGGCTGTCGCATCTACGCTTCGTCGAGCGTGTCGTCCCTGCCGTACACGTGGAACAATGTGAACGCTCAAGGTTTTACATCGAACAGCAACTACGGCGCGGCATCATCGGCGGTGTTCAAGGGAGACCTGTACGTGGGCACGGGAAGCGACCGGGGATGCGGGGTCATGAAATACAGCGGCGGCTCCTGGTCGCGGGTCAACACCGACGGGTTCGGAAACCGGCACAACAGCACGGCTGCCTGCATGGCGGCCAGCGCTTCATACCTGTACGTGGGCACCTCTAACGGCGATACGGGATGCGAGGTATGGAGATACGACGGGAGCACCTGGAAACAGGTAAACCACGACGGCTTCGGGGACGCTCACACCGACCGTGCCATGTCGATGGTCTTCTTCAACTCGAAACTGTATGCGGGGGTCCAGAACTACTCCGCAAAGTGTGGGGTCTGGCGCTACGACGGCCCCAACCCTGCCAACTGGACCAAGGTGAACGTCAACGGATTCGGTCAGCCGGCCGCCGACGAGAATATCGGCGTTCGGTCGATGTGCGTGTTCAACTCGAAGCTGTATGCCGCGACGGATAGCTCCAACAAACCGTGCCAGGTCTGGCGCTACGACGGCCCCAACCCGGTCAACTGGACACAGGTGAACGTCGACGGTTTCGGCGAGACGTATGCGACGAGCGCGGAGGGAATGGCCGTGTACGGCGGCAAGCTCTACGCGGCGACGTTCGACAGATCGACGTCAAAGGGGTGCAGGGTCTGGCGCTACAGCGGGTCCGGAACCGGCTGGACGGCCATAAACGCCCCCGGGTTCGACGACACTGCCAACGCCTGGACCGGGCCCCTGGTGGTTTTTTCAGGTCGCCTTTACGCTGTGGCGTTCAGCCAGGACTCAGGAGGCGAGGTCTGGGAGTACGATGGAGGGACGGCGTGGAAGCAGGCGAATTACGGCGGTTTCGGGACGCTTTCGAACCACGACATCGTTTCCCTGGTGACGGACGGCGCTCGCCTCTACGCGGGAACGACCAACTACGATACCGGCTGTGAAGTCTGGGCGACAGGCGGGCCGCCCACGTCCTGGTACCTCCCTGAAGGCTCGACTGCCTGGGGCTACTCTGCCTATGTGACGGTCGAGAACCCCAATGCAACGGCGGTGCATGCCGACATCACGTACATGACCGGCAACGGGCCGGTTGCCGGCGGTACCGTGGTGATGCCACCCAACAGCCAGGCCACCATAAACCCCGCCGATAAGCTGGGCGCGCAGGACTTTTCGACAAAGGTGACCTGCAAGGAGGGTAAGAACATCGCGGTGGACAGGACCATGCAGTGGACCGGTCAGGGCGCCGCATCGCCTGAAGCGCACTCCTCGGTGGGCGTCAATTACCCCGCGAGGACGTGGTTCCTGGCGGAGGGCTCCTCGGCGTGGGGTTTCGAGTGCTGGTTGCTTATCCAGAACCCGAACGCCGCGGAAGCACACTGTACCGTCACTTACATGAAAGAGGGCGCACCGCCGGTCAATGTCATCAAGACGGTGCCTGCCAACTCGCGCAAGTCGTTCAATATCGCCGATGACATCGGGTCCGCCGACGCCTCCATAAGGGTTGTCGGGGACATCCCGGTGATACCGGAGCGCGCGATGTACCGCAACAACCGCCGCGAGGGGCACGACTCAATCGGCACGACGGTGCCGGCGACAGACTACTACCTGGCCGAGGGTAGCAGCGCCTGGGGTTTCATGACCTATGTGCTGGTGCAAAACCCAAACAGCAGCGATACAACTGTAGATGTCACCTACATGACCGCGAGCGGGGCCAAACCGCAGGCGCGTTTCACCCTGGCGGCGAACTCCCGAAAGACGATAAGGGTCAACGACGTGCTGCCCAATACCGATTTCTCGACCCGGGTCCATGGCTCGCGTCCGATAATCGCGGAACGTGCCATGTACTGGGACAACAGCACCGGCGAGGCTTGCCACGATTCCATCGGGCTGGATCAGGCCCACACGACGTTCTACATGCCGGACGGCGAGACCTCCAACGGGCGAGAGACCTGGACGCTGGTACAGAACCCGAACTCCAACTCGGTAAGCGTCGAGATCAGCTACCTGACGCCGACGGGCACGGGCGACAAGTACTTCACTGTCTCGATACCCGCAAACTCACGCAAGACATTCAACATGAAAGACAAGATACCCAACGGCCGAGCCGCCATCCGTGTTATCTCCAAGACCACCGGGAAGAGAATAATGGTCGAGCGCGCCATGTACTGGAATAATCGAGGTGCCGGTACTGACACGATTGGTGGCTACTCGGATTAGAGGCGCGCTTTGAGACCGAGACATGTAATACCTTTCCGAGCCCCACCACCAATGTGACGGCTTACGGCTCATGGCGGTCGAGCGCGCCATGTATTGGAACAACAGAGGTGCCGGTACTGACACGATAGGTGGCTACTCGGATTGAAGGCGCGCTTTGAGACGGGCGCCTCCGAGAGCCATTGGCGGTCACCGAAAACGTGCTCGAGGGCGCCCCGATGTGTCGTTTTGAGACAACCCACCTCCGATCGTCCCTTCATCAAAGGACTCCATCGATTGGTAAAAGAAGTCTCCAAAGGAAGATCCGAAGCGTAGTAGAGGTTGCGACTCGTAGTTAGGCAGAGATCGATGAGGGGTGAGGTGCTTTGAAACCCGAGCAGTTGCAGACGCTTGAGAGGTTGGTCGGAACCTGGAAGGGCAAGCGGATGCGGTACGAGAGCGGCGATATCAAGTCGGACGTCGAAGTTGAGCTGGAGGTGCGACGGATAGTCGACGGCTGGTGGTTTGAAAGTACCATGGTCAGCGAGATTCCCGGTGTCGGTGAGTACAGGGAGCGCGATCTCTGGGGTTACGATCCCGCTGAAAAGAGCATCCACATGTTCTCGGTCAAGAATATGGGACAGTCGCACGACCACGCCGGTGCGTGGGAAGACGAAAAGACCCTGCGGTTGAAGTACACCGGTGTGGCCAACGGCAAGGATAGCGTCGTCGAAGAGATCATGATGACTTTCAACAACGGTCACATGGAGCTTCTCAACTCCGCCAGGGTCAACGGCAAGATACGGGTCCTCTTCGAAGGTACGCTGACCAGGCAGGTCTAACCAGACTCTGACCGTAGCCCTGACGCTACCGGATCCCGGTCAGGAACCGCGGATCCTTTCGAGGAATTCGCTGTATTCGCAGAGGGCGGCGAGGACTCTGGCGCCTCGCTCGGGGGTTGGGTAGATGGCCATCTTGCCCGACCTTGCTACGGCCGGCATCATGGACTCGGTGTTGGGGAACGAGACGGCGACGACAGGCTTCCCAGTTTCTTTCATGAGTTCCATCATGCTGGTCCCGTATGTCTCGTCGGCGTTGGCCAGGTGCTGCAGGAGCGAAGCCGTAGTCTCGTCGATCGGCTTGGTCCTGTCGTGCTCGCCCTGGGCTGCTTCCTCCAGCATGAATCCGTCGAACAGGTTGCTGGCGCCGAGCGTTCCCAGGCCAATAACGGCGTCCACGGTGTCGCAGCGGGCAATCGCCTCCAGGCACGCGAAGTGGATCGACAGGTCGAGGGTACCGACGAGGTCGACGGGGTTGCCCCGGCTCCAGTACGGTGGGAGGAGCGCGTCGAGCTGTTCGATGAGATCGTCCGTGAAGACAGCCATCTCGAGGCCGCAGCGGGCGAGAGCGTCGGCTGTGACCACGCCCCAGCCTCCGCCCCATGTCAGCACACCGATCCGCCTGCCATGCGGGAGCGGCGAGACCGCAAGCGCCTTGGCGATATCTATCATCCCCTCAGTGGAGTCGGCCTCGATCATGCCGGTCTGACGCACAACGCCCTCGAAGATCGAGTCGTCGGCGGCAAGAGCCGCACTGTGGGACCTCGCGGCCTGGGCCCCGGCCTCGGTCTTTCCGGCCTTCATCACTATGATGGGCTTGTCCGGCGTACCCTTTGCGGCTACCTCGATGAAACGCCTCGGGTCCTGGAGGCCTTCGAGGTAAAGCATGATGACATCGGTCTCGGGATCGCCGAGCAGGAACTCCAGGTAGTCGGTACAGTTGAGGTCCGCCTCGTTCCCGATACAGACAAAGCGCGAAAAGCCTACCCCGAGCGCTTTGCCAGTCGTCAGCATCTGCGTCCCGAGGTTCCCGCTCTGAGCCGCGAACCCGATCTTGCCGGCCAGCGGGCGCACGGGGGGCATGAGCGCGTGGAGCCTGCTGTTCGACGAGTAGATACCCATGGTGTTGGGACCCACGAGCCGCATCGACGAACCTTCGATGGCTTTGACCAGCTCATCCTGAAGAGCCGCGCCTCCTTCGGCTTCCCCAAAGCCGCCCGAGATCACGATGCAGGTCTTGACGCCCTTTTCAACGCACTCGCGAACGGCCGGCGTCACGACGTGCGCAGGCACCGTCACTATCGCAAGGTCGACCTCACCGGGGATATCCTTGACCGAGCGGAACACCTCTCTGCCCAGGATCGTGTCTTCTTTCGGGTTCACCGGGCAAAGACGCCCCTGGTAACCGCCCCTGAGGATATTGGTGGGAACCAGGTTGCCCCATTTCAGCCTGGTGTTGCTGGCCCCTATGACAGCTATAGTCTCGGGCTCGAACAGGTGCTTAAGCCATGTGTTATTGGAACTCAATACGACCTCCGGGTTGCGGTCCGCTTGACTGCACTTCAGAGACGCCCCGGACGTGGACCGGGGCGCTGGTGGCGGTTCGTCGCGCACATGCCAGCGAGCGGAATCGGAACATTCATCCAGCGTGGCCTTAGCGAGTATAGCACGACAGAAGAAACATGGCCTGCCCGATATCAGCAAGGAACGAGCGGGATGCCGGCCGGCCCCGGACAAGGGGAAACAGAACAGTAGACAAAACGCTGAACCGGAGATAGCCGAGAAGTAATACCCTAGCCGGTCGGTCGGAGCGTCGCTATCCTGTTCTTCGGCCGGCCGGTTCCCTCACCTTAAGGTCACCTGCCGGCTTAACGCCTGGAACTCTAGTCGCGGTAGGCGGCCCCGCTGTCGCCATAGTCGTTTCTGCGAGGCTTGGCCTCGTTGACCTTGACAGGACGTCCCTCGAGGTCCTTTCCGTCAAGACCGGCTATCGCGGCCTTCGCCTCTTCGTCGTTCGTCATCTCGACGAAGCCGAACCCCCGGGAGCGATTCGTCGTCTTGTCCAGGATGACCTCCGCTGAGTTGACGGCCCCAAACGACTCAAAAGCCGTCTTCAGACTGTCTGAACTCGTGGAATAACTCAAATTGCCGACGTATAGCTTCACTAGCTTGCACCCCCTCCCACAAGAACAAACCCCGAGGAAACTGGTCCCCCGGGAAGTGCAATGCCATCTCGAAAGCCGAATTCCCAAAAATTATAGCAGAAATGCGAGCTGTGGAAAGTGGAGTTCAATACCCCTCGGCCGTCGGCGCGAGAAGTGGTGAGGGTTTATATCTGGAATTGGAAGAATACCCGCGTGCATCGTTGTAAAATCAGATGGTACGGTAACCTTGGGAGGCGACAATGCCAAAGTCGAAAAGCCCTCTGAAACGAAAAGACGGAGACGAATCCGGATGAGACTGAATTCAAAGCTGATCGCGGGAATCGCCGGCCTCGTACTTTTCGCCGGTGCGCTTCTACCCGTTCCGTCCCTGGCGTACCCGGCAAGTAATCTCGCCCGGACCGTGCAGCCCGTTACAGCGGTGGGCCAGGCGGTTGAAGCCGAACCGACGTCACGTACGTGGGGGCATGATTCGATCGGCGTGACCGCCCCCCAGCGAACGTGGTACCTGGCGGAGGGTTGCACCGCGCGGGGCTTTGAGACGTGGGTCCTGGTGCAGAACCCGAACGCGGTAGCGGCTCATATCACGATCACTTATATGACAGGTACAGGACCGCGAGACGGGCCGGTTGCGAACCTCGCCGCCAACTCCCGCACGACTTTCAACGTCGCCGATACGGCTCCGGACTCGACGGAGGTGTCGACGAAAGTAAAGGCCAACATCCCAGTCATCGCCGAGAGGGCGATGTACGGCAACGACCGGCAGTGGGGCCACGACTCAATCGGTGCGAGCGAGACGGCGGAGAAATGGTACCTGGCTGAGGGATGCACCAGGGGCGGATTCGAGACCTGGGTGCTCGTGCAGAATCCCGGCAACGATTGGGCTTACGTGACACTCACTTACATGACTGTGTCCGCGGCCGTCGCGGGACCATCGGTCTCCGTGCCACCGGGCTCGCGACAGACGTTCAACGTCGCCGATACCGTGCCGGACTCCTGGCAGGTCTCGACAGTGGTCTCCTCGGATACGCCCGTCGTTGCCGAACGCGCGATGTACGGCAACAACCGTTCTTGGGGGGACGACTCCATCGGAGCTAGCGAGGCGGCAAGTTCGTGGTACCTGGCGGAGGGTTGCACCAAGGGTGGATTCGAGACCTGGGTGCTCGTGCAGAATCCCGAAAACACCGGCGTGGAGGTACACCTGACCTTCATGACCCCGGCTGGCCCCGTGACCGGCCCGTCGGCGGTCCTGGACGCGTACACGCGCAGGACTTTCAACGTGGCGGAAAGCGTGCCTGACGCCTGGCAGGTATCGACCAGGGTTGACGCCAACAAGCCGATCGTCGCGGAGCGCGCGATGTACGGCAACAACCGTTCGTGGGCGCATGACTCTATAGGCACAACTGCTCCCGCGGCCGACTGGTACCTCGCGGAAGGGTGCACGGCCCGGGGATTCGAGACCTGGGTGCTCGTTCAGAACCCGAACGCCGATGAGGTCAAGATCACCCTTACCTACATGACCGGCGGTGGACTTATTCCGGGTCCGACCGCCGTGCTTCCGCCAAACTCCAGAATGACTTTCAATGTTTGGGAGACCACGGGGACGCAGGTGGAAGTAAGCACGGTGGTACACGCCATCGGAGGCGGTGTCATCGCAGAACGCGCCATGTACGGCGACCCCCGCTAACCCGTTTGAGCGGGAGGATCACGTGGAGCTAGAGCGACTCTTCGACGTCGCGGTAGTGGATGAGTTCGCTGTAGCCGAGACCGGAGAATCCGGAGCGCGAGGTCATGCCCGCCTGTGACCAACTTGTGATGACCTTCAAGCCCATCTTGCCCGCCAGGACCCACGCATATGCCATTGCGCTCACCTGGCCATCGACCAGTATGGCACCGTAGCCCTTCTCGGAAATGTCGAGCAGACGGTCTTTTACCTCCTCGAGAATGTCGGCCTCGCTCCACTCCTTGACACCCGGCTCGACCATAGGCGCGAGTGGCTCCGGGGCGAGCTCGAACCCGAGCGCGCGCCACTCGCTGGACAGATGAGACTGGTCCTCGAGCGTGAAGTTCGCGAGCTTCAGTATCTGCCTCCAGACCCGGGTGTCCTGTTCGCCCAGATGCACCAGGAAGCTCCCGTCGAACCCGTATTCAGCGGGTGCCCCGTGCCCGGGCTCGACGATATCGGCGTCGCTCGCGGCGGGCTCTATATCGACCAGGTTCTCACCCGGGAGCTCGCGCCGCTCTACGGCATCGCAGATGTGGTCGGGCCAGTTTTCAGATGCGACCTCGGTCCACTTGCCACCCAGCACAGCGACTTTCCTGTCGTGTTTTTCCTTGACCCGTATCACAAGTTGAGAGGGTGGTCTTGGACCGGTGTTGGCCGCTCTCTCGATCCATATCTCCGGCCGGTCGACGGTAAACTCCTCGTCGGTCTCGTTATCGTAGGCGACAATCACATATCCGCTTATGCCTGGGTCCATCTTGATGTCCAGGATGTCGATCATGGGATTGTCATCTTCCATCTGCCGGGCAAGTTTCTCGGCGTCCTCTTTGTATAGTCCATTAACTGCCATCTTGAAAGCCTCCGCTTAGTCGCCGCCCCTTTCGCCTGCGCGTCCGCCGCGGTCAAGGATGCATGTCCGCCGCGAACGCCCTGATGCAGTTCCATGGATTTCAATTCGTTGCGGCGACGCCGAACCCTTCAGGCGCGCTCGGGACCGGTTTCGACGTCAAGGGTCGGGAAGGTTCCCGTAGAAGTAGAAAAGCAACCGGGCAGCGATCCAATTGGAGATGCGTGCGATGGGCTCTGTTGGCGGCAATGGAATGGCGGGCTCGAGGCGGCCGATGCCTATTCATATACTACCCATGCTTGCGATGCTTTCTGACCTTCCGCGCGACGAGGGCGCCTATGCATTCGAGTACAAATGGGACGGCATCCGGGCCGTTTGTTTCTCTGACGGTCACGCCTGCAAGGTTGAGACGAGGAACCTCAAGGACGTCACTTCCAGCTATCCCGAGCTCGATGGGGTCGCCCTGGCGCTCGCGGGCAGGAGCGCCGTGCTCGACGGGGAGATAGTCGCAATCGGTGAGGACGGCAGCCCGAGCTTCGGGTTGCTCCAGCACAGGCTCGGTCTTACGAACCCCCAGGCGCTCGTGCACCGCACGGCCGAGATCCCGATAACGTATATGATCTTCGACGTCCTGTACCTGGACGGGCGTTCAACGGAAACTCTTCCTTACAGCGAGCGCAGGGAACTCCTGGACAGCCTGGGCCTTGAAGGGCCGGCCTGGCGCACTCCACCGTCCTACCACGGCGAGGGGAAAGCGTTACTCGAGGCTGCGCGCGAGAACCGGCTCGAAGGT
>DATCGY010000061.1:0-4318 GCA_036508635.1 Candidatus Anoxymicrobiaceae bacterium
CGAAAGGCGTAGCCACAGCGCGGATTTCTCGGCGCACGCGACCATGAATAGCGGAGCCCCCGGTATGAGTGAGGTGCTGGCGAACCCGCCCTCGTTTATGACGAGGTCAGCCTCGAAATCGGCCCGATGGTTCTCGAGCAGGTGTCCGCAGCCGAACTCACCGCTGGTCTCCTCGTCGGCGCATGCCAGGAAGACGAGGTCTCTCGAGAGGCGCAGACCTTCTCGCTTCGCGGCAATCGTGGCCATCAGCTCCATGATCGCCATGCCCTTCATATCGAGCGCGCCCCTGCCCCATATGAAGCCGTCGGAAAGCTCGCCGGAGAACGGGTGGACCTCCCATTTCTCCGGCTCCGCGGGAACCACATCGATATGGTTCATGAGGATCAAAGGCTTACCCTTGCCCTCTCCCTCCAGCCTCGCGGCGAGCGAGACCTTCCCGGGAGCGCTCTCGTAGAAACGGAACGGGATATCTTCAGCCTCGAGGATCTCGGCAAGAAATTTCGCGCCCAGGACCTCATTTCCGGGAGGGTTGCTCGTGTCGATCCTGATATACTCGCGCAGAAGCCCAACCGCCTCGTCGCCAATGCCGTCCCAATCCATGGGTTCCTCCAACTCCGTGTAATAACACCTCTCATTCTAGCCCGAATCTGCAACACATATTACTGTTGTATTGTTTGGCCTCCCGGGAAGCGTGTCTGGTATTGTTATATCCATGAACCCAAATGATAAGGCAGGCAGGAAACCAAAGCTGACACCGGTGCCTGATGGGCCGTTCGCCTACGAGAACGGCCTGCATCCCGAGGGCGGCGGTATCTTCAACTCGAGGGGCGAGGACCTTCCCTGCGGGAGCGAGGCCAGGCTGTGCCGCTGCGGCAATTCGTCCAACAAGCCGTTTTGCGACGGCACTCACGCAAAGGTCGGCTTCGACAGCAAAAACGTGTCCGATCGGCGCCTCGACAGCCGGCACTCCTACGTCGGCAAGGGGATAACCATCCACTGGAACCCGATCATATGCTCGCACGCCGGCTTCTGCTGGCAAGAGCTTCCGGACGTGTTCCGCCTGGACCGCAGGCCGTGGATCGACCCGGACGCCGCCGAACCGGCCGAGATAATGAAGGTCATAGACAAGTGCCCATCCGGAGCGCTCAGTTACTCTGTGGACGGGGTCGAAAAAGAGGACCCCGACCGAGAGCCGCGGATAACCGTGACAAGGAATGGTCCTTACTGCCTCACCGGCGGTATAGAGGTTGTCAGCAAGGTGCCTCGGGGCGAGGGAGTCACGCACGAGCACTGTTCGTGCTGCAGGTGCGGCGCTTCGAGGAACAAGCCGTACTGCGACGGTGCCCACATCCTGATAGGCTTCGAGGACGACAAGAACTAGGCGCCTGTTCCCTCCTCCCCTGGCTGGTATCATTGTCGCGTCAAGCATCATCGATACAGGGGATGGCCTCGTGTCTGAGGCCTGGCCCCTGGCGTTCTTCCGGAAGAACTCCGCGATCCTGGCCTTGGACGACTTGCCGGGCTAGTTCGAAGACCCGCCGATGGTGTCAGCGCCGCTCCAGCGGTTCTGGAAGTACATGGCGCGCTCGCACATTATCTTCTTTCCCGATGTCAGGCACTCGACGAGAATGGCTGCGCTCGTATTCGAGAGCTTGTCGGCCATGTCGTACGTCTTGCGGGACCCGGCGGGGATAGTCTCGACCCACGATATATTGCCCGTGCCCGAAGACTTCAGGTAAGTGATGCGCACCTGTACCTTGGAGTTGTTAGGATTCTGTACGAGCGTGAAGGTCTCGGTGCCCGAGCCGGTCTCACCGTCGGGAAGATAAAAGCGTGTGTGTGCCAGGCTCATCCCGATGGAGTCGTGCATTGCTTCGCCGGCGCCGGCCACCGGAGTCCAGTACATGCTGCGCTCGGCGACGATCGGCTTGTCGGCGTGGACATGAGTGGAGAGGTCCATACCCGGGTGGAGGTCGTTGACCCGGATGGTCTTGCGAGACCGTGGCTCCATCGTAAAGGGCTGGTCCGTGATGGGTCCGGAGCCGGTATTGTAGGTGAGGATCACAGCCACCCGTGAGTTGTTGGGGTTCTGCACCAGCACGTACGTCGTGAATCCCCAGTCCGTCGTGCCCTCAGCGAGGAAGTAGTCTTTCGCGGGGGTGGTGGTACCGATGGAGTCGTGTCCTTCCCGGCGGCCGGACGCCCATGCGCCCGCACCGTTCTTGTACATGGCCCGCTCCGGGATTACGGGAACGTTCGAAGATTCGACCATTATGCTCGCGTCGTGCACGCCGATATCGTCCTTCATGTTGAAGCTCCGGCGCGAGTTTGCAGGTATGGTCTTTTGCTTAATGACCGGGCTCGCGCCCTCTATCATGTATGTTACCGTGCAATCGGCGGCCGTCGCGTTCGGGTTCTGTATGAGAAGCCAGCAGTCGAACCCCCAGTCGGAGGAGCCCTCCGGCAGGTACCACCTGGCAGCCGGCTCGGTCACGCCGATCGAGGAGTGATACCCACTACCCCCGGCGGACCCCGAGCTCCAGTACATGGTCCTGTCGACCGCTACCTTCTTGCCCTGTGGGTAATCGACGCGCGTGGAGAAGTCCTTCTCGCCGAGCGTCTGCCTGGGAAAGACCCTCGCCTGGCTCTTTGCCGGTAGATGGACGGTCGGCCCCGCCACCTTGCCGCTCGCGGTCATATACGTGATCGCGGCATCAACCGCGGTGGAGTCCGCGTTCTCGATGGAGATGTAGGTGTCAAAGCCCCACGCGGTTGAACCCTCCGCGAGGAACCAGGACGGAGTGACGGTGAACGCGACTTTGTTGCTCGTGCCTGCCCCGGTGGTGACCGTGATGGGCCCGCTCGCGGCGCCCGGGGGCACGGCGACTTTGATCCTGGTATCGGACCATTGGCTATACGCCGCCGCGGCGGTAACCCCATTGAAGCGCACCGCTGAAGAGCCCCTCGAGCTTCCAAAACTCGTGCCTTTGATGGTAACAACCTCGCCGATCGCAGCCGAAGCCGGCGTGATGCCGCTTATGAACGGCACGGTCAAAGCCGAATAAGCATCGATAAGGCCGTACCCGAAATAATCGTCACGCCCGGCCGTCCCCAGGTCGTGAGCCGTCCGCTCCAGTTGCTCTCTAACCACATCGGGGTCGGATATCCCGCTCTTGGAGATGAAGAGCGCCGCGGTCGCGCTTACATGCGGGCAGGCCATCGATGTCCCCATCCAGTCCACGTATCCGAAGCCGCTCGATGGGTCGTTTTCCGTGTTGTAAGTCTGCTGGAGGATTCCGTCCGCCGCACTGCTGCTCGTGTCGCCGCCGGGAGCGACAACGGTCTGGTGCGTTCCGTAGTCGGAATAGTACGCGAGGCCCTTTGAGCGGTTGGTGGCCCCCACGCATATGCAGTACCGGTCGTAGTTGGCCGGGTACCCGTTGGTGTCGTTGTAAGTCGCGGCGTTGCCGGCTGCGGCGCATATAGTCACGCCGTGATCGTAAGCGTACTTGCATCCGTCCAGCTTGGTCTGCGACGCGGAGCCTCCGGCGCTGTAGTTGATCACCTTCGCCCCGTGGTCGACGGCCCATGCGAACCCCGCTGCCATATTTGCGTGTGAGATAGTACCGCCGGCATCCGCTACTCTTACCGGCATTATCTTGCAGCCATGCGCTACACCTGCGACGCCGATACCGTTGTTGGTGCTCTGCGCGATGGTGCCCGTGACGTGGGTCCCGTGGCCGATGTCATCATCCGGGTGGTCGTCCCCGGCAACGACGTTTCGCGGAAACACAAAACTCGTGTTCGCCAGGTCCGGGGCCTGCGAATAGCTACCATAGTTTTCGAACGCAACTCCGGTATCAACAACGGCAACTGTCAGGTTGGGGTCACCCTCCGTGGTGTCCCAGGCAGTCTGCGCGTCGATCCCGCCCTCGTCGAAGCCATGCATGTTCCACTGATTCGGATAGAGGGGATCGTTTGGGGTCATCTCGATGTGGTCGATGTAGTTGGGCTCCGCATACTCGACCAGTGGATTCGCAGCAAGCTTCTTCGCTACCTCCAAGACGGACGCACTCGCCGGAACCTTCACCGTCTTCAAGCGAAGCGGCACGCTCTCGTAGACGACGGACAGGTTGTCCGCGGCGAAGAGCTTCATTTTTTGACGCGTGGAAACCGGCTCCTTGAACTTGACGTTCAACTCGCCCGGCACATACTCCGCCGAATCTGCCGCCCCGCCTCCAACAACACCCGCGCCACTCGATGAGCCCGATGCCACCGCAAATCCACCACCAAACCCCAGAAATATCCAGACAAAGGC
>DATCGY010000062.1:0-3979 GCA_036508635.1 Candidatus Anoxymicrobiaceae bacterium
GGCGGTGATGAACGAGCCGAAGAGTATCGTAGAAAACGCTTTGAAGCTGGTGCGTTTCGCTGACATCGTAGGGCTGCCCGTGCTGGTGACCGAGCAGGAGAAGCTGGGACCGACAGTCGAAGAACTGGCGACCGAGATCAAGGACTTCAACCCGATCATGAAGCTCGAGTTCGATGCCTATCAGGTTCCCGAGTTCATGAAGTCCCTGGTGGACCTCGACAGAGAAACGGTGATCGTGGCTGGCATCGAGTCCCACATCTGTGTCACCCAGACGACGCTCAGCCTGTTGCCGTTCTTTAAGGTCCACGTCATCGCCGACGCGGTTTCGTCAAGGACCTCGGAGAACAAGGAGATAGCGCTACGACGGATGAGCGACTACGGGGCGACGATTTCCTCGACGGAGATGTTTATCTACGAGTGTCTCAAGCGCGCGGGAACCGAGGAGTTCAGGGAAGTCCTCAAGCTCATCAAGTGAGGATGCGGTTCCGCAGTTGACCGAGCGCCCCCCTCGAATTGAGCAGCAGCCTCACCAGGGAGAGAGCTTTCGGGGGGCGCGGGGGTTGCAGTACACTTGGGGCGGGGGCGAGTCCCGCCTCAAGCCTTGCGAGGGGTTGGGGAGACCATCTGTCGCGGTTAGGGAGAAGGAGGTTCTCGAGGTGAAGAAGATCATTGCCCTGTCAGTGGTAGCGCTGATCGCCTTCGCGTGTGCGGCAGCCCTGGTCGGGTGCGGCAACTCGGAGTCGAAGGCTAAGGCCAACCTGTCTAATGACGTCCAGCAGGTGACGTCGTCCATGACCGAGTTGGTGGACCCCAACACCTACCAGTCGGTCGACAGCTTCAAGACGGTCTGGAACAAGATCACCACGCAGTACAACAAGCTGATAGCTGACGCGAAGAGCGTGAAAAGCGTCCAGGTGAAGAACCTCACTGCGGGCTACGACAAGCTCAAGAAGTCGATAGGCAACATCACCAGCAGCCAGTCACTGCAGACCAAGATAAGCGGGATACTCCTGGCCGGGCAGCAGTTCCTGGCGGCCCTGAGCCAGCTGAACACCGCGGTGACGCCGTCGAAGTGACAGCGGTCCGCGCGGGGAACCGGCGGGCTATTTTGACGTTGCTTGTTATCCCCGCAGCGCCGAAAATGATATAATTTTACTGAGTTCGAGTTCTTAGGTCGGTTTGTGTCCCGAGGATGGCTCTCGGGACAATTCTTTTTAGCGAGGAGGTGTAAGACACTTGAAGATATACGTGGGAAATCTACCTTACGCGGTGACGGGTGATGATCTCAGGTCCGAGTTCGCGCAGTTCGGAACGGTCGATTCGGCTGACGTAATCATGGACCGGAACACCGGCAGGTCAAAAGGGTTCGGCTTCGTCGAGATGAGTGACGATAACGAGGCGAAGGCCGCCATCGATGCCCTTAACGGCAAGGACCTCCAGGGACGGGCGATGAACGTGAACGAGGCGCGGCCAAGGCCGGATCGCCCCGAGCGTTCGTCCGACCGCTACTAGACAACGAGTGGACCGACCGGCGTAGTTATCGCTTCGCCGGTCCGGTCACGGTAAGAGCACAGAATGGAAGTTGTTTCACTTGAAAGTGCACCTCATCGCCCCCACCAAAAACGGCGAGTCCTACCTGTTCAATAAAGGCCTTCTGGCGCCTCTGGGCGTCATGAATCTGGCCGCTTACACCCCGGAAGGGGTCGACGTGAGGATCATCGACGAGAGCGTCGAGCCGATCGACTTCACTCAGATCCCGGACCTCGTGGGGATATCCACCATGACCGCTACCGCTCCGCGCGCTTACGACATCGCGGACCAGTACCGCTCGCAGGGAGCCAAGGTGGTCCTGGGAGGGATCCACGCCTCCATGCTTCCTGAAGAAGCATTGCGGCACGCCGACGCGGTGGTCACCGGCGAGGCTGAGGATATCTGGCCCACAGTAGTCGCGGACGCGCAGGACGGCCGGCTGCAGCCCATCTACCGGAGCGATGAGTTCCCGGATTTCGAGCGCCCGCGGCTCCCGCGGCGCGACCTCATCGACGCAAAGCGCTACTGGAGCGCCAACGTGGTACAGACCGCGCGCGGGTGCCCCCACCACTGCAACTTCTGTTCCGTGACCACCTTCAACGGTCGCAGGGTCCGCATGCGGTCGGTTGACAGCGTGCTGGAAGAGGTTGAGACCCTCTCCCGCGGCAACTTGATCAGGAAGAGGGTCGTCCCCTTCGTGGACGACAACATCGCCGCGAGCCCGCGGCGCGCCAAGGAGCTGTTCAAGGCCCTCATCCCCTTGAAGGTGCTGTGGGGCTCCCAGGCGTCGATAACGTTCGCCGAGGACGAGGAGCTGGTGGCGCTCGCGGCTGAGAGCGGCTGCCGCTTCCTGTTCGTCGGCCTGGAGACGCTGTCCTATGGAACCATCAAGGAGATCGGCAAGCACCAGAACAGCATCGAGCAGTACACCTCCGCCTTGAAGCTCCTCAAGAAGTACAAGATCCCCGTGATGGGTGCGTTCGTGTTCGGGTTCGACAACGACGACGAGTCGGCTTTCTCCGAGACGCTCAAGTTCGCCATCGACAACAAGATACAGGTCGCGCAGTTCGCCAACCTGACTCCCTACCCGGGGACGCGCCTGCACCAGCGATTGACGGAGGAGGGGCGAGTCAGGGCCGACTTCTGGCTGGACCCGTCATGGGACGGCAAAGTGCAGTTCGAGCCGATGAAGATGACAGCGGCGCAGTTGTTCAGCAACACGCACAAACTCCACCGCGAGTTCTACTCGTACCACTCGATACTGAAGCGGATGTCCTGGCGGGGGCACTGGCCTTACTGGCTCGCCTTCAACCTGCTGTACCGGCAGACCGTGGTCGCGGCGCGCAGCGAGGATCTCAGTTTCACGGATCCCGCCACCCAGACCGGCATCTGAGAAGACTGCTGGCAGTACTCCATTAGCCAGAGGCCCGGACGATGCCCGGGCCTCAGCCGATTATCTCTCACCTCGCAGGCGGATCACTTCTCCTTGTCGTGCTCCCGCGCCTCCCTGATCTCCTCTTTGAGCTTCTTGTGGGCCTCACGGAGGTTGACCTTGGGGAGGTCAGAGATAGTCTGGGCGCCGCCGGACACCCCTTCCATGTCCTTCTCCTTATGGCCCTCCTCATGGATCTCGGCGAAGAGCTTCTTGCGCTCTCCCTTGAGGTCGGCGCCGGGCAGGTCGGTTATGGTCTGTGCGGTCCCGCCGAGCTGCCCGCAGGACGGGCAGGTATCAACTTCGTGCTTGACCTCGGTTCCACAGTTCTTGCACTTTGCCATCTTCACTCCTTTGCGCCATCAGTGTCACGCTGAGGGCGGCTTCGAAACCACCAGACCACGATAGAGCGTGCCCGGATCTTCACGGGTCAGGTCATTATAGACGAGCGACAGGCGTCACCAAAGCAACCGCGGCCATGCCCGCGCTGCATGAGGCCGGGTGCTTCGCGCGGGCGTGTTCTTGCACCCTATCGTCCTTTGGGAGCTTATGGATTAGAATATCTGGGCAGAGGTTGAATTGCGGCTATCGAGGGAAGGTGACCCGACTTGCCCGGCAAGGGGAAGATCCTGATCGTCGATGACGACGCGGCACTCGTTAAGATGCTGAACGTCCGCCTGCTCGCGGAAGGATTCGAGACGGAGCTCGCGGTCGATGGCAGGACCGCGATAGAGCTCGCCCGGGAGCGCACTCCGGACCTGATCATCCTGGATATCGCGATGCCGGGCGTCACAGGCGTGGACGTTATCCAGAAGCTGCAGTCGACCAGCGCCGACCATAGCATCCCAGTGTTGATAATGACTGCGTACCCCCACATGATCGATCTGGTGAGCGGGTACGACTGCGTTCGCGAGTGCTTCACCAAGCCCTTCGACCTGCCGCAGTTCATAGGCCGGATACAAGAGGTCCTCTCGGAGAGCGTCTAGGCGCAACCGCCGCCTCTCAAGCCGCCCATCA
>DATCGY010000063.1:0-3592 GCA_036508635.1 Candidatus Anoxymicrobiaceae bacterium
GGCAACCAGGAGCGAGTGCCGCAGCAAAAGAAAGAGGCCAGACGATGAAGAAGGCTACGGAAATCGGGGTTGTGTTGGTTGCGATTACAGCGGTGGTCGGGATGACGATCGGCTGCGGGAGTTCGACCAGCGGCAAGCCCTCAAGCTCCGTGCCGGCGACGACGGCCCAGGGCGACCCGAACTTCGCCAATTCGTCCAACTGGCTCGCAGTGCCGGCAAAGACCACCAAGAAGGTCGACGTCTTCTACCTGAGCGATACTACTTATCAGAAGGCTGATGCGAGCGCCCCGAACATCGGTCCCATCGACGACCCCAAGATGCAGGCGGGCGCCAAAGCGCAGTTCTCCAAGACCGCCACAGCCTTCGAGCCAGTGGCCGACATATACGCGCCCTACAACCGGCAGGTCGATGCTCAGTACAAGAGCACCCTGCCCATCCCTCAACAGCTCTCGCTCGAGGCCGGCATTCCTACTTCGGATGCCGTGAGCGCCTTCGATTACTACATCAAGAACCTGAACAACGGCCGCCCGTTCATCCTGGCGGGGCACTCGCAGGGGTCGAACCTGTTGGCGAATATCCTTTCCGGGTACATGAAGAAGAACCCGGATCTCTACAAGCGGATGGTCGCGGCGTACGTGATCGGATACTCGATCACTTCCGAGTACCTCAAGCAGAACCCCCAGCTCAAGTTCGCCACTGGTCCGAACGACACGGGGGTCATCATCTCTTACAACACCGAGGCGCCGGTGATGCACGTCACCAACCCGGTCACCATGCCCGGCGGAGTCGCCATCAACCCCATCACCTGGACCACGTCCGAGGAGCTGGCAACGGCACAGCAGAACCTCGGCGGAATCTCCGTCAACCCCCAGACCGGCTACGCGGTAGTGGATGCGTCCGGTAACCCTGTGAAGGTGCAGCACTACGCAGACGCGCAGGTCAACAAGGCCAGGGGTGTGGTGATCTGCAGCACGGCCAACCCGAACCAGTTGGCTCCGGGGAATTCAGCGATCGCAGCGGGGATCTACCATCCCTACGATTATCCGTTCTATTACTTTGATATCAGGGCGAACGCTGCTAACAGAGTTACTCATTATTTCTCGAAGAAATAGGGCACACGATGTCGGGCTTCGCCCGCTCGAGCATGCGCACGGTCGCCCTTATCTCCCGTAGGTCGTAATCTTCTCTCCTTGGCACGAAGATCTCCTTCGCGCCGAGTTCCTCTAGCTTCTTGACCAGGAAGGTCCCCAGGAAGCCCGCCCCTCCAGTAACCGTGACCCGCTTCCCTTGCCAGAACATCGGTTCCTCCCGTTATGTGCCCTCTAATCCGACGGGCGCGTTCGACCGCTGCCCTTGCCAATGAAGTGGTGACGGGCACGCCTGAGTGCGCTTAGCAGGCCCTCAGTCCGAATATAGTAGGCCAGCTTGCCGAACGCGCGGGGCCCTGGGGCGATGGACTCGAGTTGACCCGCTGATCCAGCTCCCATGACCCGCTCCTCTAGATCCTCAATATAAGCGTTCTTCTTGTCTATCTCGCGCTCCAGCTTGGTGATATGCGCAGACGCAACTTCCATCGCGTTCTTCGTAGCAATACTTTGGGCGAGGAGGTCGCCGTATGCGGCCCGCAGTTCGTCAATCTCCTTGAAGTATCTTCTGGCTATCGTCTCCCTGAGCCAATGCCGGGGAACCTTGAAGATGAGCGCCAGCCTCTTGTAGATGTACCGCCAGACACTCAAGATACCGTGTTCTTGCTTGATCCTGTAATGGTCCGCCCGGAGCCGGTAGTAAGATGCCGAGCTCGCGCCACCGGTCCTGAAGCAGGCGAGGGGCCTGTCAAGGCAGTGGAACCGTATCCCCTCCAGCTCGAGGCGGAGCATCAGGTCGCAGTCGGCCGACAGCCTGTATTTCGTCCTGTAGAGATAGTTATCGTAAACCGGCCGCCTGACGAAGCAGGCCGGGTGGTTAATCGAGAGCTTTTTCGTGTCCCACCAGGAGACTTCCCAGATCCCCTGTAACCCGTTGTCCTCGTCCATGATATGCATTGAGCCGAAGAAGACCTGCGCTTCCGGGTCCTCGCGGCTGGCACTCACAACCTCCTGCACGGCATCAGGTAGGTAGTAGTCATCGCTGTTTATTATCCCGACCAGGTCGCCCGTAGCCAGCGATATCCCCTTGTTCATGGCGTCATAGATACCTTCATCGGGCTCGCTCACCCAGTAGGAGAGGTGGTCTTCGTACTTCCTTATGATGTCGAGCGTGCCGTCGGTTGAACCGCCGTCAACAATGATGTATTCGATGTCCGTGTAGGATTGGCCGAAAACGCTCTCGATAGTGCCCTCAAGGTATTTCTCGCTGTTCAGGCATACAGTTATGACGCTTACCAGCGGGCGCTGGGCATCCGCCCACCTGGTGTATCCGCCCTTCACCCGGAGCCCGCCTTCGACTCTCTCCAGGGAAACTGGCTTCCTGATCTTCAGTCTGATATTCCCCATGTGCCTCCTACAACACCGAAATCATACAACGGATTGAGCCACCATCGTGGCCGTTGAAAAGTCCTCAGGCGATTAGATTATGGTGGAGCGCGCTATCTTATGGAACTCCAGAGGCGCGGGGACGGACACGATAGGTGGGTGCGAGGACCGAGAGCAGCCACCGCGCGACGAAGGAGCGTGGGGCGGGTGAGAATCCTCTGGAGGTTCGCATCGGGCTCTTGTTCTCCCTGAGAGCGGTCCGGGCGTACTGTCGCAGAGAGTTCTATTTCTTCGAGAAGTAATGATCAATCCTGTTCGCGGCATTTGCCTGGATGTCGTTATCGGTGGGTACCGTTGGCAGGTGCACTCTTAAATGCAAAGTTCCGGAGAACCTTTGGCGGTTCGAGTCGGGCCTCCGACACCACTCTTCGTGAGCTCTGCGAATACCCAACGTTACCGGAGGGGAGACTCGAACAGAGGGGTCTTTGTCTCCGTCTCGCGGGGAGAGTATCTTCCCAAGAGTCAAACATGGGGGGTGACAGCGAGCCGAAGGCGAGCGCCCTCAGGGGGGAGGGACTCCCCCCTAGGGAAGCGCGGAATACTGACCAGCCAACCAGCGCCAAGTAGAACTCACTTCAGGGTGAAGCGCTTTCGAGTCCCCCTCCGACACCACGCAGCGTACGCAAAGTCAAAGTCGCAGGCTCATGTAAAACCACTGTGTTAGTGATAACGGAATACTTCAGACACACGAACAACCGGGTATCAGCAGTCTTGAAAACCGTGGAGCATCGTGAGGCGCTCCATGGGTTCGAATTCCACTCTCTCCGCCAGGCTCGACCTCATTTGCGCGACAATTACCTTGACTGACATAGTAATATGACAGACAATGATGTCTATGAAAGACAACCAGCTATCATCCGATCTGCTTCGAGGGCACACCGATACCATCATTCTCGGACTGTTGGCGGATGGAGATCAGTACGGCTACGGAATCACGAAATTGGTGCTCGAACAGTCGGAGGGCGTCTACGAACTGAAGGAAGCGACCATGTATTCCAGCCTGAAACGGCTGGAGAAAGAAGGGTACATCACGTCGTACTGGGGGGACGAGACCCAGGGCG
>DATCGY010000064.1:0-2782 GCA_036508635.1 Candidatus Anoxymicrobiaceae bacterium
GAGCGTCCTCTTCAAGTACGTCGAGCGGCAGCGGGACCTGGAAGTAGTGCGGCGCTGGAAGGACCTGGTGCTGCTGCGCAACAAGGTTCCGGTCAACCGACTGACGCTTGTCCACACCGCCGGCTCATATAAGAGCTGGGAAGCTGTCGGCAGGAAGGCACGTGGAGCGGTGCTGTCCGGTTCTCACTTGAGGAAAGGTCTGGAGACCGTGTTGAGCGGCAATGCCGGGACTGCCATAGCGACTGAGAAATCGTCGGGGCGTGCGATAGAGGCGACGATTCCCGCAAGGCCGTCAGGTATCCGGCAGGGCCCGCCGGCCGGCGTGATGGAGAACAACGCTGTACTGTTGAGCGAACCGTACAGCAATCACTGGGAGATCGCCGGCCAGGCGCGCTCGTCTCCGCAGCTGCAACTGGGTGTGACGATGGCCTTCGGGCTGGACGCCACAGCCGGAGCCACACGGATCAGCATCAGCTATTTCTACCTTCTGCTGCTGTTGGGCTATGCTTTGAGTTGCGCGGCGCTGCTGCTGTGCTTCGCGCTCGCGCTCTATGACAGGTACTTATCCGCCAGAGAGAAGAAAGCGGCCGTCACGTGACATTTGCACAGTCGCCTCGAGGCGAAACAAAGATGAGGGTGCTTGCGCTGCTCTGGCATGCGCCCCAGAAGGTAATAACTGCAGGCGGGTTCAGGCGGACATTCGAGATATTTGACAGGACGCCGGACTCCTTTGAGGTCGTCGCTCTGGATGACGAGCCTTCGTTCCTGCTCGGCATATCGAAAGAGAACGTGCGGGTCATCGAGTACCGCATACCGCGCCCGGTCAGGGCCCTCGAGGCGCGGTACTTCTGGTACGAGAGAGTGCTCGAGTGGATGTTCGCCACCATTCTGATGGCGTGGGGGTGCCTGAAGCTGCGGTTGGCGGGCGAGCGGTTTGACGTCGTCTTCGTGCCCAGCTCGGAGCAGGTCCCGGCTCTACTCGCCGGCATCCTCGCGAAGTACGCGCTACGCGCGCCGCTCGTGGTATGCAACCTGAACATCGACATCTTCCCGCGGCCGGTCCGCAAGCCCCTGGTCTTGCTGCACAATTTCGCGGATAAAGTCATTGCGATCTCCGAGCATCTCGCCACGGACCTCCAGTCTTACGGGCTGCGCGCGCCGCCGGAGTTGAACGGAGTCGGCCTGGATACCGCGGCGATCGGCAGCGTCGGTGACCCTTTGGAGAAGTCGTATGACGGCGTTTTCGTGGGCAGGCACGACACCGAGAAAGGGGTGTTCGACCTCATCGAGATCTGGGCTGAGGTCGTGAAGAGCCACCCCGGCGCAAGGCTTGCCATGGTCGGCAGCAGCAACCCGACAAACAGGGCGAAGCTGGACGATAGAATCGCGAACCTCGGCCTGGCCGGGAACATCGATCTGCTGGGTACGGTCGGCGACGATGAGAAGTACGAGACGATCAAGCGCGCCAGAGTGTGCGTCTTTCCGAGCTACGTCGAATAGTGGGGCATCGTGCCCCAGGAGGGCCTCGCCTGCGGCCTGCCTGTGGTGGCCTACGACCTTCCCGTATATCGGGAGAACATAGCGCCGTGTGCAGCGGTCCTCAGGGAGAAGGCAGGCGATATCAGCGGGATGGCGAGGACCGTATGTCGCCTCCTGTCCGACGACTCATACACTCAGTACTCCGGGATCGGCCCCGGTTTTGTCAGAAGGTTCGACTGGGACGCGGTCGCGAAGCGGGAGTTCGAGATCATGCTCGAGGCTGCGCGCCCGGGCGCCGTAAGCGCGAAGAAGAGGTCCGCTGGGATGGACGAGCGCACGGTGAAGAAGCTGATCGACCTGCCGCCGGCGCGCGTCAAGGACTCGTGCAAGCGCGTGCTAGTGTCGATGAGCGCAAAGCTCAATGGCAACCGCACCTTCGAGTTCGAGGGGCACGAGTATCACTACCTCTACCACCCCTACAACCTCACCTGGAGGAACGAACGCTCGGTGGAGGTCCCGATCGCGCTCCAGCTTCTCGGTTCATGCACAGGACTGCCCGTCCTTGAGGTGGGCAACGTGCTCTCGCACTACATCGATATCGACCACGAGGTCCTCGACAAGTACGAGTCGGCGCCGGGAGTCATCAACGCCGACGCGGTGGATTTCAATCCCGGAAAGGCCTACTCCCTCATCCTCAGCATCTCCACGCTTGAGCACATCGGGCACGACGAGGAGCCCCGAGAGCCCAGCAAACCGCTTGCCGCAATCAAGAACCTATCGGGCTTGCTTGCGCCTGGTGGGCGGCTGGTCGCAACAATCCCCGTCGGCCTGAACCCGGACCTGGACCGCGTACTCCTCTCGGGCGAGACGCCGTTCAAGCAGACCCTGGCTATGCGGCGGCTGCCGGCCCGCAATGTATGGGAGCAGGTCGACCCCCCCTCCGTGGCGGGAGCGGGATACAGCCGGCTTGGTTTCAGAGCGAACGCCATTCTGATAGCAACGATCGTTGAAGGGAAGTCGTAACAGGTGGCAGTGACTGCGGGAGATCACAAGGTCCAACGAAAGGTCCTCTGGCACACGATCTCAATCGGTGTGATAGTGCTCGCCGCACTTCTGCTCTTCTACAAGCACTTTGCCACGCGCGGAATGCTCATGCATGTGGACATGACCTTTCCGACCACGGTAAGTCGCAATTTCATGCTTTACACGCATACCTGGTGGCAGTATGGCAGCGTGCAGAACATCTGGAACGTCCAGCGGATATTCTGGACCTATCCCCTGCTGGCGGCAGTGAAGGTACTGA
>DATCGY010000065.1:0-11441 GCA_036508635.1 Candidatus Anoxymicrobiaceae bacterium
GCCACGAACGTCCAGGGGTCTCAACTGCCTCCGCAGCCGCAGACCCAGCCTCCCATGCAACAGCCTCCGGCTCAAGCACCGATGCAGCCTCCGGCTCAGCCCCCGACCCAACCGCCTGCCGGACAGTAAAAGGGAAATGGCAAAGATGGGGTCAGGTCTTTTATTGTTTGCGAGCCAGGCTCAAGCTGATCAGGCATTCTGAAACCGCAAACAATAAAAGACCTGACCCCATCTTCGATAGCGGGGTTAGAATTGGCCGTGTTTGCCTTTGCCTGAGGTGAAGTCGGTGGCGCCGGTTACGGCTTCGCCGCTGGTGAGTGCATCAAAGCCGATGCGGTACTCTAGCTCCATCGCCCTGTCGAACTCAAGGTTGAGGCCAAGGTAGGCGGCCTTGCGATCTCCCCGCATTCCTGATTGCGGAAACTCCGCCAGCTCCAGGGCAAGCTTCTCGGCTTCTTCACGAGCCCTGCCCTTGGCGACGACGCGGTTGGCCAACCCGAAAGAGAGAGCCTCGGTCGAGCTGACCGAGCGCCCGGTCAGTATCATGTCTAGAGCGCGGCTCAAGCCGATGAGCCTCGGGAGTCGCTGCGTGCCACCGTCGATGAGCGGGACCCCGAAACGACGGTCGAACACGCCGAAGACGGCGTCCTCTTCAACAACTCGCATGTCGCACCAGCACGCGAGCTCGAGCCCGCCGGCCACGGCGTAACCGGCGACTGCGGCGATTACGGGCTTGGAGAGGAGAAGGCGTGTCGGACCCATAGGCGCACACTTGGACATGTCTTCGTTGAGGGGGTTAATGGAGTTGAGGTCGCCGCTCGCGAGCGCCTTCAGATCGGCGCCCGCGCAGAAGTAGCCACCCGTTCCCCACAGGACCGCCACGGACAAGGAGTCGTCCGCATCAAACTCCTTGAACGCGGAGAAGAGCTTCTCGGCGGTAGGCCTGTTTACGGCGTTTCTCGCCTCCGGGCGGTTGATGATAACCGTGCATACTCTGTCGTTCTTTTCCACGAGCACTTCTTCCATGGCAATCCCTCTTTCCGTCGCGGGTCGCGGCAGCGCTTGCCCACTGGCACCGCGCTCAGTCGGCGAAAAGCCTCCGCAACCATGAGCCAGTCGTGGGGAACGTCTCGTATGGCGCCTCGAGGCCGCATACGACATCGACGTGATCAGTGTTTGGGTTCCGCCCTCGCTAGCAATTCTACAACAGGCAAAGCCGTTGCTGCAGAAGTCCGCGGCACAGCGAATCCCGTTCTGATAACCTGTACATGCGTTGGGCGACGGGTCCGGCCGACAGGGCAGGGAGCCGGGAGGAATATGAACAGTTCCGGGGCAACGATTACCGAGATCGCTGGCGGCGTCTTCGGTCTCCAGTTCGAGATGCCGTTCAGCGTCCAGGCTATTAACGTCTACGTGCTTTCGGGCGATCCCGTTACGCTCGTGGACACGGGCCCGCTACTTGCTGACATCCCCGATGCACTTTACGCCGCGCTCGACGAGGTCGGGCACCCCGTCGGGTCTCTTGGCCAGATCATTGTCACCCACCACCACCCGGACCACATGGGCCTGGCCGCGAGACTCAAATCCGCAAGTGGAGCCCGGGTCGTTTGCCACAAGCTCGGAAGCGGGATCCTCAGCGAGTACCGCGACCAGTCGGTGATGCTGCGCGATTACCTGATAAGCCTGGCCCCGTTCGTGGGACTCGACCCGGAGCAGGCCAGGGAATCATTTTTAAAGTCGGGTGACTGGGATGCGGCCGTGGAGCCCGTGGCCGTCGATGAGACCGTCGACGATGGCGACATCGTCCGCGCCGGCTCGCGCGACCTGCGGGTCGTTTACACGCCCGGGCATACGATCGATCATATCTGCCTCTACGACCCGGAAGAGCGGCTGATGTTTACGGGGGACATGTTGCTGCAATCGATAACCCCGAACCCCGACATCTACCCGCCGTGGTTGAGCGAGAAATCAAGCGGTTTGCCCGACTATATCGAGTCACTTCACAAGATCCGGAGCTTGGATACGTCGATCGCCATGCCCGGCCACGGCAAGTCGATCACGGATTTCGAGAGCCGAATAGACGAAGTGCTTCTGCATCACGAGGAGCGCCTGCAATTTCTGCGTGATGACATCAGGGATGAAGAGAAGACGGTCCTTCAGCTCGCGATAGTACTGCTGACCCATATCAAAGCTGACATGAGCGGCGTCAGTATCTTCCTGGCCATGCGCGAGGTCTTCGGACACCTCGTCATCCTCAAGCAAACTGGAAAAGTAAAAATGGAAGTCCGCGAAGGCACCGCATACTACCTTTCCACCTGATCTTCCCTCCCCCTCGAAAGGGGGATGGTCAGGGTGGGGGTGGCGTCAACGCTTAGATCTTTCCCACCAGGAATCCGAGGTCGTACTTCTCGAGGACTTCATTCGACGGTTTTCCGTCGGGGCCAAGGCCTCTTATCTCGTAGAACTCCTTGAGCATCGATTCCATATCGGGCACGGAGCCGGCTATCATGCCGTCCTCGGTCGCGAAGAGGCTCCTCTTGCCTAGCTTGTCGTCATCGGCGGTAGCACCCCATATGTGACCCAGGCACCGCTGCAGGTACCAGATGCGAGCGCCCGCCATCATCATGGAGTCGATGTCCCAATCAAAGCCTGCGACGAGGTTGAACGCCTGGACCCATTGCGGGATAGTCATGGATTGTGACGGGAACTGGCACCAGCACGCCGAGTTGGTTATGCAGCCGAGATCGTGGCACTTGGCGGCGCCGTCCGCCTTGTACTCGGTCCCCATCGGGTCGAGTATGTGGTCCATGCCGAGCTCGGGGTACTCCATGGCGCCCCACTCGTAGAGGAACATCAGGTTCGACACGTGGCACGCGCCCCGTACGGACGTCGCGTACGCAAGGCCGTCGCCCCAGTTGCAGCGAGGGTCATGCATCGGGGATTCGAGCCCCTTGCTTGTGGTCAGAAGCTCGTCGCTTCCGTTGCCCACCTCCGCGGCCGCCCTTGCGGACCCGCGCGAAAGAAGCTCCGCGAGCTTACCCTCCTTGTACGCGATCTTCTTGACCAGGTCGAGGACCGGGTCTATCTCGCCCCACTCGAGCCTGATATCTTCGTAGTCCTCGGGCTTCATCATGCCCCGGTCGAAGCAGTCCATCGCCCACGCAATCGTCGACCCGCACGTCATGGTGTCCATGCCGAGGCGGTTGCAGATCTCGTTGGCCTTGGCGACCGCCTCGAGGTTGGGGTTCATCATCATCGTGCCGAAAGTGCCTATGGTCTCGTATTCGGGTCCGGGACCTTCCTCCATCTGGTACGGGCCCGACTCCACCTTCACGACCCGCTTGCAGCGGACCCCGCAGCCTCGGCACGTATCGCGGTCGACAAGTATCGTGTCGGCCATGGCGATGCCGCTCAGGGTCATGGGTCCTTCCTCCCAGGTGCCCACCTGGAAGTTCTTGGTCGGCACGTCGCCCTCGATCATCTTCATCTCCATGTTGGCGGCGGTCCCGAAGGCACCCACGGTCTGGCAGTAGATGCTCTCGTCCATCTGCGGGCGGATGGTCTCCTGCCAGAACTTCTTCAGCCCCTCGGGGTCGGCGAACTCTGATTTCTTGCTGCCTTTCGCGCAGACGGCCTTGAGGTTCTTGGAGCCCATTACCGTACCCATGCCGGCACGCCCGAAGTGGTGCCCTTTGCTGTTGGAGATGCTTCCGAAGAGCACGCCGTTCTCGCTGGCGGGTCCGATGGTGGCTATCTTGTGCTGCTTGTGGTGACGTGCCTTTAGCTCGTCGTCGACGTCGTAGGTGTCTTTGCCCCACAGGTCGCCCGCGGACTCGAGGGAAGCTTTCTCCTCCTCGATCAGGAGGTAGACCGGCTCTGCGGACTTCCCCTTGAAGATCACGGCATCGTAGCCGCAGCGCTTGAGCTCGGGCCCGAAGTCGCCTCCGCAGCTCGCCTGCCCCCAGATGCCGGTCAGGGGAGAGCGCGCACATACGGAGAGGCGACTCGTGCCGTACATGCCGGCGCCGGCCATGGGGCCCGTAGCGAAGATGAGAAGGTTCTCCGGGTCGAGTGGCGCGGCGTTGAGATCTCCACGGTCGTAGAGCAGTCTGGCGGCAAGCCCTGAGCCGCCGATGTATTGCCTGTAGATCTCCTCGTCGATCTCGAGCACCTCGACCTGCCCGGTCGTCAGGTCGACTTCAAGCACCTTTCCGGTATTGCCGTACATTGTGGTCCCCCCTCAAGAACATCGTTGCAGGTAACGGCTCAGGTCAAGGCTCGTCGGGGTCAGGCCCCGGTCGGTTTCAGTTCACCGACATTATCTTGGTCATGTGCGTCAGTGCCATCGTGTGCATAACGAGGCCCTTGATCTTGAGCTCCCTGCTGAGGAGCTTCTTTATGACCATGCGGCCTGTCTCGTCGAAGTAATACGGCAGGCCCATCTTGATGTTTATGTTCGCGAGGTCGAGGAGTGTGGAAGAGTCAGTGGCGATCACCAGGATCGGCTTGCCGACCTTACCGTCGCGCACGGTCAGGGCACCGTGCTTGAACTCCATGCTCATGTCGACCTCGGCGTCGGTAGCTGAAATCCATATCGTGCCGTTGAGCTTGTGGAAATCTTTCAGGCGCTCGGGCTTGTTGCCGAGGTTGGTCTTGATCATCTCGGCGAGCATCACTGCCATTCCATTCTCTTCCGCCCCCGGAGCTATGTTGATCTCGAGATCACCGGTGCCACCAGGATTCATGCTCCCACCTCCTCTTGCATTCGAGACTACAACATGGCGACGCCCGCCGCGACCGGGCGGGCGCCTGCGAAGTAAATCAACATCTTGATCCCCTCGCGCGCCTCAGATGCATCTCGCGGCTAGTACGCCTTTTTGAGAATATTAAGTATCTCTGAGGTCTCGAAGATCGGCTTGGCGTTGTAGACGATGGCGCCATCCGAGAGCGCGACGTCCGCGACTTCCTCGAGGCCGTCCTCCGGAACTCCTACCTCGCTCAGCTTTTGGGGGATGCCCAACTTCTTGGTCAGATCCCAGATCGCGTTGGCGGCTATCTCGGCGGCTTCCTCGTCGCTCTTTCCTTCGACTTCGAGGCCCATGCCCTTTGCGATAAGCGCATAGCGATCGGCCACTTCGTCAAGGTTGTACATTATCGAGTACGGGAGGATGATGCTGTTGCCAAGCCCATGGGGCACCTTGAACACGCCACCCAGCGTGTGAGCGATGGCATGCACTATGCCGACCTGGGAATTGGCGAACGATACGCCGGCGATCGCCGCCGCTATCTGCTGCTGTCCGCGGGCGAACAGGTCATCACCTTTCTCGACGCAGACGGGCAGATACTCGAGTATGAGCCTTATCGCGTGAAGGCCCATGGCGTCCGCGATCGGGTTGGCCGGTGTGTCTACGATCGCCTCTACCGCGTGAGTCATCGCGTCCATGCCCGTCGTCGCGGTCAACATCGGAGGCAGGCCGGCGGTGAGCAGCGGGTCTAGGATGGCGGTGTCGGGGAATATGTAGTTGCTGCCGATGAGCTGCTTCTGATTGCGGTCCCAGTCTTTGACGACCGCGACGTTGGTCACCTCTGAGCCGGTGCCGGCAGTGGTGGGAATCGCGATATGCGGCGCCTGCGGCTCGCTCAACATCTGGAACCCCATGTAGTCGTGGAGCTGCCCGCCGGACTTTAGAAGTATGGCGGTGCCCTTGGCGGTATCGATAACGCTACCGCCGCCGACGCTCACCAGGCAGTCCGCGCCCGCCTCCCTGGCCAGGCCCGCGGCTTCGTTGACGATGTGGAAGCCCGAGTCCTGGATGCATCCGTCGTACGTGCCGACGTGCTTTTTACCGAGCGCCTTTTCCACCTGCTCGGTGAGGCCCGCCTCGATGACCCCTTTGTCCGTGAGGACGAATGCCTTGCTGCAGTTGAACTCGCTGACCTCGATGCCGGTTTCTTTTACTGTGTTCTCGCCGAAGACTATCTTTGTCGGGTTCCTGTAGACGAACGCAAGGTCTCTATCGTATGCCATATTTTACCTCCCGTTTCGGACAATACTCCCGCTAGTCCGGACCCATTCCGTAGTGAGAACCAGGCGGCAGATGTCGATCAGAACCCGATTTTCTCCCGCAGCGGATTAAGCTGACCCCTGAGCTCCTCTAACTGTTCCGCTGAGAGCTCATCGGGGAACGTGCCGCCTACGTCCGCGCTCAAGTCGACTAGCCGGGCTGACGCCTTGACAGCTCGAACGATAGTGGGAAGGTCGCCCTTGAGCTTGAGCTTGCCCTGCATCATGCCCTTGATGACGTCGAGCTGCTTGCGTGCGACCTGCATCCAGCGCTCGAGGGAACCCGTGATGACAAAGTCAGCGGCCTCTCCCGCTTCTTTGGGGATGATCTTGGCCCAGCGGCATTCACCGTGCCAGAGGTCCATGTAGATATAGAGGTCATCGTCGAACCCAAGCTCCGGTTCCGCCGTCGCGTGGAGCACTACACTGCCTTCCCACGTCTCCGCGGCTTCCTTGTAGGCGTCGTCTTCCTGGATCGTCTTTTCGTAGACCGCGACCCACTCGGGGGTGAAGTAGATGTAGGGCGGGGGGGAGGCCGTCCTCTCGGAGATCATCTCCTTATATGCCTGCTCCCATTCATCAGAACCGTACTGGAGTGCCATGTCGATCCCTCCTTTTCCCGGTATTGCTACCGGGATAACAGCAGAATATCGCCTCTGCAAGAGCGTTCCGATGACGGTTGCCCACAGTGCAAGCGAACCGTGCGTCGCGGGAGGGCAATACATTGAGTCCGCACTAGTAGTCGCCCCTCCCAGGGATAATCATGCTACCACAAAGGCCTCTTGTTATGTAATACGAATCCATGCCGTCAATCCCTTCATCGCGGTCTCTTTCCCTCTCGAAAAAAAGCTTTCAGGGCGCGGGTTGCGAACGCCTGGGGCGCAATTCAGGCAACACCCTGTTTGGCTTGTCTGGACCCTGTGGTATGATTTCCCAAGCTTTACAGGCAATTCGATCTTGGGAGATGCCATGGATTTCCGTTCTGCGAAAAGCCTGGCGTGCATTGTCGTGTGTTCGTTGCTGATAGGTGCGCTTGCTCCAGCAGCGTTCCTGCAAAACCAGTCAAGAGCCTTTGCCGGAAGCTCGCGGATTGCCGGCACAAGCCCCCTCTCGCCCCCTGAGTGGAAGCCGGCCTCCGGAATGCGCTCGAGCGGTGGGGTAAAATCCGATTCGGGTCCCCCCGAGCCAAAACCTTCAAAGACCTGGTACTTCGCGGAGGGGTCAACCAACGGTGGTTTCGAGACCTGGATCCTGGTTCAAAACCAGAACACGGTGCCAGCACACGCCCAGTTGACGTACATGACCCGCAAAGGTGCCAGGAAGGGGCCAAAGGTAACGATCCAGGCTCAATCCAGGATATCCCTTTTCGTGGCCGACACGGTGCCGGATGAATGGGACGTCTCGACGCTCGTAAAGGCCGATATGAACGTCATCGCCGAGAGGACGATGTACTGGGGCAACCGCATCGGTGGGCATAACTCGGTCGGGGTCAACGCGCCTTCCAACGACTGGTGCCTTGCGGAAGGCTGCACCAGGAGTGGTTTCGAGACATGGATACTCGTTCAAAATCCCAGCTCGAGTCCAGTGCCGGTCCAGCTCTATTTCCTCACGCCAGACGGCCCCTATAAGGGCCCCCAGGCCAGCGTTCCGGCACAGGGCCGAATGAGTTTTAACCTTTCGAGTTACATCCCCGATGTGTGGGAGGTCTCTACTGTCGTTCACGCAGACCAGCCGGTAATCGTCGAGAGATCCATGTACTGGGCGAATCGAACGGCGGGGCATAACTCCCCCGGCAGCACGTTCGAAGCCACCCGATGGAACCTGGCCGAGGGCTCGACCAGCGGTGGATTCGAGACTTGGATCCTCGTGGAAAACCCGACACACGAGGAAGCCCAGGTCCAGATCTTCTACCTGACCGACGCCGGCCCGAAGGAGGGCCCTTTCACGGTCCTGGCTCCCTTTTCACGTCAAAGCTTCGACGCGGCCGATTATGTTCCAGATACCTGGAACGTCTCGACGGTCGTTTCCAGCGATAAGCTCGTAGTAGCCGAGAGGTCCATGTACTGGAACAACAGGAAAGGCGGGCACAACGCGGTCGGGAAGTACCAGGGCGCAAATAAATGGTACGTCGCCGAAGGCTGCACGAAAGGCGGCTTCGAGACGTGGGTGCTCGTTCAGAACCCCTCTAACTTTGAAGCCACTATAAAGCTCTCGTACATGACGGCGTCAGGCCTGAAACCCGGGCCGACCGCTAAGCTCGCCGCCGGCTCGCGCAGGAGTTTCTTTGTTGCGGACTCAGTGCCCAACGAGTGGCAAGTCTCGTCTATCGTGGAGGCTTCAGAGCCCGTCATTGTGGAAAAATCCATCTACTGGGGCGGAAGGATCGAAGGCGGTTGCTCCCCCGGCGTTGCCGCACCCACCGAGTGATCTGGTTTACCAGAAACTTAGAGAGTGGCCCTGACTTCGGCTTCTAGTTTTTTAAGGAGACGGTGATATCAATCACGCCATCAGGTGAGATCGCATACTCGTACTTGGATGTATCGGTACCTGACATTAGCTCAAACAGCGCCTGGAACATACCGACAGCCATCAGGTCGATACAGGAGTTCTCCATGCGAACCGAGAGGCTTTTGTCCCCACGCTTCATCATGACGATGTTCCCGAGCCCCCTGAAAGCCATCATCTTGCGGTAGCGTTGGTCGTCCCCCACCCATTTCATGTCTTTCATGGCCATTCTGACGGTGAGGCGCTGCGCTTCGATCACCGTCTCCGGGATAGTCTCGCCGAGCTCCGCCTCGAGATCGTCGAGTATCGCCTCCATGCCACGCGGGCCGAATATCGACATGCGTCGCCGTGTGTCCGGGTGAACTATTGTGCCCGCTTCGAGGTCCCACGTGTACTTGGCGACGCTCAAGGGTACTTCGCAGGTCCCGCAGCGTTCGTACTCGATATCTCCCGGTTTGTAGGGGTAAGTCTTGAAATTCAACCTCTCCTGCAGCTCCAACGGGTGTTCCCCCACCCGGCACGTGACCCTGTAGAAGCCCGGCTCGACCTCTTCGTACGACGCGAAATGGTCGCGGCCGTCTATCGCCTCCCATGCACCAAGGACCTCTCCACAGAAGAAGAATATCGAGTGCGGGTTTCTCACGGACATGGTGATGAAATCGTCGGAATCGTTCTTGCGTCTCCGTTCCACCAGGTCGATGTCTCCATAGCCGAAAGCCTGTCCGTTCCTCGAGAGGGTGCCGATCATCATGCCGATCCCGACGTGCTTAACGGCCTTGCGCGTAATAGCCGACATCATCTTCTCGACGTATTCCTTCACCTCTCGCCGCTTGCTTTCGACAACTATCTTATCGATGGGCAAACCGAGTATATGTTCGATGCCGGTGAAAAGCGCACTGATGTTGTCAGACTCGTAGAAGAGCATCCTGTGATCGAAATCGCGGGCTTGTGCAACAACACCGTTGGCATACCAGGTGTTCTCCTTTGAAACCATGAGAGGAGTCCCGCATTCTTTGCAACGCTTGATCTCCGACATCGTCCCATCCCCTATAGACGCGATTCAGAGCAATCCAAGTCATCCTCGACTGAATACCTTCTCAATACGAACAATATCTTGACTAAGCTGCTCAATCAAGCCCGCTCTGGTCGAACCTTGCTCCGATGAGTTGCTGAGCCGTTTCCTGGAGGCGCTGTCCGATGGCGCAATGCCGACAACACCGGGCCGCCACCCCACTGGCTGCTTGCCTCAATCAAGCACAGAGTCGTGCCCGGACCAGCCAATTGAATAACCAATCGGGTCTTTATCCATTCTCGAGAAACGCATAGAATGTGACGCTTGAGCAAATGATCTTGGGGACCACGGGCGACCTCACGCTGTAAGTAGTCGAGGTGGGACGATATGGAAATCGAGGGGCAAGTAAAAGTACTGGTTGTCGAAGACGATTCCAGCCAGGCGCTAGCAATCAGGCATGTGCTCGAAAAAGCCATCGGGGCCGAGGTGGAGATCGCCGGAAGCTGCGCGCGTGCGCGGGGGAAGCTCGCCTGGACCGACTATGACCTCGTAACGCTCGATTTCCGCCTGCCGGACGGCAACGGACTGGAACTCCTCGAAGAAGTCAGCCGGATCGATAGCCCCCCACCAACGATCATGTTGACAGGTCAGGGGGACGAGAACGCGGCGGTCCAGGCGTTCAAGCTTGGAGCGTCCGGCTACGTGGTCAAAGACCAGCGATTCTCATTCCTGCTCGTAGAAGAAGTCAAAACGGCACTTGCCGGTTCCGCCGTCAAGAAAGCCGAAGAAGCCCTGAAGAAAAGCGACGAGCGCTGGAGATTGCTCGTAGAGAACGCGCTCGACGCGATCCTCGTCTTTAACGAAGACCTGGTTATCACCTATATGACGCCGTCGGTTGAGAAACTTCTCGGGTACACGATGGCTGATGCCTCCTCGAAAGGTATCGAAATCATTCACGAAGAGGATCGGGTAGCGGCCCTGGCCGTGGCCGAATCAGCGTTCAGCAACCCTGGCACTCTGCAAAGGTTCGAGTTTCAGGTGCGGGACAAATCGGACGTCTGGCATTACGTGGAAACCACATGTACCGCTCTGCCCGCCGGCAACGGCGACCTGGAGCTGATAGTCAACGGCCGCGAGATATCGGAGCGGAAAGAAGCCGAGAAAACCCTCATTGCAAGCGAGGATATGTTCCGCAAACTCGCCGAATACACGTCCGCCGGCATCGTCATCTACCAGGGCACGAAGTTCAAGTACGCGAACAAGGCGGTCGAGACACTCACCGGATATACCAGAGAAGAGATCCTCGGGATGAGCTTCTGGGATCTCATTGCCCCCGAGTTCCAGAACGTGGTGCGCGACCGCGGGCTGGAAAGGCAGCATAGCCAGACCGTGCCGACTCGTTACGTTATGCCCTGCATAAACAAGGCCGGCGAACGCCGTTTCGCGGATTTTTCGGCCGTTGAGATCGAATACGAAGGTTCCCCGGCAGCGATCGCCACACTGATAGACGTTACAGAAGCCAACGAGGCCGAAGAGGCCTTGCGCCGTGCCAACGCGGAGCTTCGGGGCTACGCTCACACCGTTTCTCATGACATCAGGGGGCCTCTGGGAACCGCGCTCACCGGACTGGGCACCCTTGTGGATCTCGTCAACACACCCGACGGAAAGATAAACGTCGGCCTCGTCGTCGAACTCTCTGATGCGTTGATGAAGAACCTCAGGAAATCTTGTGAGCTCGTCGAAGACCTGCTGACGCTGGCCGTCTCCGGCCTGATGCCCGAAGAGACGGAGATGGTTGACGTGGGAGAGATGGTCGCCAGGGTTCTCGATGTGCTCGGCCCGGAGATCAGGGCGAAAAAC
>DATCGY010000066.1:0-2657 GCA_036508635.1 Candidatus Anoxymicrobiaceae bacterium
ACCGGGACGAGCTGCGTCTGTTCGCCTACCTGATGTCCGGCTCGCTCGGTGAATCGGAGTCGATGACCGACCAAGTGCTCGATGCAGAAGCGGGCGAGTCTTGCTCAGGTGAAACCGACATCAGGGTGTTACTGCACGCACGGGCCGTGGCGACCTGCCTCGAGCGGCTTGCGTCGCGTCCGCGCCGGAGCCTGCCCTCACTGCGGCAACCTCCCTCCGATCCGGCTCTGCCGCCCGAGCAAGGCTCCGAGACAGATGCCTGGGTCGAGCCGTTCCCTGACGATTTCTTCCCGGATGCGCTGAAGGCTCCGGACCCCCCGAGAGAGTACAGTGCGAGGGAGTGCATATCCCTCTACATGTCGGCGGCGCTCCAGGATATCGACCCACGTGCACGCGCCGCCTTTATCCTGTGTGACCTGTTCGGGTGGCCCGCGAGCCTGGCCCGGGCGGCCCTCACCACGGAGGCCCCCGAACTGCAGCCAGCCCTGGACGACACGCGCGAAACCATAAAGCGCTCCTACCTCAGGGACCTCGGCCGCCGCCTCCCACCCCCGGATAGCGTTGCCACCGCTCTTTCGATGAGGTACCTCCATCCCTGGGAGGCCGCGGACCTCGAAAGCCTCATGGCGCGCCTCACAACTGACGTCGTCTTCCAGAGCCCGCCCTCATCGTCCTGGTATCGCGGCGCCGGCGCGTTCAGGCGGTTTGCCGGCGAGCACCTGCTCCCGGACGGGTCCTGCGGGCACTGGCGCCTCCTCCCGATCAGGGCGAGCGGCCAACTCGGGTTCGGCGCCTACCGCCTCGACAAAAGCAGGCGCTTGTATCTGGCGCATTCAATACACGTACTCTACTTTGACGAGGACCTGATAACCGAGTTAGTCTGTATCACTGACGCAGACCTCTTCCCGCTTTTCGGGCTCCTGCCCGAGGTCGTGGTCCAAGGCTCTATCTGACAAGGAGTTGGTAGTCATGGCCGAGCACCAGTGGAACGACGCAGGTGCGATCCCTCCCGATGACGGAGAGCGCATCCTCGGGGGCGCGATCGACTACTACGCCGAGAACCGCGAGCCGCGGCTCCTCCACCCCAAGTGGCAGGAGGCGGCCGAGAAGAAGCTCGCCGCCCTCGAGAAGAAGACCGGCCGCAAACCCAACCTTCTTGTCTTTATCCTCGACGACGTCGGGTGGGGCGACTTCGGGTGCTTCGGGGGCGGACACCTGCGGGGCGCGCCGACCCCGAACTTCGACCGCCTGGCCTCCGAGGGCCTGCGGCTGACCTCATGCTACTCGCAGCCGAGCTGCTCGCCCTCGCGCGCGACCCTCATGACGGGCCGCCTGCCGATCCGTCACGGCATACTCACCCCGCCGATGTACGGCCAGCCGGGCGGGTTGCAGGACGAGGTAACACTCCCCGAGCTGCTCAAGAAAGCCGGCTACGTCACCCGCGCTGTCGGCAAGTGGCACTGCGGTGAGAATGCCGAGTCGGTCCCGCAGAACAAGGGCTTCGACGAGTTCTACGGTTTCTACGGGGTCTCCGACATGTACACCGAATGGCGCGACAACTACTTCTACCCCGAGATCGTCAACGACCCGATGATCTTCAACGCGGTCATGAATGCCAAGTTCAACAAGCACAACATCAAGGCGAAGGTCGGGCAGTTCGACGTCCCCGAGATCGAGCAGGAGGAGATAGACCTCGACACAGTGAAGGACCTCGACGAGAAGTGGGCGGCATACTCCGAGGAGTTCATCCGCTCGATGAAGGACGGCAAGGAGCCGTGGCTGCTCTACCACGGGACCCGCGGCTGCCACTTCGACAACTACCCGCCTGACAGCTTCAAGGGAAAGTCCCGCGCCAAGTACCCGTTCCACGACGTGCTGGTCGAATGCGACGACATCTTCGGGAGACTCTTCAAGGCGCTCGACGAGACCGGGCAGCTCGAGAACACCCTCATCTTCCTGACCAGCGACAACGGCCCCGAGATGGAGTCCTGGCCCGACAGCTCCTACACTCCGTTCCGCGGCTCCAAGGGGACCACCTGGGAAGGCGGAATACGCGTTCCCGGCATCTTCTACTGGAAAGGCGTGATCGAGCCGGGGCGCTCGTCCGACGGCCTCTTCGACTTCTGCGACGTTCTGCCCACGTTCTGCGCGCTGGCTGGAGTCGAAGACTTGCCGGAGGATCGCTACATCGACGGGGTGGACCAGCGCGGGTTCCTGCTGGCGCCCGCCGCCCCGGACGGCAGCCACTGGGCGATGGACCCCGAATGGATGTCGAACCGGCTGGCGATCCACGCGTGGTTGCTGGACCAGTCGTCGGCCACTCGGCTCGGTCCATGGAAGCTGTTCGCCCTCGCAACAGAGATAGACAGACACGATTCGGTGAACCCCGGCGGCTTCTCGGGCCACACCGTAAAGTACACATACGGCAAGTGTTTCAACACGTTCCTTGACCCCAAGGAGGAGCACAGCTTCACCATCCGCAAGCTGGTCTATATGCCCCTCGTCGCCAAGATTGCGGCTGATCACATGAAGACGTTCAAGAAGTATCCGGCGAACATCCAGGTCATGGGCGGAAAATCCGTCTGACAGGTAGCAATTGATTTCCTCTGCTTTCCAGGGGGAGGACTGAACTATTACGCAATCAAGTCGAGCGCTAG
>DATCGY010000067.1:0-5508 GCA_036508635.1 Candidatus Anoxymicrobiaceae bacterium
TGGATCTTCTGGACTTCCTCGTCGGGAGTGATGTCGGTGCCGACCACCAGCCTCTCGACCTCACCCCTGCCGTTCCGGATGAACGCCGAGATAAACCTGTAGCTCTTACCGTTCTTGAGCATCGCCCGCCACCTGGCGGAGCCCTGGCTCTTTGCGCAGACTTCGCACGGATCGGTCCGGTCGTAGAAAACATGGTGGCACGCGCCACCCCTCTGACCCTCCCCGAATATCTCCTCGGCGGCCCTGTTCATCCAGAGGATCTGGAACTCGGGGCTGACGATGTACGCGGGGTCGGAAAGGGTCGTGAGTATTCCCTTGATCTGGTCGTTGGTATCCTCGATTACGCGGTTGTACCAGTCGAGTCGGAGCTGCTTCTGCCCGGCGTTCAGCGACGCGAGCAGGCGTGGGAGGGGGTTTTCGTTGAGCGGTTTGAAGATGAAGTCGATCGCTCCGCCAGCCATGCTGCTCACCGCGCCATCGACATCCTCGCGCCTTACCACCGCAACCACCGGCTGCCTCGCGAAACCGGCCTGCCGCAGCGCGGTAACGGGCAACTTCTCTTCGAGCTGGGTGCCGTCGCGGTCCCACAGAACGATGTCGGGCCTGAAGTCGAGGGCCGTCTGCAGCCCGTGCGCGTCGGCGGTCTCCCTCATGAAGGGGAACCCGATGGCATTGAGAGCATTCTCGAGCGCAATGGCGAAATCGCCGTCACTCCCGATGTATGCAACGCGATAAGACTTCACAGATATCACCCGCAATCATTGTAAGGCTCGGTACTCAACCGGGCATACTCATGCAGTGTGAGACATCGGATCTTACCAGGCCTTCTTCCAAGCAAATCCAGGTCTTACAAGTGTTATCGGAAATCTTCTGAAACACTTGAAGGCAAAAGCAGGGCAGCCCGGGGCTAACTGCTCTTGCCAAAGGTCCTTTCCCAGGGGAACCCGACCTTGCGAGTAACCCTCGTACGCTCTTCCACGATCTCAGGCTCCTGGTACAGCGACAGCGTTAGTATCTTGCGCGCCTGCTCGGGGTACCTGGCGCAGAACTTGAGCTCGTCTTCGGTGAGCGGCTTGCCCGTAGTAACGTTGGCCAACCTGACGAGGTCGAGTATCTCACGCGCCTCTTCGTCGGAGTGGAACTCTATCTCGAGTCGGTCGTAGACGTTACGGAACCCTTTGATGCCGCCGTACGCGCCCGTCGTGATCATGCGGCCGGTCTCTATTATCTCGGGTTCGCCTCGCCCCAACTCCTCGCAGTCGTAGAGCTCGTAGTTGCGCCTGTCCTTGAGAGCGCCGTCGGCGTGGATCCCCGACTCGTGCGCAAACGCGTTGCGGCCCACACCGACCTGGTTGATCGGTATCGGCACGCCGAACGCGTACGAGGAATACTTGGCCAGACGCCATGAGTAAGTCATGTCTATTCCCGGGTCAACCTTGTATCGGCCCTCGATGCCGCTCGACTTCTTGAGTGCCAGGAGGCACGAGATGAGGTCGGCGTTGCCGGCGCGCTCCCCGATGCCGTTAATAGTGGTGTTGACGTAAGCATCGACGCCCCCGTCTATCGCCCCCATCGCGCCGGCGACGGAGCATGCGACGGCCATACCGAGGTCGTTGTGGCAATGGAGCTCGATATCGATGTTAACCTCCTCGGCGAGGAGCTTAATCCTGTCGTAGAGAGTGAACGGGTCGTCGTAGCCGAGCGTATCGCAATAACGCACCCTGACTGCTCCGTGATCCTTGGCTGCCTGGGCGAACCTGATGAGGTCCTCCATCGACGTGCGCGAGGCATCCTCGGCATTGACCGCCACGCTCTCATATTCCATCTCGAGGGCGCGGTCGAGGGCGTCGGTCATCATCTTGATTACGTCGTCCAGCGTCCTCTCGCCCTGCCACTTGCCGTTGATCATCTGCTGCGAGGTCGAAATAGAGATGTTCACGTGCGCTATCTCCGGCACCATCTCCTTGGCCAGCTCGATGTCGGCCTTGATGGCGCGCAGCCAGCCCGCTATCCGCAGGTTCTTAATTGCGCCGACATCCACGAGCCCGAGGTTACCGCGGAGGTAGTTGGTCTCGTGGTTGGTGGTCGGGAAGCCCGCCTCGCTCTGGAAGATCCCCATCTGGTCCAGGTACATGTTGATGATGGTCTTCTCGATCTTCGCGAGTCCGAGCTGCGAGGTCTGGACCCCGTCCCGGTTGGTTACATCCAGAAAATATATAGTGTTGTTTTGGCCCATTTGACGCTCCTTCTTCCGCAGGCGACAGCCCACAAGGACCAGGCAGTTTTTGTTTTGGATCAGGGCTGATCGGTCATCTCTGTGGCGCACCTGTACATTATATCAAATAGATCGGGAATCTCCTCCGTCTCCAGGCACGAGAACGCGATCCTGATGTCGGTGCCCTCGGCAATCACCCCAACCCCGTAACGCTCGAGCAGTCGTACCCGGAATGCCTCGGCGTCGACGTCTTTTAGCCGAACGCACATGAAGTACCCGGCATTGAACGGGTAAGGTTCCCAGACCCTTGAGTAGTCGGGTTTCTCGAGCACGTCCATGACCTTGCGAGCCCTTGCGCGCATCAGTTCGAACTTGTCTTTTTTCTGTTCCGCGAACCCGGGGGCGTCCATCGCAGCGAGCACGACCGACTGGGAGAGCTGCGAGCAGTTGGATATGTTACCCCTTATGGTTCCGCCGGCTTTTTTCTCTAAGGCCGAATAGAGGTCTTTCTCCTTACCACCGGCCACCGCGCTGAACGTGATGAATCCGACGCGAAGGCCCCATGCGTACTCTTCCTTGGTGACACCGTCGAGCTTGACGGGAAACACGTGCTCGCTCCTGTCGGCAAGCAGGCCGAACAGCGACTCGGCCAGGCACTCATCGTCGTAGAACAGGCCGAAGTAAGCGTCGTCGAGGACGACGACCACCTCGCGTCCGGGCCCGGCGGCAGAGCATATCGCGTCGACCACCTCGCCCGCCTCGGAGCGGCGGATCGAGTACCCGGTAGGGTTGTTCGGGAAGTTGAGCAGGACGAGCGCTTTGCCCTTTTCGTCGAGAGCCGCGCCCAGCGTCGCTGCCATGCCACCGACGTCGAAACTCGCCCCCCCGTCTACGAACAGCGGGAACCTGCGTACGTCCGCGCCGCGCCTGACCCCGAAGACCATGTTGTAGTTGCCCCAGAACTTGTTGGTAACCAGGACGGCGTCGCCCGGGTCGACGAACATCTCGCCCGCGACGGTCAGCCCGTGTGTGATACCGCTCGTGACGATGGGAAGGCTCACCTCTTTGCCGGCCAGCGACGGGTTCTTGACGAACATGTCATCGAGCCAGCGGCGGCGTAGCGCCGCATTCCCTGTGGATGGCGCGTAATCAAGCGCCTCATCGCTGCTCAAACCCGGAACCATGTCCATTATGACAGGCAGGTTCATGGCGTGCCCGCCTTGCCTTGCGATGCCTATAGTCGCGTTGTACCGGTCGGCTTTCTCGCGTGCCTCGGCGGTCTGCGTCAGTATGCCTTTAGGAAAAAACAACTGACGGCCGAGCCCTGAAAGCACTGAGTACATCGACGGGCTGGCCGATTTTATTGTAGCGTTCAATTCTTCAGCTAATGGATTCATCGTGCACGTCCCGGGTCGTATACCTGCGGTCTGCACCCTCACGAACGGAGGGAAGACAATTCTACCTAAATTGGCCCATTTCGACCATAGTTTGCCGCAAAAAACCCCACAGCCGAGTTATCCCGGAACAGATTGCATTCAACCCCCCGCAGTCCTTTCACGGAAGGATTTCTGGTGGATACATCGGTTGCTTTGCCTGGAACACTCTATTCGTTTGCCAGGCTGTAGCGTTTTAGAGCGTTCCGCAGGCTGCCTTGATCTGGGCGATGATCTGCTTTGGCTTGAAGCCGAGGAGGCGGTTCGCGCCGGAGGAGCATGCGCCTGTGCAAGCTCCGCATCCCTTGCAGAGCGACCTGTTGACCACGGCGACTCCCCTCGCCTCGTCGAAGTCGATCGCCTCGTAAGAGCAGAGGCTGACGCAGGCACGGCAACCGGAGCAGACCTTCGGGTCGACCCAGGCCACGACTCCCTCGGTGACGACGTTGTCCTTGGCCAGGATGCTCTCGGCCCGCGCGGCGGCGGCGGCAGCCTGGGTCAGGCTCTCGGCGATCGTCTTGGGGTAGTGGGCCAGGCCGGCGAGGAATATCCCGTCGGTGGCGAAGTCCACCGGGCGCAGCTTGACGTGGGCCTCGAGGAAGAAGCCGTCGCTCGTCAGCGGTACCTTCAGCTTCGGACCGAGCTCAGCCGCGTCGGGGTTGGAGACGATGCCTGTCGAGAGCACGATGAGGTCGGGCATCAGCACGACCTCCTCGCCGCGCACGTTCTGGTCGGCGACTATCACGCGGGGGTTGCCGAAGCTGATGTCGACCTTAGGGGGCTCCTCTTTCTCGAAGCGAATGAAGTTGACCCCACCCTCGCGGGCTCTCATGTAGGCGTCTTCCTTGAACCCGTACGTGCGCAGGTCGCGATAGCAGACGTTGACGGACGTATCGGGACTGAGCTCCTTGAGCGCGAGCGCGTTCTTGACCGCGACGCCGCAGCAGATCTTGCTGCAGTACGGGTGCTCGTCGTTTCGCGAGCCCACGCACTGTACCATGACGACGTCGCGCACCCCGGCTAGAGTTGCCGGGTCTTCGGCGATGCGCCGCTCGAGCTCGGCCTGCGTGATGATGCGCGGGTTGAAGCCCCAGCCGTACTCGCCTTCCTTGGGCTCGTACTCGTTGCCGCCGGTCGCGACGATGATGACACCGTGGTCGATCGTGACGATATCGCCACCCCCACCCTGACCGTCCCCCCTCGAGGGGGAGGGAATACGAGTGATGGTGGTGGTGTACTTGCCGATGTAGCCATCGACCTTTTCTATGTTGGAAGAGAGCATGACCTCTATATAGGGGTGGTTGTTGACGCGCGCGATTAGGTCCGCAAGGTAAGCTTTAACGTCGGCGCCCTCGATCGTCTTATATATATGCCTCATCTGGCCACCGAGCTCGGGCTCCTTTTCGACGAGGTGCGTCATGAAGCCGGCGTCGGCGAGCTGCAGGGCCGCGAGCATACCGGCGCCACCACCGCCAATCACGAGGCCGGAGTGGGTCACGGGCGAGACGCCCTCCTCGAGTGGCTCCAGCAGCGACGCCTTATTGATGGCCATCTTGACCAGCATCTTGGCCTTTTCCGTGGCGTCGTCCGGAATCTGCATGTGGACCCACGAGCAGTGCTCGCGGATGTTGGCCATCTCGAAGAGATACTTGTTGAGGCCCGCAGAGCGCACGGTCTCGCGGAAGAGCGGCTGGTGCGTGCGCGGCGTGCATGATGCGACCATGACCCTGTTGAGGTCGTGCTCCTTGATGACCTCGCGTATCCACTCCTGTGCGTCCTGGCTGCACGCGTAGAGGCGCTCCTCGGCGAACACCACGTCGGGTAGCATGCGTGCGTACTCGCCCACGGCCGGTACGTCGA